>DAHUYJ010000001.1 GCA_027315225.1 Candidatus Saccharimonadota bacterium | reverse complement strand
AGCCTGAGGGAAACACCTGTTCCCATGCCGAACACAGCAGTTAAGCCTCAGAGCGGTTACAATACTTGGGGTCCACCCCTGGGAAAATAGCACGGTGCCAAATTATGGGGAAGGTCCCGCTTGAAAGCGGGGCCTTTTTCTTTGACTAAATGTACATTTATAGTATAATAAACATAAAGCGTAAAGTCTACATGTCGATATTCCGCAACCAACCTGATATATTTGCCGTACAGGGAAAAGAATTGACCGATGCCCATAAACAAGGGGCTGATGCGTTTAACGCGGCCGCCGGAAGGGCCCTGGACTTTGTTCTGGACCATCCCGCGCGGGTCTTAGGCGAGGATGCGGCCGCGCCGAGCGACAGCTTCATAGAAGTCACATACGAAGCAGCCTTTGGCGGTCTCCGTAGGGCTATTGGTGATGAGAAACTGCGCCGCCGGTTCGCCGCGTCCTTTTATGCGCATCTAACAGACTCAGATGGTTCGCCGGAACTGGAGTTGGCAAGAGAGGCATTTCATAACAGCTTTCCGGATGAGGCGGGCGAACCGGGCGGGCAAGCTGAGGAGTTTTTGAGATATGAACACTTTTCTAACTACGAGCTGGAACGCACTAATACCGATCCCAGAGTATTCGCAGCATCAATCCGTCAGCTAATCAGGCAAGCCGAGTCTTTGGACGGAGTTATAAAGGCTACAAATAAAGAGCAGAGTAGGCTATGGGTAGCGCACTCCTATCGGGGCAGGAACCGAAGGGTTGTGCTCAAGCAACATAAGGGCAAATATTGGCGCGAGTCTATTGTAATCGGATCAGATGCTTCGGGTTCGTACTTCATGGAGAGGACAACCCAAAGGACTGAGCGCGGTGCAGGCACCGCCAGCACAGTTGTCATCCAAGAGAAGGGCAAAGGGGACGGCAGGGTTTTGCGGGGGCGCATAGAGACCGGCTACCATAAAAGGCAACTCGATAAACGCGGCATGCTATTCCAAGTTGATAATATTATGGAAACTGTCAGCACGGAACTGGAAAAGCGCCAGCGCCAGGCAAAAATTCTTACAGACTCCTGATGCGGCTTATCGTTATTATGTAATAGCATAAGCAGGAAAGTCCTTTGGCAAGTTAAGTACAAGCTTATTGACAACAAAACAATAGCGTGATATCATACATATAATTTCGATCAAGAAATCAGAGGGTTTTTCGCTGAATGCGGCGAAGAACCTTTTTGTTTCCCCTCGAGAGCAACTAGTAATTGGAGGTCATGAACAAATGGCTGGAACGAAATCTGGCGGCCAAGCGGCTGCCGCAACCAACAAAGCTAAATACGGCAAAGATTTTTACGCCAAGATCGGTGCCAAGGGCGGTAAGCTTGGCCGCACCGGCGGCTTCTACGCCAACCGCGAGCTGGCCCGCAAGGCCGGCGCTATGGGTGGCCGTATTTCCCGGCGCACCAAAAAAGTCGCGTAAAAAGTAGGCCGAACCCGGACAGCTTACAATGAAGCTTTCGCCGCTATAGGCGAAAGCTTCTTGCGGTTGAGGAATTATTAGGTATGAACATATCAGGGCATGGGCAGCAGGAGCATGTACCGTTATTCGGTGTCTATAGGCCGGCAGCCTCAATTACCGAAGAGCATATTATGCATGTGCGGGATGTCCTGGTAGAAGCGGGTATATTTGAGGTGCCGGCCATTGATAAAGCGCTTCGTCCTTTGTACGATGGCCCTAGGTCCATGATTATGGCTTCCGGAGAAATAAGCCGGCTTTATACGAACCTTCATACGGATATTAGGGAGAGGGGCTTTAATGATTTAGTGGAGAATCTTCACAGGTCTTTGCCACCGGCTGCATACAAATACTCCAGGGTACCTTCCAGGCCGGCTGTTATGCACGTTGATGACCGCAAGAAAGTAAAGCGAATCCTGACAGTCGGCAGCCAGGGTGGCAGCGCATTCGACGAAAGGCGCCAGGTTACACGGGCTATAGAGAATTTCTACGGGCCTCAGGCATTTCCCAAGACCCGTATATGGTCCAGGGACGCTGACGTTGTAGGCGTCAGGATAGCCCGTTCCAAAAGCCGAAAAACAGCGCGTGTGGTCGACTGCCTGAATACTCTGCTCAAAAACGAAGATGGCCTTTTGCCGCCTATTCTGGAACTTGGGCCTATAAGGATCGATTGACTGGATAGGTTCACATGCTCAGTGTTCCAGGTTGGGGAACACCTGCATGGCGGCGGTAAGCGCGGCAAAACCGGCTGGCTGTCACTCGCCACACAGTGTGGCAATTAAAACAACGATAATGGACAAAGTCCCCCTGTTGGAGACTCTTGGCAGTACAATTTGGGCAGATGCTGCGCTTGTACAACCAGTCCCGATACGTATCCAGACAATCTTGGATGTGGCCCTCGTCGATAGTGATTTCCAGCCCGGCGGCTAGCTGGCGGGCCCGCTCCCAGGCGGCCATTTCCAGCTTTATGAGTTCAAAGTCTGCCCGGTAGCCGCTATGTTCAAGCAGGGCGTGTCCGGTTTCGTGCAGCAGCGACCAGGTAGCTTGCCGGCTGTTGGCTTCGGACTTGTAGAAGATCTCGCCGGTTTCCGGCGACCAGCAGAACTGGTTTCCCGCTGTGAATTTTAGTGCCGGAAAACGCTTGCTGAGCGTACTGACTAGCTCATCCATGGCCAGGATTCCCTCCGTAGGTCTGCTGTGCCAAGACGTGGCACCCGTAAATTACTGCCTGGTCGGAACGCCGGGCCGGCAGGATAGCCCGCGGTTGCTTGACAACCGGGTGCAGGTGTTGAGCCAGGAAGTCCATGATAGCGCCGCTGTAGTGGTCGGCGTATTTGCCGACGCTGCCGCCAAGGACAATAACTTCTGGTTGCAGTACCGAACATACGACTGCCAGCCCGGGAGCCAGGTTCTCGCCGATATATTGCCATTCCTCGGGGTTAACGATCTCGTGTGCCTGCTTGTTGAAGCGCTTGACGACGCCCCGGCCGCCGGCGAACTCTTCCCAGTGGATATATTCACCGTTGTACAGGAGTGGTATTTTGCCCATCTCGGTGTCCTGTAGCGCCCGGGCGATGAAGCCGTCCTGGATAAATGCCCCGCCGATGCCGGTGCTGATAGTCAGGAAGAGGACGTCCTTATAGGTGTCTTTGATCAATTGTGCTTCGGACAGGCCGGCCAATCGGGCGTCGTTCTCAATGATGACCGGTTGGCCGGTTAATTTCGCTATATCGTCCCGAATCGGTACTTCGCGCCACGGAAGATTTCCTAGGGCGTGTACCACGCCGGCCTGGCGGTCTATCAGACCCGGAATACCGGCGCAGCAATAAAATGTTTCGTCTAGCTGCAGCTCGTGGAGAATTTTGTCGAGATTGAGCAGGAACCGGCGGTAATCCTTATCGGAGGGGAAGTGCCGGCTGTCGATAATCTGGCCATCGTCCGACAGGGTAGCTACCAATGTTTTGGTGCCGCCGATGTCGATGCCCAGATACATGTTACGAGTGTAGCACACGCGTCGACGCGCCAACCAGCGCGCCAACCAGCCGACTTCCCGCCTCGCAACTTTCCTGACTCTTTACTCAAGGCTAACTATCAGATATAATGAAAATAATCTTACAGTCAGCAAATGTTTAACACGAGAGCCTCTGTTTGCGGCTGGAGAAATATATTTACAAAGGAGGCATGGGAAGCATGTCAAAAATACTTACTATGGAAGAGTTGCTGGCCGACAGCGACATCAAGACGCTGGCCAGCGGTGACGTAGTAGAAGGCGCCGTATTGACCGTCAAGAAAAACGAGGTTTGGATTGATCTGGGCCCGCAAGGACTGGGTGTCGTTATGCGCCGGGAGATCAGCCACGGCCAAAAGCTGGAAAAAGGTGAAAAAGTCACCGTTAGCGTAATCGATCCTGAGATAGAGAAAGGCTATGCGCTATTAAGCCTGAAGCGGGCTGTTAAGGACCGCGGTTGGGACGAGCTGCAGAGGGTCTTTGACGCTAACGAAATCGTCGAGGTGATGCCGTATGACGCAAACCGTGGCGGCTTGCTCATTGAGCTTGAAGGCATCCGCGGCTTTTTGCCGGTTTCGCAACTGGCAGCCGGACATTATCCGCGCGTATCCGGAGCCGATAAGGATGAAATCTTGCAGAAATTACACTCCTTGACCAACAAGCCACTGCGCGTCCGGGTCCTGGATGTCAGCCGCAAGGACAATAAGCTGATTTTTTCAGAGAAGGAGGCGGTTAAGGACGACATGCAGGCCCGCTTCAGCGAGCTTAAAGTTGGCGATGCGGTCGAAGGCGTGGTCACTGGTGTGATTGACTTCGGCGCTTTCGTCAACGTCGATGGTATCGAAGGCCTGGTGCACATTTCAGAGATCTCCTGGGAGCGTGTCGATAATCCGCGCAACTATGTAAAGGTCGGCGAGACGGTCAAGGCTAAGATTATTGCTATCGACAAAGACCGCCTCAGCCTAAGCCTCAAGCAGATGACCGAAGACCCTTGGCTTAAGCAGGTCAAGGCGTTTAATAAAGGCGATGTCGTAGAAGGCAAAGTGACGCGTATTACCCCGTTCGGCGCATTTGTGCAGCTCAGTTCCAGCGTAGAAGCATTGGTTCACGTATCGGAGATGAGTGATGACGAAGCGGTTGACCCTGAGAAGCTATTCCAGCTGAACGAGCGCAAGCAGTTCAAGGTGTTGGATGTTGATACCGAGAACCGCAAGATCGCTTTGTCGTTGAAAGATACCAAGCCCAAGCCCAAGGCCAAAGCCAAGAAATAACATGAGTACGTAACCGTAACCAGCCCGTAGGGCCAGAAAGGAGTCGGCAAAGTGGCAGAAAAAACCGTAATAGAAATCGAAGACATGGTCACCGTCGGCACCCTGGCTGAACGGTTATCGATTCCGGTGTCGCGCCTGATCGCCGAACTCATGAAGAACGGCGTTATGGCGACCGTTAACGAGCGCATAGACTTCGACACGGCCGAGATTATCGTTGACGAGCTTGACCTGGGTGTCACGCTTGCCAAACGGGCGGAAGAGGAGGCGGCGGAGATCGTGCACGCCAAGCCGGCGGCCGGCGACAACGCCGAGCCGCGGCCGCCGGTGGTGGCCGTCATGGGGCATGTCGACCACGGTAAGACCAGTCTGCTGGATGCCATTCGCAACGTGAACGTAGCCGGAGGGGAAGCCGGAGGTATCACGCAGCACATTTCGGCATACCAGGTAGAGCACGAGGGCCGGGTCATAACATTCCTAGACACTCCCGGACACGAGGCCTTCGCGGCCATTCGTGAACACGGCGCTTTGCTGACCGACATCGTCGTCATCGTCATTGCAGCCGATGACGGTATCAAACCGCAAACTCTGGAAGCCATCCGGTTCGCCCGGAAGGCCGGCGTCAAGATTGTCGTTGCCCTAAACAAGATTGATAAACCCGGTGCTGACGCCAACCGCGTCAAGCAACAGCTGTCAGATAACGGCTTGCTGATTGAGGAATGGGGCGGCGACACGGTTGTGCAGGAAGTGTCGGCTAAGAATAAGACCGGCATTAACGAACTGCTGAACATGATCCTATTGGTGGCCGATGTAGAGGAACTCAAGGCCGATATGGACGTGCCGGCGCGCGGTCTTATAATAGAAGCCCACGTTGAACAGGGACGGGGACCGGTTGCCCAGGCGCTGGTAGAAGCCGGCCGTTTGCGGCCGGGCGATTATATCGTAGCCGGCGCCAGTTATGCCAAGATCCGCAACCTGGAGACAACCGAAGGCAAACCGCTCAAAGAGGCAACGCCTTCTATGCCGGTGGCCATTAGCGGCTTTAAGACGCTGCCGGAGTTCGGCGATGAATTCAAAGTTGTAGACAACGAGAAGAGCGCCCGTAACCAGGCGGCCGCGGCTATCGCCCAAAAGCGAACCTCAACCGGACAATTGGATATCGGCAGCAGCGAACTGATCCGCCGCATTAACCGTGACCGCCAGCTCAGCGAGCTGAATGTTATCATCAAAGCCGATGTGCAAGGTTCCCTGACCTCTGTTATTGATAGTTTGAAGGCGTTGGATACAGATGAAGTTTCGGTGCGGATTGTCGGCTCCGGCGTCGGCCCGGTCAACGAGAATGACCTTCATCTTGCGCACAGCTCGGGCGCCATCGTCTACGGCTTCAACGTAAACCTGCCGTCCAGCAGCAAACAGCAGGCGGCCCGCGATAAAATCCAGGTCCGGCTGTACCAGGTTATTTATGAGCTGATAGATGATGCCAAGACGGAACTATCCAGCCTTCTGAGTCCGGAAATTGTGGAAACTGACTTGGGACGCTTGGTGGTCAAAGGGATTTTCAAGACCACCAAGACCGAAATTATTTGTGGCGGGGAAGTCACCAAGGGCAAACTCAAGGCACCGGCGTTGGCCAGGGTTTCTCGCGGGGACGAGCAGCTGGCAGAGGTGCAATTGACCGGTTTGCGGCGCGGTCCCGCCGAGGCGCGCGAAGTCGTAGAGGGCGAGATGTGCGGCATGAGCCTGGCCACTACCAAGCGTCTGGAATTACAGGAAGGCGACCGCATCGATTCCTTTACCCGGGAGACTAAGCAGCGCCAATTATAAAGTGCTACAATGGGAACCAAGGTAATTAGAATAAGGGGTAACAATAAGTGCTGAAAATTGATAACAGCTTACTGGAGGAGATCGGTTTAGACAGCCTGCCGGCTAACGAGAAGAACAGCTTCCTGCGGCACGTTTATGAGACGCTGGAAATGCGGGTCGGTGTCCGTCTGGCCGACCAGATGAGCAATGAGCAACTTGACGAATTCGAGCGCTATTTCGAAGCCAAGGACGACGCCGGGGCATTCAAGTGGCTGGAGACGAACTTCCCTAACTATAAGGACATTGTCCAGGAGGAATTCGACAAGCTGAAAGCTGAGATTGCCCAGTCGGCACCGCAAATTTTGGCTGCCAGTCAGACACAGTCGGCCCAGGCTCCCCAGACACAGCAGCCTCAGGCGCAAGTGCCGCCCCCAACTCCGCCGCCTTCGTATCCTAATGAGCAGCCGCCCGCGGGACCGCAACCATATCAGCAGCAGTAGCAGCAGGAATGCTTTAAGTCAGTCGGTGGCCGGCCAGAAACGCTGCTGCCGGCATTTCACGTTTGCCGGCAGGGATCAAAGAGTCTATTACCAAAGTGCCTTGTCCGCAGTGTACGCCTAGCTGTTTGTCGTTTACCCGGAGCGTTCCGGGCTTACACAAGCCGGCCGCGCCGGGTTTATTGTCGACAGCACCTTGTTCAACGTGCGCTTTGGTGATTATTACGTCAGTGGACCCTATCCGGGCGCGGCTGCGCGGCCAGCCGGCATAGGCCCGGACTTCCCGCTCCAGACGCGCGGCCGGCTTGTTCCAGTTGAGACGGGCGTCGGCAGTGGTGATGTGCTGGTCATAGGTAGCACCGGCTTTATCCTGCGGCCTGGGTTCGACTGAACCTTCAAGCACTTTCGGCAAATGCTCCAAAACCAGGTCGGAGCCGATGACGGCCAGCCGGTCGGCAAGGCCTTGCTTGGTTTCATTATCTTCCAATGGCACGACGGTTTGGGCGTACAGCGGGCCAGTGTCCATTTGGTTGCCCAGTCGCATCAGCGAAACGCCGGTCTGCCCGTCACCGTTTAAAATAGCGCTTTCAATAGGCGCCGGCCCGCGGTGCAGCGGTAACAGGGAAGGGTGGACGTTGATAATGCCTTTCGGAAATAGCTCGAGAACGGCCGGCGGCACGATTTTGCCATATGCTATCAACACAGCTGCCGGGGCGCCAAAGCCTGCCAGTTGGCCCCGGGCCTTGAGCAGGTCGGCCGGCGCCAGCACAGGTATACCGTGCTGGCCGGCGATTATGCTGATTTCCAGGCGCCGGCCGCGACGTGACCTGCCGGTCTCGTTCTGGGCTACGATGACAGCCGGAATATCGTAGCCGCTGGCTAACAGTGCCTGAAACGTCGGAACGCTGCTGTAGACACCGGTTGCCAGACGTTCATTGCCAAAGAATAGGATTTTTTTCGACATCGCGTTTATAGTCCGATGGTTGTAATTTACCGTTCTCGTCAATCCGGAAGAAGGCTTCGGGCTTACCTTTGATATGGTCGATGAAGACGATGCCATTGCAGTGGTCGATTTCGTGCTGGAAGATGCGTGCCAAAAACCCTTCGGCGGTGACCCGGAACTGCTTTCCATTTAGGTCCAGTGCGCGTACACGTATTTTGGTGTGTCGGGGGACTTTGCCGTAGATGTTCGGTACGCTTAAGCACCCTTCAAAATCTTCGACAACCTCGCCCTCGAACTTGGTTATCTCAGGATTTATAAAGGCCGTAAAGCTCAGGTCTTCCTTGTTGTCATGGTTATTGCGGACCACAATGATTTTGTAGAGCTGGTCGATTTGCACGGCCGCCAAGGCCACGCCTACTTCATGGTCCCGGCTCTGGTCCCAGTCAACGGTGGCCGCTTGCATGTCCGCGGCAATACGGCGAATTTCGTCGGTCACAACGCCGACCCGCTTGGACCTTTGCCTGAGATGCGGATTCGGCAAAGTAATAATATCTTCTTTGGTCATAATCTGGCTCAAGTATACCCCAAGAGCGTTACAGCGTCATCTTTTACCGGCCGCATGGTATTTTCGCCTGGTGCTATGGCTACAGCAGGTTAAGGGGGTCCAAGTCGTACGAACAGCCGGCCGGCAGAGCGGCGACAATCTTAAGCAATTCAATGCGTTCCCGGGCTTTGACTACCAGCTGCCATTGGTACTTGTTTTGGAACCGTTCATAAAAACTGGGAGCCGGACCTTCGATACGAATCCGGAAGCCGCCGGCTTCTATATCGCTTTTCAGTTTCTGGGCGGCTGTTTCTGCAGCCTGGATGGAAGCCCGCCGCACGGTTAATTTTAAAAGATAACAAAAAGGCGGGAACAGGAACGCCTGCCGGTCGGCAAGCTCCTGCTTGTAGAACGTTTGGTAATCGCCAGCAATGGCGGCCTGAAGCACCGGATGGTCGGGATGGTACGTCTGAATTACTGCCCGGCCGCCGCGGTGTCCGCGGCCAACCCGCCCCAGCACCTGGCTGATAAGCTGGAAAGTTCGCTCCTGGGCGGAGAAATCCGGCAGGTACATGCTGGTATCAGCCAGCAGTACCCCAACCGTACTGAGGCCTGGCAAATCCAGGCCTTTGGCTAGCAGCTGGGTGCCGACGAGGATATCAACGTCGCCTTTTTTGACCATGGCATATTGCTGCTCAAATCGTTCCGCCCGCCGGTTATCGGTATCGAACCGCGCCACCCGGGCTTGCGGGAACAGCCGTCGGGCCTCTTCGACTATAGCTTTGGTGCCGGCGGTCTTGAACATGATGTCGGTGTGGCCGCAGTCCGGGCAGCTACTGGGCGAAGCGGTTTGGTAGTTGCAGCTGTGGCAGCGCAAGTGGTGATGGTCGCCATGATAAGTCAGGGGCAGGTTGCAGTGCGGACAGGTCGCCTGCCAGCCGCAATGCTCGCACATCACCAGGCGGGCTGTACCGCGGCGGTTCAGATACAGCAGAGCCTGCTCATTCCGGGCCAGGGTCCCTTCGACAGCTTTGATAAGCGGCAGGCTCAGATGTGGTGAACGGCTGAAGAAATCCCGCTCCTTGCGGTCGACAATAACGGTCTCTACAGGCGGGTGTGAGGTCGCCTGGGCCAGCCGGCTGAGATGGATAATGGGCCGGCGCTTTTGCTCGGCCAGGTAGCAATCACTTACCGATGGCGTGGCGGAGCCTAGAACCAGAGAGGAGCGGGTGAGCTGGGCCAGACGGGCGGCTACCCGGCCGGTCTGGTATTGCGGCGCCTGTTCCTGCTTGTAGGCCGCTTCGTGAGCCTCATCGAGCACGATCAGCCCGGGTTGGGCGATCGGCGCGAATAGCGTCGATCGCGGCCCTATAACCACCACGGGCTCGCTCGCCTGGAGCACGGACAGCCAGGCCCGGCGCCGTTCCGCCGGCGTTTGCTGGGAGTGGAGGACGATAACGCGTTCTGAGAACACCTGACGGAAGCTGTCGGCCAACTGCGAGGTCAGGCTGATTTCCGGCGTCAGTATGATTGCCGAACGGCCGCCCGTAACAGCCCGGACGGCCAGTTCGATATACAACCGGGTCTTGCCGCTGCCGGTAACGCCGTGGACAAGGTATGTATCACGCTCTTCCATGCTTGTAAGGGCGCTTTTTTGTTCGTCTGTAAGCGCCGGCAGCGCTTTTGTAACGGGGGCAGAAAAGTTTGTGTCAGACGGCGTGTTCAACTGCTTAACCGGAAGGCTGGCCGGCAACAGTTGTTGGGCGATAATACCTAACGGTGCGGGGTAGTATTCAGCCAGCCAGCCGGCCAGCTTCAGTAGGTGTGCCGGTATCGGCGGCACTTCCAGTACCTGAATTATCTGTTTAGTTTTGAACCGCGGCTTATCAGCCGGCCCACTGACTACTCCGAGTACCGTTTCGTGCTGCAGTTCAACCTCCACGATAGCGCCGGTCGCCAAGCGGCGCCCGGCGCTATAGGTCAGCGGCTCGGTACCGTGGTAGCGGGCGGAACGCACCCACACAGCATAGTAAGACATAACTTTAGTATAATCCTTGGTCGTTATAATTACCTGTTATGCCGTCGGCCGGTTTTTGCTATTTCGGCCTTGCCAAAGCCCTGCAGGCTCGTTATACTACCAGTGAACGTTGTCTGGATGACAATAAGGGATAAAAGAAGGGATCGCGGAAGGACCGGGATGTTAGACGTTTTTATCACTTCAAGAGTGCGCCGCAAAATCATTGTAATTTATGCTAAGTATCCTGATTTCAAGACGCACGTAAGAGGTCTGGCCAAACTTATAAAAGAAGATGCCGGTAACATTCAACGAGAATTAAAACGGCTGGAAAAAGTTGGTTTTCTTGTCAGTGAACGCCAGGGAAACACCAAAGTTTATTCCACCAATAAACAGTTCCCGATATTCCGCGAACTGCAATCAATTGTGTTGAAATCACAACGTACTGTCCAGCAAAAACGCGTGGGCAGCTAAAAGTCCAGGGGTTGCATTTGCAACCCCTGTTCTGTACAATAGCCTGGTCATGATACAAGTAACCCGTAAAGACTCTAAAGAATCAACCGAGAACTTATTGCGCCGCTTCAACCGGAAAGTGCAACAATCCGGAGTGGTTAGCGTGGCTAAACAAAACCAGTTTTTCCAGAAACCGATAAGCAAGCGGGAGCGCCGCAACAAGGCAATTATTCGCCAGGAGCGCAAAGCGCTGAAAGTCAAGCGAAACAAACTCGGGCTGCGCTAGGGCCTACTTCCGGATGATAGAGCAGAAGATAGAGCAAGATCTCAAGACTGCCTTGCTGGCCGGCGATAAACAGCGGGTAACTACTTTGCGCGGCCTGAAGGCCGTGCTGTTGAACGTCAAGGTCGCGACTGGCAAGCGCGAGACAGGACTGAGCGATGACGAGGTGCTGGTCCAATTGAGCAAACAGGCCAAGCAGCGGCAAGAAAGCGCCGACCTATATAACAAAGGCGGCGACGCGGGCCGGGCCGGGGCTGAGCTGGCCGAAAAAGCCATTATCGAAGCATATCTGCCCGCCCAATTGAGCGAAGCTGAAATAGGTGCTTTGGTCGACGAAGTCATCGCCCAAGCCGGCGCCGCCGGCCCGGCCGCGCTCGGCCAGGTGATCGGCCAGGCCAAAGCCAAAGCCGGCGCGGCCGCCGACGGCGCCGTCATCGCCCGTATAGCAAAGGAGAAACTGCAATGATCTTACTTATGGGTATAGCCGGTTCGGGCAAGGGTACGCAAGGTAAAATGCTGGCCGACCAGCACAACTTCCACCTGATATCCATGGGCGAAGTGCTCAGAATGTACGTAACCGGGCAGCAACGCGAACGGATGCTGGCCGGCGAACTGCTCGACGACCAGGAGATCATTGCAATTGTAGACCGTGTCCTGTCGTCTTTGCCGGATAGCGAGGAGGTGATTATGGACGGTTTTCCGCGCACCATTCCGCAGGCCGAATGGCTGATGGGGCAGGTCAAAGCAGGCCGGTTCAGTTTGCGTACAGCGTTCCACCTGGTAGCCTCCAGAGAGGCTGTTAAGCAGCGGCTTTTGCAGCGCGGCCGCATTGATGACAAAGAGGCGGCGATTGAGGCGCGTTTTGATGAATACGAACGTTCCACCGCGCCATTGCTTACCTGGTTATCGGAACATGGGATCGATGTCCTGAACATTAACGCCGAACGTTCGGTGGAGGCGGTCAACGACGAAATGGTTAAGCACTTAAACGCGCGGTAGGCCTGGCTGATTATGACGACCCGCGTCAAAAACGCCACCGAAATCGCGGCCATGCGGGGCAGCGGCCAGATGCTGGCAACTGTTCTGCAATATCTCAAGCGTATTATTGAGCCGGACATGTCTACCAAACAACTGGCTGACCTGGCCGCTGCCGAGCTGCAAAAACTTGGAGGGCTGCCGGCATTTCTGGGCTACCAGGGATTCCCGGATGTCATATGCATATCAGTTAAC
The DNA here is from genome assembly GCA_027315225.1 of Candidatus Saccharimonadota bacterium. Classification (GTDB taxonomy): domain Bacteria; phylum Patescibacteriota; class Saccharimonadia; order Saccharimonadales; family UBA4665; genus DAHUYJ01. The sequence goes on along the minus strand of DAHUYJ010000001.1, from coordinate 93,521 downwards.
GAAGAGGTAGTACATGGCATTCCCCGCAGGGATAAAATAATCCATGACGGCGACATTGTAAGCCTGGATTTTGGGGTGGTGTACGAGGGAATGATCACCGACGCCGCAATAAGTCTGATTGTTGGCCGGCCCAAACAAAAGGGCCACATAGAGCTTGTCAAGCGTACAGAAGAGGCTTTGCAGGCAGGCATTGGCGCCGTGCGCGACCAGGTCCGCACTGGCGACATCGGCGCGGCCGTCGAGAATTCTCTCAAAAAATATCGTTATGGCATCGTGCGCGACCTGGTCGGGCACGGCGTCGGCCACCAATTGCACGAGGACCCTAACATTCCGAACTATGGCCGCGCCCATACCGGACCCTGGCTTACGAGCGGTATGACGATCGCCATCGAGCCGATGGTCACGCTCGGTACCGAACGGGTCCGTATTGCTGATGACGGATGGACGGTCGTGACGACCGACGGCTCGTATAGCGCCCATTTTGAGCATACTGTCTTGATAACCGAAACCGGCGCCGAAGTTTTAACAGATGGCAGCTTGCCCAGCATGAAACAATAGCGCTATACTGTTGGCCGGATGCAAGGCTCAAACCAAGAACACTTCATAGGACTTGATATCGGCACCAGCGCGGTGCGGTGCGTCGTAGGCATGTTTGACCCTAACGGCAGCCACATGCCTTCCATTATCGGTCACGGCCACGCCCCGAATCAGGGCATGCGCCGCGGTGCCGTAGTGCATGTTGATGAAGTGGCGGATGCTATTGTTCACGCCGTAACAGAGGCGGAACGCATTTCCGGGATGTCCATTAAGCACGCTACAGTCAACGTCAATGGAGCGCACGTTAGCGGCTTGAACTCCGAGGGAGTGATTGCCATCAGTGCAGCCAACCGCGAAATCACTCCCGATGACCGGTTGCGCGTAGAAGAAGCCGCTACTATTGTCAGCCTGCCGCCCAACCGCGAAATCGTCCAGTTCTTTGCTAAGAGTTACAGTCTCGACGGGCAGCGCAACATCAAAGACCCGGTCGGTATGCATGGTATAAGGCTGGAAGTCGACGCGCACATTGTGACTGCCGCTTCACCTAATCTGCGCAACCTTGATATGGCGCTTGAGAAAGCAGAAATCCGACCTATCCACCACACTGTTTCCGGCCTGGCCGCAGCCGAAGCGGTGCTGACCCGCCAACAAAAAGAAGCCGGTACGGCGCTTCTGGATATCGGCGCCGGTACTACCAACCTTATTGTCTTTGAAGACGGAGAGGTCCAACACATAGCCGTGCTGCCGATTGGCGGCCAACACATCACCAATGACTTGGCCATAGGCCTAAAAACCGACCTGGATATCGCCGAAGCAGTCAAGCTCCAGCACGCCGACCTGCGGCACGAGACCAATAAGACCAATGTTACCGTCAAGGTGAATGATAAGACGCATCACTTTGACGCCGAGGACATCACCATGATTGCTGAGGCTCGTGCCGAGGAACTGTTGGAATACGTCGACAAGGAACTGCAAAAGATTAAGCGTTCGCGGAAGCTGCCCGGCGGTATCGTACTGACCGGAGGCACCTCCAAATTACCTGGACTGGATGAGTTAAGCCGTGAAAAGCTGCAGCTTCCGGCCCGCGTCGGTAAACTGCGCGATGTCAGCGGCCTGGCTGATACGGTCGAAGACCAAAGCTACATAACCGTCGTTGGCCTGATGCTGCTCGATATGTTGCTGCTTCCAGACCTGCCGCCCGGCGCCGGCGGTGATGACTTCCGGCCAGGTGGCAAAAACGCCAAGCAGGCCCGGGCGCTACTGAACGGCCTGTTCCGACGCCTGCGCAGCTAAAAGATCCCTGATAAATACGAGCTATAGCGAACGCAGGCGGCGCATGAATACAAAATTGTCAGGCTCTGCGGGGTCACGCCCGGTCGCGGGTTTGCCGTTGGCCGTCTGTACACAAAATTGACGGCATGCCGTTTGTGCTTAATTTGGCCGAAAATTGTCCGCACAAATTTGTTGAACTGGCGAAGAGGCTAGGGTATACTACAGGCTATGTCACAAGTCGTGGAGCCAGCGATCGAAACATTTGCGCAGATTAAGGTGGTCGGTGTCGGCGGCGCCGGCGGCGCCGCCATCAACCGCATGGTAGAAGCCGGCATCGAGAACGTAGAGTTCATTGCCATTAATACTGACGCGCAGGCGCTTCACCACTCCAAAGCCAACCAAAAGATCCATATTGGCAAGAACGCTACCAGGGGCCTTGGCGCCGGCGCCGATCCGGCTGTCGGCGAGCGCGCGGCCCAGGAATCCCGCGATGACATCCGTGCGGCCCTGGAGGGCGCGGATATGGTATTTGTTACTATAGGCGCCGGCGGCGGCACCGGCAGCGGTGGCGGCCATGTCATAGCCGAAATAGCCACCGAGTTGGGCGCCCTGGTCGTAGGCTTTGCTACCAAGCCATTCGCTTTTGAGGGCGAAAAGCGCCGCAAAAACGCCGAGGCCGCCATAGAGAAGCTTCGCGACGCCGTAGACACGCTCATTATTATTCCTAACGACCGGCTGTTGCAAACCATTGACCGTGACACGCCCCTGACCGACGCATTTAAGGTTGCCGATGACGTACTGCGGCAGGGTGTGCAGGGTATTTCCGACCTTATCACTGTGCACGGCCTTATCAACCTTGACTTTGCCGACGTGAAGACCGTTATGAGCAAAGCCGGTTCGGCGCTTATGGGTATCGGTCGGGCCAGCGGGGAAGACCGGGCTGTCAATGCCGCCAAGCAGGCTATTGAGTCGCCATTACTCGAAGTCTCCATTGACGGCGCTCGCGGTATCCTGTTTAACGTTATCGGCGGCAACGACTTGGCAATGCACGAGATCAATGCCGCAGCCGAGGCTATTACAACCGCTGCCGATCCGGACGCCAATATTATCTTTGGCGCTACCATAAGTCCCGAGCTGGACGGTGAGGTCATTATTACTGTGGTAGCAACCGGTTTTGACGCTTCGTATTTTGCTAAAAGACAAACAAAACAGGCTGGTAAGACACGTCCGGCTCTTCGCGACGAGGATACGGCCGCGACAGCCGCAACCAGCAAGCAGGACGAAAAGACGTTTGCCGAAATTGATATGAACCTTGACGACGAACCGGCTAACGAGGAGCATGACTTTACCAAAGAAACCCCCATGCCTAATATCTGGTCCATACATGACGAGGATGACGATACTGACGTCAACAAAGATGACAAAAAAGATGAAGGTCAAGATAATTCCGGCCATATAGTGACTAGCAGCCTGGAAGAAGATGAATTAGAGCGACCCTCTTTCCTGCGCCGGCTGGGTCGCCGCCGCAAGGGCGGATCTAGCGGAACCAGCGACTGGCCTGACAGTCAATCGGACGACCAAGACGAAAGTAAATAATACAGCGATTACTCGCTTGCAAAGCGCTACAGCTAGAGTTATATTAAAGGTACGCAGCACTATATGTGGAAAACCAACATCATATAGCCAGGTCAATGCTGAGCACATTTAATGGTAAAAGGGAGCGCTTGCGCGGGTTTCTCGCGTGCGTATTCCCGGGAGAGGAGGCTTACGTGAAGTGCATCCAATGCCAGAGCGATGATATCAAAGTCATCGAATCGCGGGATGTTGCAGAGGGCCAAGCTATCCGCCGACGCCGCATGTGTAACAGTTGTGGGCATCGTTTCACAACTTATGAGCGTCTTGAGAGACCACAGCTCATCGTCATCAAGAATGATGGCAAGCGGGAGTTGTTCAATCGGGCAAAGCTCCTAGCAGGGCTGTACCAGGCCTGCGAAAAGACGGTCGTCACCAGTTTGGAACTGGAAAAACTGGTTGATTCTGTCGAACAGGAGCTCTACTCGTGCGGTGAACAAGAGGTGCGCTCCAGCGCAATCGGCGAATTAGTGATGGATCAGCTGGCCCGGCTCAACGAGGTAGCCTATGTACGTTTTGCGAGCGTCTATCGACGCTTCAAGGACATTGCCAGCTTTGAACAGGAATTATCCCTGGTCAAGCAGGGCAAGCATATCGCTGCCTGAACCGTCCGTTATTGCGGGTGGGCAGTACCTTAACCAACACCAAAATTAATAAAAACCTAAAAACCAGACATGTCCGGTCTTTGTCGGGCCGGCCCATGTCATCAATAGAAAAGAGGGACATACCAATATGGCACAGACAACCAGCCTGGGGGTGGCTAGGCTTTTCACCCCGGCAAATCGTAAAGCTTATGATCTGCTTAAATGGACCAAGCGCAACTCTATTATTAAAAACCCGGTCAGCGATAACCCCGTCTTTGAGCAAAAAGGCGTTGAGTTTCCCGAGCAATGGTCGCTCAACTCCATTAACATCGTGGCCCAAAAATACTTTACCGGCACTCCAGGTACGAGAGGCCGCGAGCATTCATTGCGCCAGTTAATAGACCGGGTTGTCGACACTATTACCCGGCAAGGGTTGCAAGAGGGTTACTTTACCGGCGAAGCCGAAGCCGAAGACTTTCGCGAGGAGCTGAAATACATCCTGGCCACCCAGCGGGCAGCATTCAATAGCCCGGTGTGGTTCAATATCGGTGCCAAGAGCCGCGCCCAGCAAGCCAGTGCCTGTTTTATCCTTGGCATTGAAGACACTATGCCGGCTATCCTCAATTGGTATGTCGAAGAGGGCATGATCTTCAAGGGCGGTTCCGGTAGCGGTATTAACATCAGCCCCATACGCTCCAGTGTCGAGGCGCTCGGCAAGAGCGCCGGTACGGCCAGCGGACCATTGAGCTTTATGCGCGGCGCGGACGCTTCGGCTGGCGCGATTAAGAGCGGCGGCAAAACCCGACGGGCAGCCAAGATGGTCATTCTTAACGCCGACCACCCCGATGTCGAGGAATTTATCTGGAGCAAGGCAATCGAGGAGCGCAAGGCCCGCGATTTACAGACATTGGGCTGGGACATGAGCTTGGACGGCAAAGATTCCTTCAGCGTGCAGTACCAGAATGCCAATATATCGGTCCGTGTGACAGACGACTTCATGCAAGCCGTCCAGGACGATGACGATTGGGACCTCAAAGCCGTTACTACGGGTAAAACGGTCAAAACGGTGAAGGCCCGCGACCTGCTTCGCCAGTTCGCCGAGGCTGCCTGGGAATGTGCCGATCCTGGCATGCAATTTGACACTACCATCAACCGTTGGCACACCTGCCCGGTGGCTGGCCGGATCAACGGCTCCAACCCCTGTAGCGAGTATATGCACCTGGACAATTCGGCCTGTAACCTGGCCAGCATCAACCTGCTGCAGTTCCTAAGGGAAGACAATACATTCGATATCAAAGCATTCATGCATACTACGGAACTGATTTTTACTGCCCAGGAAATACTGGTCGGCTATAGCGAGTATCCGACAGAGAGCATCGCCAAAAACGCCCGTGCTTACCGCGAGCTTGGTATTGGCTACGCCAATCTGGGCGCGTTGCTTATGGCACTCGGCCTGCCGTATGATTCTGATGAAGGACGGGCTATAGCGGCCGCTATAACAGCGCTGCTGACAGGGCATTCCTACGCAACCAGTGCCAAACTGGCCAACCGCGTTGGCCCGTTCAGCGGCTTTGCCAAAGACCGCGAAGGTATGCTGAACGTACTGCGAATGCACCGTGCCGAGGTTTCCAAGATCGATGCCAGCCTGGTTCCTGAGGAACTTCTGAGCGCAGCCGCGGCTGCCTGGGATGAAGCGGTTGAGCTGGGTGAACTCTACGGCGTACGCAATTCGCAAGCTAGCGTATTGGCTCCGACAGGGACTATCGGCCTGATGATGGACTGTGACACTACCGGCATTGAACCGGACCTCGGTCTTGTTAAGGTCAAGAAACTAGTCGGTGGCGGTACCATGAGTATCGTTAACCAGACTGTGCCACGGGCTCTAAGAGCGCTGGGTTACACCAAGAAGCAAGCTGATGACATCGTTGCCTACATAGACGAAGAAAAGACCATCCTTGGCGCGCCGCACCTAAAGAAGGGGCATGAACCTGTATTCGCCTGCTCCATGGGTGATAACGCTATCCACTATCTGGGCCACGTTAAGATGATGGCCGCAGTGCAGCCGTTCCTGAGCGGAGCTATCAGCAAGACCGTTAACATGCCGGAGGAAGTGGGCGTAGAAGACATTGAACAGCTGCACATTGATGCCTGGAAAATGGGCCTCAAGGCTATAGCTATTTACCGCGACAATTGTAAGGTTGCACAGCCCCTGTCTATGGCCAAGAAAGCTGGTTCCGAGGCAACTGTTCCGGCCGGCCCGCAGCAACCTGTTACGACTGCTGTCGCCGAAGCCAACGGCAAATACATTGTCAAAGGCGCCATTCGCCGTGAACTGCCCAAGCACCGCAACGCCAAGACGTTTTCGTTCAGGGTGGCCGGTATTAAGGGCTACGTGACTGTCGGCGAGTTTGAGGACGGTACTCCAGGAGAGGTGTTCATGAAGATCGCCAAGCAGGGGTCAACCCTGGCCGGGATCATGGATTCATTGGCTGTTTCGGTCAGCTATGGCCTGCAATACGGTGTACCGCTCAAGAGCTATGTCCATGGATTGACCAACATGTCGTTCGCCCCGGCCGGTATTACCGACGACCCGGACATCCGGACAGCCTCCAGCCTGGTAGACTACATCTTCCGCCGCCTGGCACTGTCCTACCTGAGTTTTGACGACCGGCTGGAACTAGGCATGGCTGATATCAACGACATGCCGGAGTTGCAAACAAACCTATTGGAAGAAGAACCAGAAGCGCCGGTTGACGTTAAGCCCGACGAGGCCGTCCCAGCCGTAAACGAAGCGCCCAGTGTAGCAAGTGCTGATGCCAAGGCTACGGTCGGCGACTCAACCGCGCCGCTATGCTATAACTGCGGCAACCAGACGCAACGCTCAGGCAGCTGCTACGTCTGCACATCTTGCGGTTCAACCACTGGCTGCAGCTGACGGCCTTTGATGCGCTCAATCATGTTGATCGCATCTAAGTAGGCCTTGGCGCTTGCCTGGTTGACGCTGGTTGCTTCGTCATATGCCTGAACCGAATCGCCGTTACGTTTGACTAACACATATATACCGCCGCGGGCTTTAGAGCCTGGCTCCCGGGCCTTTGCTTCCCAATCTTCCATGTCGCCATCAAAACCGATGGCCTTATTGATGGCGATCCTCACAGCATCAATAGCGCCTTCTTTTGGTGAGTTCGCTGAGGCTTCCAGCTTACGGCCTGATGCCGTGTCAGTGAGTTGGATACGGGCCGACCCTACATTATGCAATTCTTGCGCGTCAACGCCGTCAATTCTATATCTGTCGTGCAGTGCTTCGCCAGTCTCAGCGGCGGCGAGTTTTTCTATGTCGTTATCGGCCATTTGACGCCCCAACCTGTCAGACATTTCCTTGGCTTTTTTGCTGATGGCTTTCAGGTTTTCAGGGGCTATCTCAATGCCGATGCTCTTTAGCCGGCTTTCTACACCGCGCCAACCGGACAATTTTGCGATAACCATTTCGGCAGCCGTTTGCCCGTATCGGTCGGCACGCATATGCTCGTATGTTTCCACGTTCTGGCTTACGCCGTGCTGATGGATTCCGGCCTCATGCGCGAAGGCGTTGCGTCCCACGACTGCTTTGTTAAGCTGCACCGGCAGCCCGGCGCGTTTCATAACTTCCCGGTACACACCGGTCAGCTTAGTAGTGTCGATGCCGGTATGAATGCCGCCGAACATATCGGGTCGCTCGCTAGTATTTGCCACGACTTCTTCCAGGGCAGTGTTGCTGGCGCGTTCACCTATGCCGCCAACGGTAACCTCGACTTGTCGTGCCCCGGCAGCCAAGGCCATTAGGGTGTTGGCAGTTGACCAGCCTAGATCATCATGGCAATGCGCCGACACCACTACCAGCCCTTCACCAAAACGCTCATCTATCTGTTCTTTGACGGCTTTGAGCCGGGCGGCGTATTCCCCCATAACGGCGAATCCAACAGTATCCGGAACGTTTATAGTCGTAGCTCCGGCGTCAACTGCTTCCAGAATGACCCGCATCATGAAGTTAAAGTCGGATCTTGAAGCGTCTTCAGGAGAGAACTGCACGTCATCCGTAAACTCCCGGGCCTTTGTTACTCCGGAGCGAACCTCTTGCACCACCTCTTCCTCGGTCATTTTAAGCTTGTCCCGCATGTGCGTGGGGCTGGTTCCGATAAACGTGTGAATGCGTGTTCCGCCCCGGTCTTTGGCGGGTTCGATGGCCATCCAGGCTTTTTCTATATCCTCATGGCGCGTTCGTGACAAAGCACTTATCTTGGAGCCCCCGACGGTCTCGGCTATAGCGCTGGCCGCTTCAAAATCACCTTCCACGGCAAACGGGAAGCCTGCTTCTATAATGTCTACACCCATGCCCGACAGGCGTTCGGCTATGGCTAGCCGGTCTTCCAGATCGAAGTCGATGCGCGGCATTTGGGCGCCGTCGCGCAGAGTCGTGTCGTGTATGACTACATAATTCGGGTCTCTCGGAGCTGTTTCTGACATGTCTTTTCCTCTCAAAATTAAAAAAATCAGGCCCTCGGTTGAAGCCTGATTTTGGTGTTCGGGTTGTGCTGGAGCCTCGTCCGAAGAGCGATGGCTAGGCTTCAACCATGGTGAAGCACAACCCCGTAAGGGCTAGGAGGAGAAGATCCAACCGGTACTTCATGGTTTCGGCCATATGCATACTTTATATCACGAGGCCATATGATAAGCAACTCCCGCCTTACCCCCGAGGTTATGCTACACTGAAAACATCATGAAAGTGCTTATTCTTTACCGGCCGAACTCCGAACACGGACGGGTTATAGAAGAGTTCGTCCATGAATACCAGCGCCACCACGACGCGGGGCGCCTTGAGGTTTTGAGTATTGATACCCGCGAGGGCAGCGCCACCGCAACGCTTTATGACATTATGCAGTACCCGGCTATCCTGGTGCTGCAAACCGACGGTTCCGTCCAGAAGACCTGGGAAGGCGACAGCCTGCCGCTGATGGACGAGGTTGCCTCCTACGCCAGGTCGGACTTCTGATAATGGCTGGAGTAGTATATACTTGTTCATACAATCTGATACATCCGTAGGAGCGTTAAACTCCGGGAGCGGCTATCAACCGCGAGGAGTGGAAAGAACGGCGCCTAGAAGCTCTAGCGATCCAAGTAGAATCCACCGGGGAAGCCCGTCACAGCCGAAAGCAAGCGCCTGAGATTCACCTCATGGGAATCCGGATGGTACCGTCCCTCTGCAGGGACTCCGGAAACTCATAACAGAGGTGATTTATTTTAGTAAGGCTTCAAGCACGATGAAATTTAAGCAAGGCACCCGGCGCAAGGCCATAGAGTACGAAAAAGATCTGGTCGAGTACTGGAAGACGCATAAAACCTTCGAGAAATCGGTTGAGCAGCGGCCGCCGACGGATTCTTACGTGTTTTATGACGGTCCGCCGTTTATAACAGGGGTGCCGCATCACGGGACGCTGCTCAGCAGCATAGTGAAAGACGCTATTCCGCGCTATTGGGCGATGAAAGGCAGGCGTGTGGAACGCGTGTGGGGCTGGGACTGCCACGGACTGCCGGCCGAGGTTTACACCGAACAAAAACTCGGCATTCATGATAAGCGCGATATCGGCACTAAAGTCAGCCTGGAAGAGTACATAAACACTTGCCGCGCCAACATGGTGCAGACCGGCAATGAATGGGAGCACACGGTTGACCGCATTGGGCGTTGGGTGGACTTTCAGGGTGCTTACAAGACTATGGACAAGGATTATATGGAATCTGTCTGGTGGGCGTTCAAGCAGCTCTACGAAGCCGGCAAAATCTACGAAGGCGAGAAAGTTCTCCTATATTGCCCTCGGGACGCCACCCCCATATCCAAGGCCGAAGTGGCCATGGACAACTCCTACCAGGACGTCACTGACCCTAGCGTGTACGTAAAATTTGGCCTGCTTGGTAAAGACACCAGCAAAAAGCCCGAAAAATACCTGCTGGCCTGGACCACGACGCCCTGGACGCTCTCGGCTAATACTGCGCTGGCTGTAGGCTCGGATATCACCTACGCAGAAGTGGAAGTCGAGGGTGAAACACTTATTATGGCCAAAGACACGATCGAGAAAGTCCTTACAGACGAAAAGCACCGGCCCGTAGAGCATAAAGTCCTCCGGGAGTTTAAGGGAAAGGAACTGGCCGGCAAGGAATATCTGGAGCTGGATATCAGCGCCGGCGTCTGCGTCGACGACCAGAGCGGCAACGAATTCAAAATCTGGGCGGCGGACTTTGTGAATACTGAGGATGGTACCGGCATCGTACATATCGCGCCGGCGTATGGCGAGGATGACTACGCCCTGTCGCGGGCTCACGATATCCCGCTGGTCATGACCACCAATGACGAAGGCGAGTACTTGGGCGGCGAATGGCAGGGCCAGAACGTCTGGGAAGCCAACAAAGCTATAGCTAAGGCGATGCATCAGCGCGCCGAAGTCTGGAAGGTCGAGTATATACGTCACAGCTATCCTCATTGCCACCGTTGCGGCACCAAGTTAATATACCGCGCGCACCCCAGTTGGTTCATGGATATTGCCGGCCAACGCCAGGCCATGCTGGAAAAGAACGGTCCAATCAACTGGTTCCCCAGGCACATCAAGCAAGGGCGCTTTGCCAAGACGGTAGAATCAGCGCCGGATTGGAACATCAGCCGCGACCGGTTCTGGGCTACGGCCATGCCGGTCTGGAAAGGCACCGACGGGAAGGGTAAAGAGCACGTAAAAGTCATCGGCAGTTACACCGAACTCAAGGAACTATCAGGAGTGGAGCTGGAAGATTACCATCGTCCCTGGGTCGATGACGTAACATTTACAATAGACGGCGTTGAGTACAAGCGTATCGACAAGGTGCTGGACTGCTGGTTCGAGAGCGGATCCATGCCGTTTGCCCAGTTCCACTATCCTTTTGAGAACGCTAATAAGTTCGAACAGGACTTTCCCGGTGATTTTATCGCCGAATACGTCGGGCAGGTACGCGCCTGGTTCTACTATCTTCATGCCGTGAGCGTGGGATTGTTCGACGAAAACGCCTTTAGCAATGTCATTGTTACCGGTACGCTGGCCGGCAACGACGGCCGTAAAATGAGCAAAAGCTTCGGTAATTATACCGACCCGATAGATCTGGTCGACCGCCACAGCGCCGATGCCTACCGGTTCCTGCTGCTCAGTTCACCGGTCCTAAACGGCGAAGATTTCGCGCTGCAGGACAAGGACGTAGCGGACATTAACCGCAAGTTGGCCATGATCTGGAATATGTACGACTTCTTTACGCTGTACGCCGATGTCGACGGCTGGGATTCGGGCCTTAAGAACGGCGAACTGCCGGCGGATCCCAGTCCGGACCTGATCAATCCGCTTGATCAGTGGATTGTCAGCCGTGTGCACCAGTTGGGCAGCGAAATCGAGCACCACGTAGAAGCATATGACTTGCCGAATGCGCTCAAGCCCGTGCTGCCGTTCATAGATGACGCCAGTAACTGGTACGTGCGCCGCAGCCGCAAGCGCTTCTGGAAGAGCGCCAACGATGCCGACAAGAGTGACGCCTACCGGACACTGCATTATGTACTCGTGCAGCTCAGCCTGATCCTGGCGCCGTTCACGCCGTTTTTGGCCGAAGAGTTATACCATAAACTAACCGGCGGCGAGTCCGTGCATCTGTTGGACTGGCCAGAAACCGGTCACGTCAATAGGTTGCTGCTGGATGAGATGGCTACTGCCAGGGAACTGATAACGCAAGGTTTGGCTCAGCGCGCCGAAGCCGGTGTAAAAGTCCGCCAACCGCTCGCCAAAGTCTCTCTTCGCGGCGAGGGTCTGACCTTTTTGTCGCATGAGGCGCCGCAAGGGAATTTCTACGCCGGCATTCTGTTGGAAGAGCTGAATGTCAAACGGCTGGACTTGCCACCGGGCAAAGCCAAGCAGCTAAAAGTCACACTAGACCTGGAGCTTACACCTGAGCTCAAACGCGAAGGTCTGGCCAGGGAAATCATCAGGCATGTTCAGACACTACGCAAAGAGAGCGGGTTGAATGTCGATGACCGCATTCACCTTGGGGCAGAGCAAGATGGTGAGAAGATTGAGATAGCCGTATTCAGCCGAGACCCAGAAATTGCGGCGATTTTTCAAGACAAGACACTGAAAGAACAGATCTATGCCGAGGTACTGGCTGTCGGAGGTCTCAGCAAAAGCGCAAGAGCCTATCCCAAGGACATAATTCTGGATGGCCACCCGCTGACCATTGTGATCCAAAAAGCCGCATAACATTTACGGACACTGTTCTTTACAGAGGCGGCTATTTTTGCTATGCTCGTATGAACGTTATGAAAAAAGCAGTTATCCAAACTGGTGGCAAGCAATACCTTGTCGGTGAAGGCGAGACCATTCAGGTAGAACGCATTAAGGACGCCGGCAAGACCGTCTCTTTCGCCCCTTTGTTATTCATTGACGGTGAAAAGACGGAGATCGGCAAACCTCTGCTCGACAAAGTTAAGGTCACCGCAGAGGTTGTGGAGGCCGAAGTCCGGACCGATAAGGTTACCTCTATACGCTACAAGGCCAAGAAGCGGGTCCGCAAAGTTCGCGGCCATCGCCAGCTCCAGACCGTTATCAAAATCGCCAAAATCGGTGGCTAGTTCATTTTCTCCCTTGTGGAAAACTTTTTGTGAAATGCGGTGTCCGTTATATGAGATACAACAAGCGGCAATTAAAACCGTTTAATTAAGCGCTTGGTAAGACATAGCCCGACAGGTTAAAAAACTCTTAATGTACACTTATTAACAACAATAACGGGTTTAAAATTGGCCTTTATGGTGCATTACGGGTGTATAGCAAATTTGTTCAAAAAAGCCTTGCATACCCCTGTTGTAGGAGCCTATACTGGAGTCAGGATTGGGTTCTTAGCGGAGGGTCTGGTCCTGACCAACAAACATTGGTTAAAACCAAACAAAAACTATGAACAAGGGTCCCGCCCAGGTAGGTAACGAATGGGCGGGACCCACCGAACACAAGCGTCCGATTCGCAACACGGACAAAACAAAAATCAAAACGATGTCATATACGAATGCTATATCAGCAAAAATCGAGGCATGCCGCTCAGTTGACTGTAAGTCGCTGGGTGGTTTTTTAATGCCCGAAAAAGGCGTTCTATGAAGCAGCGTCTAAGCAAGACAAAGCCCAAGAAGCTCCAGGAAGACCGGCTGCTTAAGCACTTTTCATTGCGGGAGCGCCGACGCCAGGAAAAACTTCGCGAGTGCATCATGGTAGACCCGCTTTTTGAGATTATTTAAAATTGTGCGACGCGGCCTCTATACATAATGGTATACTTTTAGTACAACATGCCATGGAGCAGTTATGATACAAAGAATTATCGCGGTCGTTAATCAAAAGGGCGGCGTCGGCAAGACTACGACAGCTATAAACGTTGCCGCCCAGCTGGCATCTGCCAAGACGCCGGTGCTGCTGGTTGACCTTGACCCCCAGGGCAACGCCACAAGTGGCTTGGGCTTGCCATCCGAACAAGCCGTCCGCACCACGTATGACACTTTAAGCGGCCAGGCGGCTTTGGCCGAAGTAGCGCAGAAGACTCACGTAACAGATGTCTTTGTGCTCCCTGCGAACGCCCATTTGGCAGGGGCGGAGGTTGAACTGGTCGGCCGGCCGCGCCGGGAATTCGTACTAAGCGAAGTTCTGGCTGGGGCGGCTTCGTATAGTTACATTATTATAGATTGTCCGCCGTCTCTAGGTTTGTTGACTATCAATGCCTTAACCGCTGCCGACAGCGTGTTGATTCCGGTCCAGGCCGAATATTATGCGCTGGAAGGACTAAGCCAGCTGTTGAGTACCATTCAGGCGGTGCGCAGCAGCACCAATCCCAAGCTGGAACTGCTTGGGATCGTACTAACGATGTACGATAAGCGCAATTCGCTCAGCGAACAGGTGCAGGCCGAAGTACAGAATTACTTCGGCGATAAACTGTTTTCCACGATTGTTCCGCGCAATGTGCGGCTGGCCGAGGCGCCCAGCTACGGACGGACAATATACGAACACGATCGCTGGAGTAAAGGCGCCCGGGCCTACAAGGCCTTATCCAAAGAAGTTCGTGCCCGTCTCTGAGCTGTGGGTTACGCAGCTGAGGGGTTCACGCCTGGTCAAAAAAACCGAGAATGCGTTGCAGGTCGTCATCATCGCGAAAATTGACTTCAAGCTTGCCGCCGTGAGCGGTGCGCCGTATATGTATAGAGGTTTTGAGCTTCCGGCTGAGCCGTTTGGTAGCTGGCGTTTGCGTGGCGACGTGTTCGTGGACTTTTTTGGTTTCTTTGGTGCCGGCCTTGACGCTTAATACAAAACGTTCCGCTTGACGTACGCTCCAACCCTGGGAAATGATGGATTTGAGTAGGTATGCCTGGCGTTCGGTGTCAGATTTGAGGGCTAAAATGGCCCTGGCGTGGCCTTCGCTGATATTGCCGGCAGCCAGTGCCTCGCGTGCGGCTTCCGGCAGGCGTAGCAAGCGCACTAGGTTGTGGACGGTGGAGGTGGCTTTGCCTAGCCGCTCGGCGATCTCGTCGTACGGAACCGTGAACTGTTCGTGCAGGCGCTCGATGCTGACGGCTTGTTCCAGCGGGCTGAGATCCACCCGTTGGACGTTCTCAATAAGGGCCAGCTCCAGCTGCTCTAGTTCCCGGCGTTCGCGGACTATAGCCGGAACGGTCTGCAAGCCGGCCAAACCGGCGGCGCGCCAGCGGCGTTCACCGGCGATCAGCGTGTAGGAACCTTTGCCGGACGGTGTGGCCACCAGCGGCTGTACGATTCCGTGGCGCTTGATGGAGCCGGCGAGCTGCTCAAGGGCCGTCTCGTCGAAGTGCTTACGCGGTTGGCGGGGGTTGGGCTGTAGTTGCTTTAGAGGTATTTTTTCGATGCGGTCTTCGGCGGTGAGCAGTAAGCTTTTATCGAAGTCGTCAGATATCAAGGCGTCAAAGCCGCGACCCAGCCCGCGTTTTGGTGTCTCGCTCATACGATAACTATAGCATATTCCGGAGGAGTCGGAGGAGCTAGAAAACCTCGGCTTGGCTTATTGGAAAGACCCTGAGGACAAGCTTGCCGACAACCTGGCTGGCGTTAATTGGCCCGAAAGCGCGTGAGTCTAGCGAATCCGGCCGGTTGTCGCCATTAACAAATAGCTGGTCTTTACCGAGGGTAATGTTAACGCTACCGGAAGTGTAAGGGATATTCTTGCCATAAGGCAGGGCTTTATCTGGATCAAAACCATGCGGATGGGTTTTGTTATATATAGTATATGCGCCGTTCTTAAGCACAATATGATCTCCCGGTAGGCCGATAACCCGCTTGATAAGCTGCTTGGTATCCTGCTGGCCGAACTGGCTTAGGCCGCTCTCGGTAAAGACAATGATGTCCCCGCGCTTGGGTATGTAAGGGTGGCCGGTAACGCGCGCCCAGGTGCGCGGCACCTTCCAGATAATGAGCTTATCGGCATTGTGCAGGGTGTTTTGCATGCTGGGACCGTCTACCTGGTAGGAGCGGAAGACGAAGGCGATGATGAACAGCGCGACACCGAGCGCTGCCAGCAGGACCACGATAGTGGAAAGGATCTCACGCCAGCCGCTGGAACGCAGCGGCTTTTGCTGGGGGACTTGAGGGGGTTCTTTGGTATGTGAAGTGTGATGTTTGGGCGAATCATGCATATTAGTTTTTCACTATACCACGAAAAGGGGTTTACTCATAAGCATTAGGGGATTATACTGAAATTGTAAAAAGAGATGGATCGGTCACGTTTCAGACGGCCCGCAACACAAACACGGCGCCAAACAACAAACACATTCCTTGAAAATCCGCATCCTGTGCCGAGGGTAGGTTCAATGCGTCCCCGACCGCCGCGGCAGCACGTGCAATCCCAAGTCCGGCCAGTCCAGCCGGCAGCACAACATCCCAGTCAACCGGCGGCGCTGCGTTTGCCGGCTCTTGCCGTTGCGGCAACTGTCGGCCGTCAGTCCTTGATGCCAGAACCGGGGTACAGCCAAGCTTCGGTTCCGGCAGCGCTGCCAAACGCAGCGCCGCTGCCTAAGGCGCCAACCGCCCGCGCGCCGCTTGATATGGAATTGCCCGGCGAGGAAAGCCAGGTGCGCTTTGACCTCAAACGGCGTGTCAAGTGGCGAGGTTTGCGCCGTGGCCTGGCGGTAGCGCTGGTACTGGTCGTTACGTTGGGAGGCTTGTTACTTTCACAGAGCTACCTCAAGCTGCACCAGGTATTTAAAGGCGGGACAGGCACTGCCGCAGCATTGCAGGCGAATGTTAACCCAGACCTGCTTAAAGGAGAAGGACAGGGTAGGGTCAACATTTTAGTGTTGGGACGTGGCGGCGGCACCCACGCCGGTCCTGATTTAACAGATACTATGATGCTGGCAAGCATCGATCCCGTTAATCACAAGGCAACTTTGCTGAGCCTGCCGCGTGATCTCTGGGTAAACGTGCCGGACCAAGGAGTAATGAAGATCAACGCTGCTTGGGAAACCGGCGAATTCAAGTACCTAGGCAAGGAGAAGCCGGGCAGCACCAATCCCAAGGCCATAACAGCCGGTTTTAAGATGGTAGACCAAACCGTCAGCCAGGTCCTGGGCGTTAATATTGACTATAATGCGATAGTTGATTTCCAGGCTTTCCGCCAGGCTGTAAGTACGGTAGGCGGTGTTACGGTCAACGTGCCGACCGACCTGGTTGATCCTACAATGGCGTGGGAAAACGGCGGTAATCCGGTACTCGCCAAGGCCGGCCTGCAGACCTTTAACGGAAAACAGGCTTTGATGTACGTACGTTCGCGCGAAACGACCAGCGACTTTGCCAGGGCGCAGCGGCAAAGGGCGGTGTTGCTGGCACTAAAAAGCAAGGTGGAGAGTCTGGGGACGCTCAGCAACCCGTTCAAAATATCAGGGCTGATCAACGCCTTTGGCAATAACGTGGCGACTGACCTTTCGCTAGGCAATGCCGACCGCCTCTATAGTATACTCAAGAATATCCATAGCAGCTCCATAACTTCTATAGACCTGGATGGGAACGGCGTGCCCGGCGCTACTACGTACGTAACAACCGGTAACCTGGACGGACAGTCCATCGTATTGCCAAAAGCCGGATTGTTCCATTACGGCGATATCCAGAAGTATGTCCGCGGACAACTTCAGGACCCGTATATCCTTAAAGAAAACGCCCGCATATTCGTTCTCAACGGGACATCTACGCCCGGTCTGGCGGCCTCCAAGGCCAAGCAGCTGGAAAGTTACGGATACAACGTCGTCAAGATCGGCAACGCGTCTCATAGCACCTGGATCAGGACTGAACTTGTGGACCTGACGCACGGCAAGGATAAATACACCAAGCACTATCTTGAGCAACGCTTCGGGGTAACGGCCGGTACCAGCCTTTCCGGTACCGGCATACCGACAAATGGCGCTGACTTTGTTATCATATTAGGCAGTGATCAAGCTAGTTCCCCGTAGTATTAGGCCTGCTGTTGGCGTGTCCCATATCCTGCATATAGGACTTGTGCTCGTGCTGCCGGTAGTAATCTTCATACTTATACGTTTGGGATTCGTTCAGCTGGCTCTAAGCATAGTGGTGTTAAGTAAATGGCGTATGTTTGCCGTTAAACCCCGCTTCTGGCCAGCCAATATCAGAGCCAACGCCGTTGATTTAATGGTTGGCCTATCCGTCGTGTTGTTTATGATGCACAGCGTTAGCCTGTGGGAGCAGGTGACATGGGCGGCGCTATATGCTGTCTGGCTCGTCGCTATCAAACCGCGTTCCGGAGTGGCACTTGTTACCACCCAGGCCTTCATCGGCCAGTTCGTAGCGCTGTCAGCGTTGTATTTGCTATGGGCGGACGGACCTGTATACGCGCTGACTCTCTTGTCTGGACTGTTCTGTTTTTTTGCGGCCCGGCATTTTCTAGATGCTTTTGACGAACCGTATGCCAGGATGCTGGCATACGTCTGGGGGTACTTTGGCGCGGCCCTAGCCTGGCTGCTGAGCCACTGGCTGCTATTTTACCGCGGTGTAGCCCAGCCGACATTACTCCTTGGAGCCTTGGGTTACGGACTGGCTATACTCTACTACTTGGACCACAATGACCGCCTCAGCCAGACAATGCGACGCCAGTTTATATTTATAATGGTAGCTATCGTATTAGTGGTCCTGGCATTTTCGGACTGGGGCGACAAGGTCGTATAAGAGGAGGGGGGTAAAACAGCATGGCCGAAGAGACTTTATCAGACAATAAGAACGGCAAATCAAAGGAATCGGCAGAGGAAGTCTCATCCGGAGTTATAGCAGGCACCGGGAGTACCGTAAAAGCGGCAAAGACGGCCGGCAATAAACGCCCGCCTCGAACCGTTACTTTTACGGTTCCGCCAGTGTCCAGGCCGAAGATGCGTTTACCGCGTTCCGGCCGTCTCAGGGTCGCTGTCGTAGCAGTGTTATTTATAGTAATAAGCGGACTGAGCGGCTTCGGCGGAGCCTGGCTGGAAACCCATAACAATGACCAGTTCGGGCTGCCGGCCAGCACGCTGAGCAACCAAAAAAAGATTGTTACCAGCCAGAGCCAGCTTATTAGCCAGATAGCACAAGGCGTAGGGCCAAGCGTAGTAAGCGTCAATGTCAATATCACGAACAACACAAGTCCAGGGAGCCTCGGATTCTTCGGTTTCACGCAGCCGACGAACGAGCAGGCAGCTGGAACGGGAATTATTATATCTTCCAGCGGACTGGTGATTACTAACCGCCATGTCGTTCCCGCCGGAACTACCAATGTCAGCGTAACGCTAAGCGACGGCACGCAGTTGAGCAACGTCTCCGTGGTTGGCAGGACCAGCAGTAATGACAGCCTGGACATAGCATTCCTGAAGATTAACAACGCCGAGGGGCACAAACTGGTGCCGGCCGTCCTCGGTGATTCCTCGGCGGTGCAGGTAGGCGACGCTGTCGTGGCTATCGGTAATGCACTCGGACAGTTCCAGAACACCGTTACCAGCGGCATAATCTCTGGCTATGGCCGCAGCGTACAAGCCAGCAGTTCGTCAGGCACGCCTTCGTCTTCTACGGAAAACCTGAGCGACCTGTTCCAGACCGATGCAGCGATTAATGAAGGCAACTCCGGCGGCCCGTTAGTCAATATGAACGGTCAGGTAATAGGTATAAATACGGCCGTTGCCGGCGGCAGCGCACAGAACATCGGGTTCGCTATACCGATCAACGACGTGAAAGGGCTCATAGACCAGGTACTCAAGACGGGTAAATTCTCCAGGCCCTATCTCGGCGTCCGCTACATACCGCTGACTGCCGACGTGGCGAATGAATACAATTTGGGTGTTAATAACGGCGCGTTCATTGCGCCCAGTTCTAGTTCCAGCCAGCCTTCTGTCGTAAGCGGCAGTCCCGCGGCCAAAGCCGGACTCAAGAAAGGGGATGTCATTACCGCACTCAACGGAACGCCTATCAACCAAAACAACTCTTTAACCGGGCTAATTGATCGTCACCAGCCTGGCGATACGGTTACGCTTACCATTCTTCGGGGCAAAAAAACACTGCACATTTCTGTCACACTGGGCGCTATGCCGAGTAGCAGTAGCGGCAACGGTTAAAACACTAAGCACAAGACGTACCACTTTTTTGTTCAAAGCAGCGCACGACTCTTGCAATATCAAAACGTCTGCCCCCTTGTGCTTCTTACGCACCGTGTCGCGCAGTATATGCCGGTCTGAGCAATATGGTTAAGCGCACAACGCGCGAACGACCACAGCTTCTGTTGCCAGAGAGCATATTTCAAACAAAGCCCCACGTACAGCAGTCCGTATTATGGGTAATCATACCTTGGCAAAGACCTGTATGAAGTCCTCGGCCTGAGCCTCTTTGTAGCCTGCCCCACGCGCAATGCTGCGCATCATGCCGTGTTGCGGCGGCAAAGCTTCAGATAAAATATACAACGGTTTCTTAGCCCGGTTTTTAACCTGATTAAAAAGCTTGCGGTAAACGTCCAACCCGTCAGGGCCGCCAAAGATGGCAATTCTTGGCTCGCGCATAGCCGCTGGATTAAGCTGAAAATTATCCGGTACATAGGGAAGGTTGCAAAGTAGGATGTCATAATTTTGACTGGACCCAGCCAGAAGGTCGCTATGCATAACGCTTACGTTTAATGTAAATTTATCTACATTGATTTTTGCAACCGCAAGCGCCTTAGGATCGATTTCTAGCAGGTCAACAAGAATATTATCAAGCTCCAGGGCGGTTGTTATACCTAGCGCTCCAGAGCCTGCACCAACATCTGCAAGTCGTACAACGTTGCCAGCCAATGCATCATTTTGGCTTGTCTTTTGACTGCTGCGGTCAAAAAGATGCAAAGCTTTTAGCAGCTCGATCATAGTTTCCGATTCGGGGCGCGGTTGCAATACATCAGGCGTGAGTACAAATTCGCGGCCATAGAATTCACACCGTCCCAAAATGTAGGCAAGCGGTTCATGTGTTGCTCTGCGCTTGAGCAACTTTTTGAGTTCCTCCTCATACGCTGGAGACAATTTATACTCCGGGTGTGCCAGCAGCCATGACCGGTCGCGACCAGTCACGTACTCCAGCAAGACCAGTGCATCCAGCCGCGCCGTCTCAATGCCGGCTGCCGAGAGGCTGCGCTCACTATTTATGAGCCACTCATCGATTGTCATATAAAGAGTATAAACCCTTACGCCCCGCTCGTCCTGCCATTACCAAAACCGCAGGCCGCGGCAGTTGATTGACAACTTATCGTCAATTTGTTATAATAAAATTAAGATAACAAAACTAAAAAACATGCCGCACGAAACCAGTCCCTCGGATGAATTGCCACCCTTCATGGCGTCACATAATGTACAGACAGGCGTTGATGACGCCGAAAAAGGTGCTGTAGGCGCTAAATTTGACAGTCTGGTTAGTGACACTTTGCTTAATTATGTCGCCCCGGTCAGACATTTGCACGGCAAAGATAAATTGTCTCTGCGTAGACCAATTGAAGGGCAGCCGGATGCATTTTGGGAAGTAAGTATTTGGACCAAGGCTGCCGGAGAAGCCCCTAGAGACAACTTGGAATCGGCAGAGGAAGTAACTGCCGAGATTGGTATCCAAAAAGTAGTTGGTATGCTCGGGCGGGAGGACTTTACTTATAGACGAGGGTCAGATGGCGTAATAAGGCGCGTGGATCATGGCGATCAATTTGCCATGAAGAGCAAGGATAGTGCCCAAGGACGCGGGATCCTGTTGGTTAACAGACTTGAGCTATTCACAAAAGAGGGTACCCAAGCAGTGCTTGACGATATTGACTCAAATCTCGCCAATATTGAGAGTAACAGTCGTCCGAACTTACGCTTAGAAAGAGAGATGGGGCTGAATGATCAACCCATCGGTATTACAGAAATGGAAAAACTGGATGAGTTTATGCGACAATCGGGTTTTGAAGCTGGTTAAACAGTTGCGTAGCATGGTAAATCAGCCCTGGCTGAGTAGCTCGTGTTCGGCGGCCTGGAGCTTCTCGATCAGGTCGTCGATTTCGCCGTTCAGGGCGCCGGGTATATTCGAGCGGCTATAGCCGATACGATGGTCGGTGATTCTGTCCTGGGGGAAGTTATAAGTGCGGACCTTTTCGCTTCGGTCTCCCGAGCCGATGAGCTTACGTCGGGCATTGGATAATTGCTTTTGCTCCTCTTCGATTTTCATTTGTAACAGGCGGGAGCGCAGAACGCCCAGAGCCTTGGCCTTGTTCTTGATCTGAGATTTTTCATCCTGGTTGGCTACCACGATACCGGTCGGCAAGTGCGTGATGCGAACGGCGGAGTCGGTGGTATTGACGGATTGGCCGCCGTGCCCGCTGCTGCGATATACGTCGATCCGCAAATCCTGGGGGCTGATCTCGACGTCGGCTTCTTCGGCTTCGGGCAGTACCGCGACTGTAGCGGTCGAGGTATGGACGCGGCCTTGGCTCTCAGTCACCGGCACGCGCTGCACGCGGTGCACGCCGGCCTCGAACTTCAGGTTTTTATAGGCCTCCGGACCACGCACCGCAAAGGTAATCTCTTTGAAGCCGCCAACCTCATTGGGGCTCTCGCCGATCAACTCGACTTTATAATTGTGCGACTCGGCCCAGCGGCTGTACATACGGTATAATTCGCCGGCGAACAGGCTGGATTCGTCGCCGCCGGCCGCGGCCCGGATCTCGATTATTACATCACGTTCATCATTGGGGTCACGCGGGGTCAATGCCTCCCGCAGCTTTTCATCATTGGCGGCTATAGTGGACTCCAGCTCGGCCAGCTCCGAGGCGGCCATTTCGCGCATCTCAGCCTCCGGACTGTTTTTAAGCTCTTCGGCGGATTTTTTGCTGGCCAGCAAGCTGGCTCTCTCGTCAAAGAGGGCAATGACCGCGTCCAGAGTATTTTTTCGTTTGGCTAGCCTTGGATAATTTTTGTCACTATAAATAGCAGGATCCTGGAGTCTGGCTTCCAGTTCCTTAAGTTCAGATCGTAATTCCTGTTCCTTAGAGCCCATGCAAAGCAGTATATCACCTCTGTTGAATATTGACAAAACCATAGGTTTTTGTTATGATGTTACGTAATAAGATTAAAACTAAAAAAAGGTACGTAATGCCAAAACCAGTAGAAGCTCCTAATCCGTACGTCGGTTCTCCGGTAGCTAACATAGAAGATATGACTCAGCCCATGGGGCCGCTCGAAGAGGGCGATCAAGCACTGGTTGATGCCACCCATAGATTGCCTGAAGGCCAGCATGAAATCCGAGGCGACGAAAGCGTAACTTGGGTTAATAAATCTGAAAGTCTTGGCCAGGACATAGCCGTGGTCGATACGATGACTGCTGATGGCGCTCATAAACACGCGAGCACTCTTATCAGCAAGATTCCTGGAGTCGGAGATATCAGCGCCGATATTAGTCATAGCACGGAATGGAATCAGGGCACTGGCAGCAGAGCCCGTGTCTCGGGCAACCGGGTAGGCTCCGACGTTACAAATATGAAAGTAGGGTCTAACCGCAGGGAAGCCCAGGCGATAAAGCTTGAGGTAGCAAGCAAAATAGATGCCGCCCGCAAACAGCTGGGCCATGACGCCGTCGAAGCCGCTCATCGGTAGCAGGCGCTTATTATTTGTTAGATTTTGTTAGGTTTGACGTTGGCTTGGCGGCCCTGGCCTCGGCTTTTTCAATCCTGGCGGCTTGGCGCTTGGCGGCTTTCTTGGCCGCGGCGGCGCGCTTGTCTTTGGCTTCGGCGCCGGCGGCGGCCCGGGCTTTGAACTTATCGACGCGGCCTTCAATGTCCAGAATGCGCTCCTCTCCTGTAAAGAAGGGGTGTGAAGCGCTGGTGACATGGACTTTGACTAGTGGGTATTCTTTGCCGTCTTCCCATTTGGTAGTTTCTTCGGCGGCAGCGGTGGAACGCGTCAGGAACCGGAACCCGTTGTTCAGGTCCTCGAATACCACCAGCCGGTAATTGTCGGGATGCAGATCCTTTTTCATGTCGGTTCATCATATCACATCTGTTAGGGAGCGGTCAACCGGACTCAGGCCGGGGTAATTACCGATTTTCTGGTACGCTAAGTACATGATAAAAATAGCGATCTTCGACATGGACGGCACGCTGATTGACAGCGAGCACATATGGGAGCGGGTTGTTATACGGACCTATAGAGGGTTGGGCGTGAACCTGACCTCGGCGCATCGCAAAACCATGATCGGCCGGACCCCGCGGGAAAACGCCGAGCGTTTATTTGCCGAACAGCCATGGACCGGACCGTCGCCGGTAGCTGTCGGTAACGATATAGTCAGCAATGTGGTCGAAGAAATCCAGAGGACAAGCGCTTTGACGCTAATGCCAGGGGTGGATCATGCCTTGCAGGTGTGCAAAAAAGCCAAGCTACCGGTCGCGATCGCCTCCTCAGCTCCGCTGTCAGTTATAGACGCGGCCGTTGACGCGCTAAGGATCAGAGAGCACTTCTCACATATTTATTCCGCCGAATTCGAGCCTTACGGTAAACCGCATCCTGGCGTTTTTCTTGCCGTAGCCGAACATTTTGAAGTGCGCCCTGAGGAATGCCTGGTGTTCGAAGATTCACCGTCCGGCGTGTTGGCCGCCAAGGCCGCCCGGATGCAGTGCATCGCCGTGCCACACGCCAATGCCCGGGACCATTCCTTTGTTCAAACTGCCGATATAACCCTGAATTCGCTCAAAGAATTTGATGCGGAAGTGCTTACGAGTCTGGGCTGAGTTCTGCCAACGCTTCGCCGCATGCTTTACCGAAGGCCTCGGCATCTATCTGAGCGCCTCCGGCTATTCGCACACCTCTAACGTGTTCGTCAGCTACTATCCTGGCATGGTCGAACCCGAAACTCTGGCCCAAACGGGCCTGTTCCCGTACGCCATCGTGTGACCACAATTGCTCGGCTAGTCCATATTGATTATGGGCATGAGAAAAGACATACATGACCGGCGCGCCGCCATTCGGGTAGTGGCCCTTGTAAAAGTCATGGTTCTGATGAGACGGAAGCTCCGGATGCGAAACAACTATGGGGCCGCCTTCGGGCAAGCTTTCATCCAGGTTAACGGCTACCCTGCCGGTATTAACAAATAAAGCGCGGTTTCTCTGGTCAAAGTCCCATAAGCTTTCCGGCAGTAATTCACTGATTTTTTCTAGGTGCTCAGGACCGGGAACGCTACCTCTTGTTCGTCGGGATCGTCGCAACCAGTCAAATAACTGCGCGTTTTTTGTGAAGCCGATACCCAGCATGGCGCTATTGCGGGTATAGGATTTGGTGCCGCTTTCAACTACTATTGCCCGGTCATCTTCTCCAATCATTTCACCGATAGGCAACCCTGTAGACAAGGGCAGGGTATTATCAATGACCAGGGTAGGCTGTTCGTCACTTTGTCTGGCTTGTTCCAGCAGTGCTGCAACGTCAAGTACAGGAGTATTGAGATAGTTTGCCACACTTTCGGCCACAACTACGTCCGGTTTGTGTTCGCTCAGTACCCGGCTGACGTCTTCCGGATCACCACTGTCAAAGTACAATACCTGTGCTCTCTTGCCTCTGACCCATTGTTCTATGTATCGCTTGGTCTGGCTGTAAGTATCGCTTGCGCAGGCCAGGACCGGCTCTTCGCTTTCAGTACAATGCAGGGCAACGTCAATAGCTTCTGTCACGGCAGACATACCCGAGTTGTATGAAAGCAGGACTTCTTCACTAACTCCGGCCATGTGGGCTATGCGGGTCTCGACGCCTCCAAGTAAAAGTGAACCGTCGCGCGGGTACAGATCGACATTCGCAAATTGGGCTTTGCTGTACAGGCCGTCGCGAAGTTCCGCAACCGAAGCAAAGTCGGGTACGACGGTTTCTGAGGTGCTGACTTGAGGCATAAAAATATCCTTTCTCCGTGGGGTCGGGAAAGGACAGCGTTCTAAGCCAATATCTTTCCCGGTTGACGGGACTAGATGGAGCACCAACACCCCGGATAGGGCAGGTTGCTGGCAGGTCGTCGAGCTAGATCTCTCGCTGCGCTCTTTATATTTAATGAATTGTTAAAGCACCCTTATTGTAACAGGACACCTTTTTTGTTACAATACCCGGACATTCATTAAGCAGGCTCGGGGTTTGATCCTCTTCATGGAATGGCTTTGCAGGCACCATGAGGTTCCCGAACTCAAGAAGAAGGAGCAATCAAGCTATGGCGACAGATGTCGATATTAAGAAATTATTAGAAGCCGGCGCGCACTTCGGCCATAAGACCGAACGCTGGCACCCCAAGATGGCGCCGTATGTATACGGCAAGCGGGGCGGTACGCATATTATCGACCTGACCAAAACCGTGTCCGCGCTGGAAGAGGCTTTGGACTTTCTGGCCAAGACGGCCGCAGCCGGTAAACAGGTCCTGTTGGTGGGTACCAAGCGGCAGGCGCAGGATATTATTAAAGAAGCCGCTCAGGAAGTGGACATGCCGTATGTCGTCGAACGTTGGTTGGGCGGCATGCTGACCAACTGGAATACCATCGGCGAACGCGTTAAGCATCTCCAGGATCTGGAGAACCGCCTGGCCAGCGGCGAACTTGTCAACAAGTACAGCAAACTTGAGGTGCAACGGTTCCAAGAAGAAATCGAGCGCTTGAACCTGCTATATGGCGGTATCAAGGAGCTGAATAAGCGTCCTGGCGCGCTGTTTGTCACGGATATTGTCAGTGATGCCAATGCCGTTCGCGAGGCGAACCGCCTGAACATCCCGATCGTCGCTATCGTCGATACGAATGCCGATCCCACGCAGGTGACATACCCGATTCCGGCCAATGACGACGCCATCAAGACCATCCAGCTTATTACGGACTACGTTAAGACGGCTATTATATCTGGTAAGACCGCGGCCAAGAAGACAGCCGAAAAAACGGCCGAGACCGAGAAGGAAGATAAGTAACCATGGCCATTGATATCGCAGAAGTCAAACGGCTCAAAGAACTTACCGGTGTCGGCCTGACTGACGCCAAAGCTGCGCTGGAAGAATCCGGCGGCGACTTCGACAAAGCATTGGCCGCTATGCGCAAAAAGGGGCTGACCAAGGCTGAGAAGCGCGGCGCGCGCGAAGCGCGCGCCGGCCTGATCGGCACCTACAACCATGATGGCCGTATCGGCGTACTCGTGGAAGTCAATTGCGAGACCGACTTTGTAGCCCGCAACGAAATCTTCACCGAACTGGTTAAGGACCTGGCCATGCATGTAGCAGCCAGCGACCCGCAATACGTGAGCGTCGACGGTGTCCCGGCCGAAGACCGCGAAAAAGTTAAAGCTGAGTTAGTTGAAAAGGCCAAGAATGAAGGTAGGCCGGCCGACATGGTCGACAAGATAGTCGAAGGCCAGCTGGTCAAGCACTTTGCCGAGCGTTGCCTGTTGGACCAGCCATTCATTAAGAATCCTGACCAGACCGTCGGTGATTACGTCAAGGGGCACAATGCCCGTCTCGGGGAGAACGTTGTGGTTCGCCGTTTCAGTCGCTTCGCCCTCGGCGAAATCAGCTAGCCCGAAGCCAGTTGGAGCTTGTGTCGCAGATCGATGAGCTGGCCAAGAGGGAGATTGAAACCCAGGCGACACTAAACTGCTCAAATTTATCGATGATCATGACAATAATAGGCTATAATCGAACACATGAATCCTGACCAAGCAGTAACCAGTGCCCAAGCCAAGCTTAACCAGGCCGTAGAGCGATTTCAGGAGAACCTGAAGACGTTAAGGACAGGCCGGGCCAACGCTGCTATGCTTGACGGCGTCACGGTAGAGGCCTATGGCGCGCAGATGCCGCTCAAACAGGTAGCTACTATCGCCGTACCGGAGCCGCAGCTTATCCAATTGACGCCATTCGATCCGAACAACCTGCAAACTATCGCCGAAGCCATCCGTAATGACAGCAATCTGGGCCTTAATCCGGCCGATGACGGCAGGGTCGTACGAATTCCAATCCCGCCGCTCAACGAAGAGCGCCGCCGCGAGCTGGCGAAACAGGTCGGCAGCAGACAGGAGGAGTGCATGATCGTGCTGCGCAACATTCGGCACGAGGCTCTGGGAGAGGTTGATGACGCCAAAAAGAGTAAAAGAATCGGCGAAGACGAGGCCAAGCGCCTAGCCGATCAAATCGAACAGGCCATGACAAAGGCCCGGACGCAAGTCGAAGACATAGCCAAGGCTAAAGAAACTGAAATCATGACCGTCTAATGCTTATGCCCGCTGTACATTTGCTACAATAGAAAGAATGTCTGTTCTGCTATTGATAGTGGGGGTAGTGCTGTTTATCGGCCTGGTCGTGGTACACGAGTTCGGCCATTTTATCGTGGCTCGCCGGGGCGGGGTGGAGGTAGAGGAATTCGGCATTTTCTTTCCGCCGCGTTTATTTAAGCGCAAGACCAAGGCCGGTTGGACCTTTAGCATAAATGCGTTGCCGCTAGGCGGCTTCGTTAAGTTAAAGGGCGAGCACGACACTGATATCGAGCCGGGCAGTTACGGCGCCGCAAACGTCTGGACCAAAACCAAGATCATGGCCGCAGGAGTTGTTATGAACCTGATTGCCGGGCTGGTTCTGCTGACGGTCCTGGCGTTTGTGGGCATACCTAAGCTGATCCCTAACCAATTTACTGTCAAGAGCGATACCCAGCTGGTGTCGCGCCGCACACTGGTTAGCTACGTGTTGCCCGGTTCGCCTGCGGCACATGCCGGCCTGCAGCCGGAGGATGAAATTACCGATATAAGCCTGCCGGGGTACAGTCCGGTCAGCGTAATGAACGCCGATAAATTGCCAGGTATTACCAAAAGCTTTGCCGGCAAGACTGTTAATATCTATTATGCACGGGGCGGTCAGGATCACGAGACTCGCGCCACGCTTCTTTCGACAAAAACAGTTGCTGCCAGCAAAAAGACCAATAATCCCAAGGGCTATCTCGGCATCATACCGACACAATTGACACTGCAACGTTCCACTTGGTCGGCGCCGATCGTGGCGGTCGGCCTTAGCGCCCAAGTAACTGCCCTTACATTCCAGGGATTGGGGCACGCGGTAGCGGGTCTGGGAAGTTTGATTGCCGGTGCCGTGAGCGGTAATACAGCTGCCCGCCAGCACGGCCAAACCGAAGCATCGTCACAAGTAGCCGGCCCGGTCGGTATATTTGTGATTATGAAGAACGGCAGCCTTCTGGGGTATCAATTCATGCTGTTCATCATCGCTATTATCTCGCTGACTTTGGCCATTATGAACATCTTGCCGATTCCGGCGTTGGACGGCGGGCGGTTGTGGATTACGCTTATTTCGCGCGGGCTCAGACGGCCGTTATCAGCCGCCCGCGAAGAAGCCATTAATGCTGCCGGTTTTGTTCTGCTGATAGCCCTTGTCATAATGATTACTATAGTGGACGTGCACCGATTCCTATAACCGCTGTAACAGCCTATGCCTAAGAAGACCAAACACCAGCCAGTACCAGCCGAGACCAAGCCACTGGAAGCAACCGTTCCAAAAGTGCCGTGGAGCCCGTGGCTGGGGCTTGGGTTCGTGATCGTCCTGTACTACGCCTCGCAGCTGGCCGGTGGCATCCTAGTATCAATTTATCCGTGGCTGAAACACTGGTCAACCTCTCAGGCAACCGATTGGCTCACCAATTCAGTGACCGCCCAATTTATTTTTATCCTACTGGCCGAAGTGTCCACTGTCGGCGCCATTTATCTATTTCTGCAGCGCCGCCGGCTCAGTATGGCTATGATCGGCTTCAAGCGTCCGCGTTGGCGAGACTTGGCCTACGGGCTTATGGGCGTGCCGATTTATTATTTGTTGTACCTGGTGGCGGTCGGCGTAGCCAGCCATTTGATACCTAGTTTGAATGTCAGCCAGCAGCAGGATATTGGTTTCACCAATGTGCACGGAGCCGCCGAACTTATCATGACGTTTATCAGCCTGGTAGTGTTGCCGCCGCTGGCCGAAGAAATCATGGTCCGCGGGTTTCTTTACAGTAGCCTTAAAAAAGCGTTGCCGACCGTCTGGGCGGTCATTATTACCAGCTTGCTTTTCGCCTCGGCACACTTGCCGGAAGGCGGTTCAGCCGGGCCGCTCTACATCGCAGGACTGGACACTTTCATCCTCAGCCTGGTACTCATCTACCTGCGCGAAAAGACCGGCAGCCTCTGGGGCTCTATTACGCTACACGCTATTAAAAACGGCGTAGCCTTCGCGGCGCTGTTTGCACTACATCTAAAATAATGATATTATATATTTAAACCAAACCTTAATATTATTCATTTTTTGTTAACAGGGTGGGCTCATAAGGGGCATGGAAAGCCATGGCTGAACAGTCTGAGAAAGAAATCATAGTCGTTAAGTACGGGTCAAAAGCAGTGACAGACGCTGAAGGTTTGAACCGGATGCGCATCCGGCATCACGTAAGTGAACTTGCGGGCATTAAAGGTTGCCATGACATCGTTGTTGTCAGCTCGGGCGCTATTGCTGCCGGTGAAGCGATAATACCCAAGAAGATCAAGCGACATATGGATATGGAAAATCACTTGGACGTG
This sequence comes from Candidatus Saccharimonadota bacterium, assembly GCA_027315225.1. GTDB lineage: Bacteria > Patescibacteriota > Saccharimonadia > Saccharimonadales > UBA4665 > DAHUYJ01. The sequence goes on along the minus strand of DAHUYJ010000001.1, from coordinate 63,349 downwards.
CAAAGCTTGGCAACAGTAGGCAGTACCAAGGTGTTCAAGGGGTGGCAAAATGCATTTGCCCGGCGCGATATAGTTACTGGGACAGTACAGGTAACGAATCATGAGATTGAAGACGCCAGCGAAGGCCGGGTGCTCGAGCGGGTACTGCGAAATAATATTAGACTCGGCATAGTCCCTATAATTAACGGTAATGATGCTATGAGCGAGGAGGGATCCGAGGATTACGAAGTAGCGCGGGACAATGACCAGCTGGCACTTCATGTCAGCCAGCTATTAGGAGCGAGTCATCTATGCCTAATGACCGAAGTTAGGGGCCTCATAGATCCGGTTAGCGGCGACGTTGTTCCGACTGTGGCCGCCGAAAATATAGGCTGGGCGCTGAGCATAGCCGGAGAGAACGGCAACGGTACCCGTGGCGGCATGAAGTCCAAGGTTGAAGCCGCTTTTGAAGCTGCACACGGCTCCTCAGCTACTTCAGCGCACATAGCGCATGCTATGGAGTCCAGTTTGGAGGAAGTTATCGCCGGCCAGCAAGGCACATACTTCCCGATACGCTGAGATTTACGAGAAACATAGTAAAATAGGGGCTAAGTAACGAGCCATATTGATGAGACTGTCCCAGCTATTCACCAAAACCAGCAAAACCATACCGGCCGGCGAGACAGCACGCAACGCGCAACTCTTGATCCAAGCCGGTTTTATTCACAAGGAGATGGCCGGGGTATACAGCTACTTGCCGTTAGGCAAGAGGGTTCTGGATAATATCGCTGACATCGTACGTAAGGAGATAGGCGGTATTGGTGCCGTAGAGGTCCAGCTTAGCGTACTACAGCCCAAAGAAATCTGGGAGAAGACCGGCCGCTGGAATGACGAAGTTGTCGATAACTGGTTCAAAACCCAGCTCAAAAACGGTACCGAAGTGGGCATGAGCCTGACCAACGAGGAACCGCTGGCTAATACGTTGAGTGATTTCGTTAACTCTTACAAAGACTTACCAACTTATATTTACCAGATACAGAATAAGTTCCGTAACGAACTTCGAGCTAAGAGTGGCTTGATGAGGGGCCGCGAATTCCTGATGAAAGACCTCTATTCTTTTTGCCGGACACAGGCTGAGCATGATACGTTCTACGAGCGGGCGGCCGATGCTTATATGAAGATATACGCACAGCTCGGTATCGGTGATATTACGTATCGCACTTATGCCAGTGGCGGTATATTCAGCAAATTCAGTGACGAGTTTCAGACGCTCAGTCACGTTGGCGAAGATACTGTCTACATACACGAAGGCCGCCGCTTGGGCGTGAACAGGGAAGTCTTCACAGACGGGGTCCTGGCTGAGCTGAACCTTAATCGCGACGAATTGGTAGAAAAGCGGGCTGTTGAGGTCGGTAATATCTTTTCTCTCGGCACCAAATATGCTGATGCCCTTGACGTATATTTCACGGACGAGGAGGGTAGAAAACAGTCTATTGTTATGGGGTGTTATGGCCTTGGCATCAGTCGGCTTATGGGACTTTTGGCAGAGCATTTTGCTGACGAACGCGGCTTGGTCTGGCCGGAGGCCGTGGCTCCCGCCAAAGTATATCTGGCGCGTCTTGGGAACGGTCCTGACACCGTAAAACAAGCCGATGAGTTATATAATCGCTTGACAGACGCGGGCGTCTTGGTACTATATGACGACCGTGACATGCGAGCCGGCGAAAAATTTGCCGATGCAGATCTCATCGGCATACCGTACCGCGTTGTCATCAGTGACAAAACAGTAGCCGCCGGCGTGTACGAGTTGAAAGAACGCCGCCAGAGTGAGCCTCGTCAACTTGGTTCGGACGAGCTTGTGAAAGCACTAGGCATCCCCGGCTAGGACTTGTTATAATGTCGCTGACACGGCAGAATTCGATACCGCTATCCCCCTAAGGGATGTTGGTAGTAAGGAGAAGATTTCCATGAAAAAAATGTTTCGGTTGACCCGTAGCGGCGTCGACGAACTACAAGCCGAACTGGACAGCCTGCTAGCCAAAAGGGCTGATATTACTGATACGATTAAGTCTGCCCGAGAATTGGGCGACCTGGCCGAGAATGCTGAGTACCAGTCGGCACTAGTCGAGAAAGACCGCAACGAGGCCCGGTCCAGCGAGATTGAGAACATTTTGCAGAACGTTGAGATAATTAAAAAGCCTCGCGGTGATAGCAAAGTACAGTTAGGCTCAGGCGTGAAGCTCAAAGCCCAGGGCGGCAAGACTAAGGAATTCCAGGTTGTCGGCACAGTAGAAGCAGACCCTCTGAGCGGCAAAATCAGCGACGAATCGCCAATCGGCAAAGCACTGATCGGTAAAAAAGAAGGCGAGACAGTAGAGATCGTTACTCCCACCGACACCACCGCATACAAAATCGTCGACATCAGCTAGAAGACTGCTAGCAAGTAGGATTTATCAGCAGCCTCGGTATACGCTATACTGTTAAGCGATTATGGCGACCCTCAAGGAATTACGCGACGAGCGCTTGCGCAAACTGGAAGAGCTTAAAAAGCTTGGCGTCAACCCGTACCCGGCGCACGCCGAGCGCACCCACACTGCCCAACAATTGCGGGATGGGTTCGGCGAACTGGAAGGCAACGAGGCCAAAGCGGTCGGACGGATCATCTCGATCCGTAAATTCGGCAAAATTGCCTTCATAGTTATTCGTGATGACAGTGGGGAAATACAGCTGTTCTGGCGGCAGGACGATGCTGCCGAAGCTGACCGCGGCAACAGCGAGCTGCTGCTGGGCGATATCGGCCTCTTGGACGCTGGGGACTTCGTAGAAGCTACCGGCAAGCTGATCAAAACCCAGACTGGCGAAGAGTCGATAGAAATCCAGAGGCTGCGGCTCTTGACGAAGAGCCTGCGGCAACTGCCGGCCAAGCAGGACGGTTTCACCAACAAAGAAGAGCGCCTGCGCCGCCGTTACGTGGACATCAACGTTAACGAGGATGTCAGGCAGCGGTTTATACGTCGCAGCAAGTTCTGGCAGGCGACACGGGACTTTCTCAACGACCACGGCTTTATAGAGATAAATGTACCGGTGCTCGAACACACTACTGGCGGGGCGGATGCTACCCCGTTTGCGACGCATATGGACGCCCTGGGCCAGGACTTTTACCTAAGGATTAGCCACGAGTTGCCGCTTAAGCGGTTGGTTGGAGCCGGATATGAGAAAGTCTATGACATCGGTCCGCGCTTTCGTAACGAAAACTACAGCGACGAACATTTGCCGGAGCACGTGGCCATGGAGTGGTATTGGGCGTACGCCGATTGGCGGGACGGCATGAAGTTCCAGACCGGGCTGTTCCGGCATGTTATAGAGCAAACTTTTGGCACGCTTCAGTTCAAACTTGGCCAATTTGAGATTGATTTGAGCAAAGATTGGGAGGAACTGGACTACTGCGAGACTATCATGAAGCACTATGGCCTCGATCCGCTTAACTGCTCGGTCGACGAAGTTAAAAAAGCGCTGGCCGACCACAAACTGGAGATCGAACAGGCCGGCAACAAAGCCCACGGCATCGATAAACTATGGAAGAACCTACGTAAAGGCATCGCTGGTCCGGTCTGGCTTATTAATACGCCGACGTTTATTAGTCCTCTGGCTAAGGTTAATCCAGGCCGGCCGGAAACAACTGAGCGGTTCCAGGCCATCGTCGCCGGAAGCGAGATTAGCAACGGCTTCAGCGAGTTGAATGACCCGCTTGAGCAGCTCAAGCGCTTCAAGGAGCAGCAGGCGATGCGCGACTCTGGAGATAAAGAGGCCATGATGCTCGATATTGACTACGTCGAAATGCTGGAGTACGGCATGCCGCCGGCTTGCGGCCTGGGTTTCAGCGAACGCGTCTTTTGGCTGTTCGAAGGCGTCACCGCCCGTGAAGGCGTGCCGTTCCCGCAACTCCGCCACGAAATCGACGAAGTCACCAAAACGATTTATCCTGACATTAAACTTTAGTAAGGTGCGAGTATGATAGAAGTCAGCGATGAAGAGTTTCAGCAGTTGATCAACAAGGCTCTCGATAAACTGCCTGGCGAACACGCCAAGGGCATAAGTAACGTAGCGATTCTCTACGAAGAAGATCCGACGCCACAGCAGCGCCTGACTTCTAAACTACGGCCTGACCAGACGCTGCTTGGACTCTATGAAGGCGTGCCCTTATCCCAGAGGCAGGGAGGGACCCGGCTGTTTCCAGACAAGATCACGCTGTTCAAGGGCCCCCTAAGCAGACGCGCGACTACGCTGGCCGGACTTGAGGAGGACATCAAGCACACCCTGTGGCATGAAATCGCGCATTACTACGGCCTAGACCACAAACGCATCCACGAACTGGAATAGTGCCTAGAGGCCAGACAAAAACTCTTCCGGACATTATTGTTTCCGTCAATAGCGAGCGAACATATCTTCCTGGTGAGCGAGCGAATGTCCGGGGAGTTTTTGTCTGGCCTCTAGGATTTTTTGCGGAAGGCGGTGCCTTTGGCGGAATAGCTGCTGCGGATTTGGAACAGCAGGTAGAGACCTACGCCTGAACCGACTAGCGTGCCGGCCAGCGTCCACACCGTGCCATAGTAGGTAAAGAGGATGATTACACCGTAAAGAACGTTGGCCAGCAGGGCGTAAAACATCAGTCTCCATCCTGACTTTTTGCGGTCGCGGGTGCCCGGGAAGGCTGCCAGATATAACAGCGCTTCGACCGCTAGTACCGCCAACCCCAGCCATATACCAAAGCCTTGGTGTGCGGCGGGAACTTCGGAGCCGCTATATGTTACATGCAAAGAACGGGTGATACCAATTAGGCTGTCAGTAATACGGATCCAGTGCCACAGATCATAAACAGTCCCCAGCGTGATGATTCCCAGAAGCAGGTTGATCCAGGGTAAATACTGCACTAAGGTTTTTTTACTGCTCACGGGCAAAGCAGGAGCCCGCCTGACGAACAGGTTGTCGAATGATTCTTCCAACGTGTGCAGTGAAAGTGAATTCATGGGAACTATGTTTAATGTAAGACCATTCATGTAAAGTTTGCAACACATTTATTAGAAATACATAGTTTTGACTTCAAATAAGCGGGGTGCATATCGTATACTGGAAAGATTGAAGCACCAACAATACATGCCACAAGAACGTAGCTATAGGTCACCACGAGGGTGGTGGTCAAAATTCTGGGAAGACAGGCGCGGCAACGTCATCATCTGGCAGATGCCTAATATACCGTTGATAGCCTGGGCGGTATTTACCGTTTTGTCTATTGCTTTTCTTGGGCGAGTGGCCGACGTCTTCTCATGGCTCGGCTCGGCCGCCTTAATCATTTGGTGCTTTCTGGAGATATTCAAAGGCGTTAACTATTTTCGCCGGGTGCTGGGACTTGTAGTCTTGGTTTTCGCCATTCTTATTCTGGTTAAAAGCCTTTAACGCAAAAAAGGGGGAAGTGGTGAAAGCGATTTGGAATGGCCAGACCATAGCCGAGGCTGATAAGGGCGATCTTATTTATATTGAGCGGAACTGGTATTTTCCACCGGACAGCGTGCGTCAGGAATTTTTGCGCAAGAGTGACACGCCGTATACCTGTCCGTGGAAGGGTGATTGCCAGTACTTTGATGTCGGCCAGGCCGAAACCTGGAGCAAGGACAACGCCTGGAGCTACCCGGAGCCCAAACCCGGCGCTATTGACATCGTCAAGAAAGACTTCTCGAATTATGTAGCCTTCTGGCGTGATGTCCAAGTTGTCGAATAATATGCAGGAGGCATTATTTGCGGCAGGGTGTTTCTGGGGCGTGCAGTACTACTTCGACCAGGTGCCGGGGATCCTTAGGACAGTCGCCGGCTATACCGGTGGGAACACCGAAAACCCGACGTACGAGCAGGTTTGCTCGCACAAGACAGGCCACGCCGAAGCGGTATTGATCGGGTTTGATCCGGCCAAAGTTAGCTACGAGACACTGTGCCGGCACTTCTTTCGCATGCATGATCCGACGCAGCTTAACAGGCAGGGTTGGGATATCGGCGAAAACTACCGCTCGGCGATTTTTTACTTCAACCAGGACCAATTGGAAACAGCCGAGCAGGTCAGGCGTGAATATGAGCCGAAGTTCAACAAGCCTATTGTCACGCAATTCGCACCGGCCGGCCCGTTCTACGAGGCCGAACCGTATCACCAAAAGTACGCTGAACGCACCGGCCACGGACAATGCCACATTCCGTACGAACCTGTTTCATAATGATGTACACTGGTAGGCGATGGCCGCGATTATTTTCGATTTTGACGGGACTATTGCCGATAGCTTTGACTATGTAACCGGGTTTCTGGCCGGCACACTGGGTCGCGAGCCGCTCAATGATAAACAAAAACGCGAATTGAAAGGTCTGTCTATGGCCGCGATGGCGCGCCGCATGGGTTACGGCTGGTGGCGTCTGCCATGGTTACTAATAAAGGGCCGCCGCCGCATGGGTCAGGTAATCACTAGCGTGCAACCATTTGACGGCATACCGGACGTGATAGAAAAACTGCACGCCGAAGGCCATGAATTGTTCGTTGTCAGCAGCAACAGCGTACAGAATATTCATGCTTTTCTGCACCATCACAAGCTCCACACTTATTTTTTAGAAGTTTATGGGGGCATAGGGTTATTCGGTAAAGCCCCCGCACTCAGGCGTCTCTTAAAAGAACAAAACGTAAAGCCAGCCGGGTCGGTGTATATAGGTGACGAGCTGCGTGACGTCGAGGCCGCCAAATCGATCAAATTGCCGGTAGTGGCGGTGGCCTGGGGCTTCGCCCGTCCCGACGACCTCGAAGACCTGGGTCCGCTGGCGCTTGCGCAAAAGCCAGCCGACCTGCTAGCCGTCTTGGAGAATATTTAAGAGTAACTAAACCTCATAATAGACTGATACAATATAGTCAACATGCCGAATAACTTCAGGATCCGCAACCAGCCCTACCGGTCGGGGCAGGCGGAGGCTTTCAAAGTCAGCCGCAGTAAGATCGAGCTGTTCATGCAGTGTCCGCGCTGCTTTTGGCTGGACGCGCGGCTCAAAATCAAACGGCCGTCCGGGCCGCCGTTCAACATCAACAAGGCTATCGACGAATTGTTCAAAAAAGAGTTTGACCGTCACCGCGCCGCCGGCACACCACACCCCATTATGACCGATAACCAGATCAAGGCGATCCCGTATCGCCATGATGACTTGGATAAGTGGCGGTACAACTTTACCGGCGTGGCTACCGTGCACAAACCGACCAACCTGCATGTCTACGGCGCGATCGACGATGTCTGGGTTACGCCCGATGAAGAGCTAATCGTCGTCGATTACAAGGCTACCGCCAAGCAGTCTGATGTCACCATCGACTCGGACTGGCAGATCAGCTACAAACGCCAGATGGAAGTTTACCAGTGGTTGCTCAGGCAGAACGGCTTTACGGTCAGCGATACGGGATATTTTGTCTACACCAACGCGCGCTTTGATCTCGACGGCTTCAATGACCGGGTCGAATTCCGTACCAAATTGATTCCGTACACCGGAGACGACTCATGGGTGGAGCCGACGCTGCTCAAGATGAAGCAATGCCTTGAGGCTGAAGATATGCCGCCAGTTGGGACCGCGGCCATGGGCGGTCCGTGCGAATTCTGCACGTACGCTCGGGCCCGCACGGAACTGACCGTCCGGGAATTGCAGAAAAACAGTAAATCTCGCAGGACCAAATCAGCCAAGGCTAAATAAGGCGCAGTCTACGGTATAATAACTGCATGCTTGATATTCAGTTCATCCGGGACAATGCCGAGCTGGTAGCCGAAAAATCGCGGCAAAAAGGGTATGAGGTCGATGTTACGCAGCTCCTCGGCTTTGACCGGGAACGGCGCGAACTCATGCAACAGGCCGAGGAGCTGCGGCGCCGGCGCAACGAGCTGGCCGCGCAGACCAAGGGCCAGAAACCTAGTGAAGACCAGGTCAAAACCGGCCGCGGGCTCAAGGACGAACTGGCTAATCTGGAGCATAGGCTGGCGGCAATCGACAAAGAATTCCTGGAACTGCTCAAGGAAGTTCCTAACATGCCGCTGGATGACGTGCCGGTTGGCGCCTCCGAGGACGACAACCAGGTCAGTAAGAAAGTCGGCGAGCCGCCGCACTTTGATTTTCAGCCCAAAAACCATGCCGAGATTGCCGAAGCCAAGGGCTGGTTGGACAAGGAACGGGCTGCCAAGGTGACCGGCTCGCGATTCGCATATATAAAGGGCGACCTGGTTAAACTCCAATTCGCCATCATACAATTCGTGATGGGCAAGCTGACCGACAGCACGTTTTTGGACGAGGTCATCAAAGAGAATAATCTGCAGGCCTCCAACAAACCGTTCGTGCCGGTGTTGCCGCCATTCCTGCTAAGGACCGAGCTCTATGACGCCATGGACCGGCTGGACCCGCGCGACGACCGATACAAGATCGAGGATGAAGACCTCTGGCTTCAGGGCAGCGCCGAGCACGTCCTCGGTTCGATGCACGCGGATGAGATATTCAGCGAGGACGAGCTGCCGGTGCGCTACCTTGGTTATGCGACCAGTTTTCGTCGCGAGGCCGGAACCTATGGTAAAGACATGGAGGGCATGTTTCGCATGCACCAGTTCGATAAGCTGGAGATGGAATCGCTGACCACGGCTGAGCAGGGCCTGCAGGAACACTTGCTGCTGATCGGCATTCAGGAAAAACTCATGCAATTACTTGGCCTGCCGTACCAGGTGCTTACCAAATGTACAGCTGATATCGGCAAACCCAACGCCCGCGGCGTGGACATCGAGGCCTGGTTGCCGGGACAAGGCAAGTACCGGGAGACGCACACCGCTGACTACATGACCGATTACCAGGCCCGCCGCCTCAAGACCCGCGTCAAACGTGCTGACGGACGCACTGAGTTAGTGCATACCAATGACGCCACGGCGTTCGCCCTCAGCCGCACGCCGATTGCCATCATAGAGAATTACCAAACTGCGGAGGGGGGGATCAACATCCCCGAACCGCTACGCCGCCTCTTCGGCGGTACTCAGGGGTGAACGTACAAACCAACACTGGCCTTCTGGTCCGCTAAAATCCTTCAGCGTAAAACGATCGTCAACCCCAAGTTCGGTAAAGGGCCTGTCATCTTGCGCATCAATAATATTAGGTTGGGCACCAGGTCTCATAACGGATACTGCGGTCCTCCCTTCAACAACCGTCAGGCGTTCGCCACCGGGAGTTTTGACTATGAGAGGATTCGTAATCCTGCACTTGTTTACGCCTGGGTTGACATACCCGACTTCGCACTCATCGCCGTCTATGGAGACTTTTATTCCGGCAATCATCTGTTCGTCAGTATAAAACGCCAATGGCTGTTCTTTCGCCCACTCTATAAGACGGCCGTAGTCCGGCGCGCCATCGGGACGGCTGTCAACGAGGTAACCGATCTCAGGGATTTTTAGTTTCGGAGAGGCCTCTGACATTTAGGTAAATAATAGCATGCTTTGTGTGATATATCAAATAGCGCGAGTCATAATTGTCTCGTATAATGGGCATGTTATGATCCAAAAATTCGAGATCCAAGGCGTCCATACGTTGCTTGACGACAAGCTCAAGGCTTACGTGACTAAGAAGGTAGGCCGGCTGGACCGCTATATTTCCCGCCACAACCGTGCCAGCGCCCATGCCGAAGTGCATCTCAAGGAGCACTCCAACAAGGGCGAAGAACGTTACACCTGCGAGACGACACTGCGTCTGCCGCAGCAAACGATTGTTATCAAAGAGAGCGCTTCCAACATGTACGCGGCGATTGATATTGTAGAAACCAAGCTCAAGCAACAGCTTCAAAAGTACAAAAATCTTCACACCAACGGTAAAACCCGCCGCCATCTCTTTGGCCGTTTTCGTCGTCAAACCTCAAAGTTGTAGTCGCATTCGGGTACGAAAACAGCTATACTTATTAGTAATACTTGCTAGATTTTCATAAACCGGAGGGCTTAAAGAAGAGTTCCAATGCATACTGTATTTAAAAAAATTTTGGGAGACCCGCAGGCCAAGAGTGTCAAACGGTTGCGTAAGCGGATCAGATCGGTTAACGCGCTATCCGACAGGTACTCCAAAATGTCGGATAGCAAGCTTCAGGAGCAGACCGCAGACCTTAAGAAGCGACTTAAGAAGGAGTCGCTTGATGACATTCTGCCGGAAGCCTTTGCCACGGTCCGCGAGGCCGCCGGCCGGACGCTAGGTTACCGGCATTTTGACGTTCAGTTGATCGGCGGCGTCGCGCTGCACGAGGGCAGCGTGGCCGAGATGAAGACCGGCGAGGGAAAGACCCTTGTCGCCACGCTGCCGGTATACCTAAACGCCTTGACTGGCAAGGGTGTCCACGTGGTGACAGTGAACGACTACCTGGCACAGCGCGACGCCGGCTGGATGGGGCAGATTTATGACTTTCTCGGCCTGAAGGTTGGCGTTATCCTGGCCGACCATTCGTTTATTTATGATAAGGACTATACCAACACCGGGCACGATGACGAAAGGTTCCGCCACCTTAAACCCTGCAGCAGGCGGGATGCCTATAATGCAGATGTAACATATGGTACGAATAACGAGTTCGGCTTTGACTATCTGCGCGACAACATGGTCAGGGAAGAAGACCAGCTGCGCCAACGTGACCTGCATTACGCCATCGTTGACGAAGTTGACTCTATCCTGATCGACGAGGCGCGCACGCCGTTGATTATAAGTGCGCCGAGTGTTACCTCGGGCACGGCCTATGCCCAGTTCGCCCGCGTGGTGCGCCAACTGGCCAAAGACAAGCACTTCGAGACTGACGAGAAGCGCAAGACGGTCATCCTGACCGATGCCGGTGTAGAAAAGGTAGAGAAGATCCTTGGCTTGGACAACCTCTATGGCTCTGAGAACATTCGCACCATCTATCACTTGCAGCAGGCGCTGCGCGCCCACGCGTTGTTCCACCGAGACAAGGATTATGTGGTGACCAAGGACGGCGAAGTAGTCATCGTCGATGAATTCACCGGAAGGTTGCTGGCCGGCCGGCGCTATAATGAGGGCCTGCACCAGGCTATCGAAGCTAAGGAGGGCGTTGAGGTCCAGCAGGAGAGCATGACGCTAGCCACCATTTCGTTCCAGAATTATTTCCGTCTGTACGAAAAGCTGGCCGGTATGACCGGTACGGCGCTCACCGAGGCGGAGGAGTTCCACCAAGTGTACAAACTTGGCGTAATCGAAGTCCCGCCCAACAAACCGATCACCCGTAAGGACCGCTCCGACCGTATTTACAGGACCGAACAGGCTAAGTTCAAGGCGATCGTCAGGGAAGTAAAGACACTGCATACAAAGGGACAGCCGGTGCTGATCGGCACCGTATCCATAGAGAAGAACGAGTTGCTGGGGCAACTGCTGATCAAGGCCGGTGTACCGCACCAGGTGCTGAACGCCAAGAACAACGAGCGAGAAGCTAAGATTGTGTCTGGGGCTGGCGAGCAAGGCGCCGTCACGCTGGCGACCAACATTGCCGGCCGCGGTACCGACATTGTGCTTGGCGACGGTGTTAAAGAGCTTGGCGGTTTGTTCGTGCTTGGCAGCGAACGCCACGAGGCGCGCCGCATTGACAACCAGCTGCGCGGCCGTGCTGGACGCCAGGGCGATCCCGGCGTGACCCAGTTCTTTGTCAGTACAGAGGACGATCTGATGCGTATATTCGGCGGCGACCGGATTTCCAGCGTCATGTCCCGACTGAATGTCGACGACAGTACCCCTATCGAGAACCGGATGATCAGCCGTTCGCTCGAAAAGGCCCAGGAGAAAGTTGAAGGCTACCACTTCGACAACCGTAAGACCGTCGTGCAGTACGACGATGTTATGAACCGTCACCGTAAGGCGATTTACAGTATGCGCCGGGAGATCCTGCACTCCACCGATATCAGCAAACGGATCAAGATTATGGTTGAGGATGAAGCGCACGCCCTGGCGACATCGCCGCTCGCCACAACCGACCAGTTCGAGGATATGCTGCGGGAAGTATTCCCGTTTGACGAAGCAATGCTGGACCGGCTCTTTGACACCGAAGCCGACAAGTTCGAGAAGGTCTTAAAGACCGAAGCCTCGGAGCTCTACGCGGCCCGCGAGACGGCTTTTACCTCAGAAGTTATGCGCAAAGTCGAGCGGGATATTTACCTGCAGGTGTTGGATAACCTATGGATGCAGCACCTAGAGAACATGGACCATTTGCGCGAAGGCATCCACTGGATGAGCGTTGGGCAGCAGGACCCTCTAGTTGAATACCGCCGCCGCGGGCAGCTGTTGTTTGAAGATATGCAGTTTACGCTTCGCCATGACGTTCTGCGTACGCTGTTCCACGCCGAGCCGGTCAGTATTGAAGAACTGGAGCAGACTCCGGAGACCGACCTTACGCTGGCGGCCCGTGGTTCAGTTGATAACGCCAGCAGCATAACTGCGACAGAGACCGAGTTCGAAGAAGCCGATTTTGCCGATAAACAAGTTGCCCAGGAAGCCAATAAAAAACAAGTCAGCACCCGTAAGAAGGCCCGCAAGAACGAGCGCCGGCGCAAAGCAAAAGCCCGCCGCAGGCGTTAATAGGAGCAGGGTCCATAAGTATGCGACACACTATCGAGGAACTGCCCCTCAAGAACGGAGCCCGCGGTTTGCTGATCCATGTTCCCGACGCTTCGGTCATGACATTTGACTTTAACTTCCGGGCCGGTGAATTTTTAGTCAAACCTGATAAGTGGGAAGTGCCCCACCTGATGGAGCACATTCTGCTCGGTGCCAACGAGTTCATTCCCAGGGCCCGGGACTTCCAGGCGGAACTGGAAAAAAACGGCGCCTATTCCAACGCTTCCACAGGGGTATATGACATTACTTATGAAGCTGAGTGCGCCGACTTCGAGTGGGACCGGATCCTGGGCCTGCTGCTGGTGGCTATCACTAAACCGCTTTTTCTGGAAGAGGAGTTCAAGGCTGAATTCGGTAACGTGCAGGAGGAGATGGCCGCCCGTAGCAACAACCATTTCCGGCGTTTGAGCTTGGAGATGCGCGAGGCTTTCGGGCTGATCGCCAAGACCGACGCCAAACGCCTGGAGCTCATGCGAGGCGTGACGCTGGATGACGTGCGGGCCCATTACCAGCGCACCCACTACACTTCTAACTTGCGTTTCGTCATTGCCGGCAACCTATCAGCAGGGCGCCGCGATACCATTGCATCGCTCTTGGAGAATCTTGACCTGCCGGAAGGGGAGCAGCGCTTCCTGTTACCCAAGGAGCAACCCAGGCGCCTGCCCAAACCGGTTTATATATCGAATGAAACCATCGAAAACCTTTACTTTTACTTCGATACGTTTACCAGAACGCGTCTCAGCGATCCGGAGGCGGACGCCCTCAGCCTGGTCAATATCCTGCTGACCGAAACATTGCATTCCCGTATCCTTGGAACTGCCCGGGAACGCGGGTTGGTGTACGGGATGAGCTCCGGCATTAGCCAGACACGTCTGTCCAGCAACTGGTGGTTTGGCGCGCAGGTCTCTGATAAGAATGCTCCGCCACTGCTGGGCATTATCGTGGACGAACTCGATAAGCTCCGCCGCGGCGAGTTAACCCGGAGCGAGATCAACGCTACCAAACAATACGCACTTGGCCGTTTCCAGCGCAGTGCCCAGACAGTGGGCGGCACCGCGGCCGGCTACGCCGGCCGCTACTTCTTCGACGACATCATTGATGACTACTACCGCTGGCCGGCACGCATCCAGGCAGTCACTAAACGGCGCATGGTTAAAGTCGCCGAATCGATGTTCGCGCAAGACGTCTGGGGCTTCGGCGTGCTTGGCGACTGCGGCCCAAAGTTCGCTGAACAGCTGCGCCACCAGCTGGAGTCGCTCTGGCAGTAGCCGGATCCCCTGATATACTTTTGGTATGGACGAACAGCGCAAACAAGCAGCAGCCCTAAGCGACGGCATCAAGACGGCAACTGAGCGTCTGCAGATCGATGTGCTGAACAAGCAGCTCGAAGCATTGCAGGCTGACAGCCAGAAACCCGGGTTCTGGGACGATTCAACCCGCGCCCAGGAGACGATGAAGCAGGTCTCCAAGTTGGAGGACCGCGTACATCCCTGGCTGGAGCTGCGCAAGGGCGCCTACGAGACCGAGGAACTGCTCAAACTGGATGACCCCAGCCTGCACCGCGAGTTATCGGCGCAACTTGATAGTCTGGAAAAGAAGTTCGAAGCCCTCAAAGAAGACCTGAAGTTCAGCGGGCAATATGACGACCACGACGCCATCCTGACACTGTCGGCTGGCGCCGGAGGCACCGACGCGCAGGATTGGACACAAATGTTGTTCAGAATGTATGTTCGCTGGGCCGAGAATAACGGATACAAAGTTACGACCGTTGATGAATCGCCGGGCGAAGAAGCCGGACTTAAGAGCGCCACCATCGAGATTGACGGGCCGTTCGCATACGGCAAGTTGAGAGGAGAACACGGGGTCCACCGCCTGGTACGCCTGAGCCCGTTCAATGCTGACCATCTTCGCCAGACGAGTTTCGCCAAGGTAGAGATTATGCCCAAAATCGAGCGACCGGACGACTTGGCCATAGATGAGAAAGACTTGAAGGTCGACGTCTACCGCAGCGGCGGCCATGGCGGACAGTCCGTGAATACAACCGACTCTGCGGTGCGCATCACGCATCTGCCGACCGGCATCACGGTAGCCATCCAGAACGAACGTTCCCAACTCCAGAACAAAGAGACGGCGATGACTGTCCTGCGTTCCCGGCTGGCGCAACTGCAGCTTGAGCAACACGCCGAGAAGCTCGAACAGCTCAAAGGCCCCAGCCAGTCGGCGGAGTGGGGAAACCAGATACGCAGCTACGTACTTCACCCCTATAAGCAGGTCAAAGACCTGCGTACCCGCTACGAGACCAGTGACCCCGATGCCGTACTCGATGGTGGCCTTGACCCCTTCGTCGATGCCTATCTAGAGCACACTTTATAGGGCTGGCGCACCGGTATACTATGCTAAAATAAAGCTAATGATTCTGTTGGACAGGGTAACCAAAACCTATGGCCGTGACGTGGACGCCGCGCTTAGCCGCGTGACCTTGCATGTCGACCCGAAAGAGTTCGTTATCGTTATAGGCCAGAGCGGGGCGGGAAAGACCACTCTGCTGAGGCTGCTTACCCGTGAGGAGAGGCCGACCAGCGGCAAAATTATTGTCGGCGGCATTGATTACGACAAGCTCAAAGACCGGCAGATACCTATGCTGCGGCGCAAAATCGGCGTGGTCTTCCAGGACTTCAAGCTGCTGCCTAACAAGAATGTCTTCGAAAATGTCGCTTATGCGCTCGAAATAGTCGGCATATCCAACCGCGAAATCCGGCACACTGTGCCGAAAGTCCTGAACATCGTTAACCTCAAAGGCAAAGAGAAGCTCATGCCGCTGCAACTGTCAGGCGGCGAGCAGCAACGCGTAGCCATTGCCCGGGCCATCGTCCGCCAGCCGCGCATCCTGATCGCCGACGAGCCGACCGGCAACTTGGACCCTAAGCACGCCTGGGATGTTATTAAAGTGCTGGAAAAGGTTAACCGTTACGGCACGACCGTGCTGCTTACCACCCACAACCAGGAGATCGTTAATAAGCTAAAACGGCGGGTAGTGACTATTAAGAACGGGGAAGTTGTCAGCGACCGGGCCAATGCCGGATACAAGGCTTGAGGCGAATCATGAAGCGAAAACTCATTACTTTTTGGCGCGTTGTCCATACCGGAATCCTGAATTTCATGCGCAATGTGACGCTGGCCGTGGCCGCCATTGCCGTGATGGTAGTGACGCTAACCATCGTCTTGTTCTCGCTCATTACCAACGCGACGTTCGCCAACACCATTACCCAAATTACCAGCAAGATCGATATATCTGTTTTTCTGAAGGATAGCGACACACCGGACCAGACCAAGCAGTTGATCACCCAGCTCAAAAAGTTGCCGAACGTTAAAAGCATTCAATACTTGACCAAAGAGCAGGCCCTTAGGCAATACGAGCAACAAAATGCCGGCAACCAGAACTTACAGCAGGCCATCAACGAGACTTCCAACCCGCTGCCGGCCACGATTCTTATCAAGCCCTACGACCTCAACAAGATCCAGGATATTAAGAACTTTTTGACCAAGCCGTCTGTCGCGGCGCTACAAGCAGACCAGCCGAGCTATAGCGGCGACCGGGAGATCGCCATCAACAGGATTACACATGCAACCGACGTGCTACGCAAAATCGGTATCGTAACGGTGGTAGTCTTCGCGGTCGTCTGCGCGCTCATTATCTTCAACACTATCCAGATGGCTATCTTCAACCGCAGGGACGAGATCGGTATTATGCGTCTGCTCGGGGCATCAACCAGTTATATACGCGGACCATTCATAGTAGAAAGCGTTATTTACGGCATCCTGTCGGCCGTCTTCTCAATCCTGATAGTCAACTCAGCGTTTTTGGCCTCTTCCGGAACCCTGCAGGCCACCAGCCTGGGGCTGCTGGACATCAATTATGCCAACCAGTACTTTGATATGCATTTCTGGCAGTTCTTGGCCTTGCAGCTTATGCTTGGTATAGTATTGGGAGCGGTTTCTGCTACCATCGCGACCCGCCGCTACCTCAAATTCAAGACAAAGTAAACAACAAACCGGCCTAAGATAATCGCAGGCAACATGCTTGTCGAATTTTTAGGCCCGAAATACATAAAACATTAATTAAAAAAATTTAATAATTGAATCGTGAGAGAGGGTAGCAAGCCTTGATTAGACGTGCTAAAATATATGCGAACATAACCGTAAACACAAAAGCCATGTCCAAACTAAAATCCGCCACTGTTTTGTATCATAGACTGCGTATTTTGGTAGTAGTACTGGCGGTGGCCGGTCTGGTCGGCGGAGCCAACTTGGCTAGTGCAGACCAGTACGATAACCAGATCAACGCTCTGCAAGCCCAGAACAATACCGCCCAAAACACGGTAAACGGCCTGGCCACCCAAGCCAGCAGTTATCAAGGAGCTATCAGCAACCTGCAAAACCAGGTCGCGGCCTTACAGGCCGCTATTCAGGCTAACCAGGGCAAACAGGCGCAGCTGCAGCAACAAATCGCTGCTGACAAGCAGGAAGTTGCACAGAAGAAGAGCAGCCTGTCCGACGACATCAAGACGATGTATGTGGACGGTCAGATGACCACCATTGAGGAGCTGGCTACCAGCAAGAACCTCAGCGACTACGTCGACAAAGAAGAATATCGCACCAGCGTCCAGAACCAGCTGGACGCTACGATCAAGTCGATTGCCAGCCTTGAGGCGCAACTCCAGCAGCAACAAACCCAGCTTGCTATTGTTGTGAAGTCTGAGCAGCAACAAAATGGCCAACTGGCTGCCGACGAATCCCAACAACAACAACTATTAGCTTACAACCAGGGCCAGCAGGCAGCTTACAACCAGCAGATCCAAGCCAACCAAAAACAGATAGCGGTGCTCAGGCAGGAGCAAATCCTGGCAAACCAGAGGCTGGTCAATAGCGGGGGCGGCCACGTCATAGCCAGCGGTTCTTGCGGTGGCGGCTACCCGGCAGATGCCATTAACAGTTACGGCGGACACTGGGGGTGTAACTATCCATTGGACAATACGCTCGATAACTGGGGCATGTATAACCGGGAGTGCGTTAGCTTTGCGGCTTGGAAAGTGTACCAGGCGTATGGATACATGCCATATTGGGGCGGTTCCGGTGATGCCAATCAGTGGCCAGCCGATGCCCGAGCGGCCGGTATATCTACCGGCTCAACGCCGAAGGTGGGCTCAGTGGCTATTTATATGGGCGGTTCCGGTGATCCTTGGGGACATGCCATGTGGGTGGTCGGCGTGAGCGGCGGTATGATTACTGTGCAGCAGTACAACTTGTATTACGACGGCAACTACTACGAGACAACCGTGCCTGCCTCCGGCCTTGTCTATATTTACTTCGGCGGCTAAGGCGCCTTTTTCAACTCCCGTGATTGCGGCAAGGCTGCTATAATGGAAGCCAATGGCTTTAAAGCAAAAATTTGGTGGGCTGCGCCGTGGCATTCACAGACGGGCCTGGCTTCGGCGGCCGCTTAAGTTAGCAGTGCTGGCCGTCATATTCCTGGCCGGCATGGGGCTTGGCAACGGCTGGATCGGCCAGCACCTGCCTGGAAGCGTCAAACCGGTTGCTACCGGCTTGCCGGGGCAACTGGATTATTCTACGGTTAACCAGGTATACCAGTCGCTCAAGGAAAATTATGACGGTAAGCTGACGCAGACTCAGCTTCTAAACGGCCTCAAGCACGGCCTGGCACAGGCTACTAATGACCCTTATACCGAATACTTTACGCCGTCCGAGGCCAAAGCCTTTAATAACGAGCTCAACAATTCCTTCAGCGGTATAGGGGCGGAACTGAGCCAGGACGCTAACGGCAACCTGCAGATTATTGCGCCGATCAACGGCATGCCGGCTGCCAAAGCCGGATTAAAAGCCAAAGACCTTATTACCAGCATTGATGGCGCATCAACGTCGGGCATGAGCGTTGACGCTGCGGTCAATAAGATACGCGGCTCGGCTGGCAGCAAGGTGACTTTGGGCATTCTTCGCGGCAGCCAGACGCTCAAAATCACCATCACGCGCCAGGACATCACTGTTCCCAGTGTTACGACCAAGATCCTCCCCGGTAATATAGGCTACATGCAAATCAGCACCTTCGCCGACGACACTACAAACCTCGCCCAGAAGGCTGCAGACAAGTTCAAAAGCGACCACGTAAAGGGCATCATCCTGGACTTGCGGAACGACCCAGGCGGTTTGCTCGACGCTGCAGTACATGTTTCCAGCCTATGGCTTCCACAAGGGCAAATGGTTTTGCAGGAAAAGCGCGGCCAGACTGTGGTACAAACCTATAGGGCATTGGGCGGGGATGAATTACACGGCATCCCGACTGTCGTCCTGATTGATGGCGGCAGCGCCAGCGCTTCCGAGATCACGACCGGTGCACTGCACGATAACGGCGACGCCTATGTTATAGGCCAGAAGAGCTATGGCAAAGGCGTTGTGCAGCAGCTTATTAACTTCGGCGACGGCAGCCAACTCAAGGTCACGGTGGCCAGTTGGTACCGTCCCGACGGCAAGGATATAAACCACCTGGGTATCAAACCTGACAAGACGGTTACGTTCTCAAACGCCCAGGCCAAAGCCGGCGACGACACGCAGCTCAAAGCCGCCGAAACCTACCTGGAAGGCAAGTGATGCACCCCTGTGTAAGATTTATAACAGTACCAAACGCTGTCTGTTAAGTATAATATCTAGCGATGAAAAGGTTTTTTGGTTCACAGGTGGGAGTAGGCGCGGAAGAGCTTTTTGGCGGAGACGCCGGACGGTTGCCCTCTTCAGGCATTCGGGAGTTTGCCTTGTCTGCTTCGGAGGTGGAGGACATGGGCGGACAGGCCGTAGTTCATGGCGACGTGGAGCTGCAGTATGCCCAGCCTGCCGGGGACCTGCCGGAAACCGACACTCCGCCGGAGCAAAAACCACCGGTTGAGATACCCATGTCTACTAAAGCCTTAACGCAACGCATAATAAGGGAAGGCCTGATCGGCCAACGCTTCCGCAAGGTTGCCTGACACTGCGCCTTGCCAAACAGATAGAAATAGCGTAGCATAGAGCAGTTAAGTGAGGTGTACACGGTGGCTGCAAAAGCGACTAAGTATGTGTTTGTGACAGGCGGGGTGCTTTCCGGACTCGGAAAGGGTATCACCGCCGCCTCGATTGGCAACCTTCTCAAAGCCCGCGGCCTACGTGTCAATCTCCAAAAATGCGACCCCTATCTCAATGTTGACGCTGGCCTTCTGAATCCTCGCGAGCATGGCGAAGTCTTCGTAACCCGCGATGGCGCGGAAACTGACCTTGACCTCGGACATTACGAACGCTTTGTCGATATCGAAATGACCTCCAAGAGCAGCCTGATGGCTGGACGAGTGCTCCTAAAACTTATTCAGGACGAGCGGGCCGGCAAGTTTGACGGTGACGACGTGCAGATAATCCCGCACCTTACCGGCGCTATCCAGGATTGGGTTATCAAGGCGGGGGAAGGTTTCGATGTGCACATCGTCGAAATCGGCGGCACCGTAGGCGATTACGAATCCCTGGCTTTTATCGAAGCTATCCGCGAGCTTGGCGTGCGCGTCGGCCTGGATAATTGCGTATATGTACATGTGGTCTACCTGCCGCATCTTGGAGCCAGCAATGAGACCAAGACCAAACCGGCCCAGAATTCGGTCCGTGAATTGCGGGGCCTCGGCATATTGCCCGACGTACTTATAGGTCGCAGCGAAAAACCTGCGAACGACGGCGTCAAACGCAAGCTGAGCCTATTCAGCGGCGTAGCGGAAGATGCCATAGCGCTCTTGCCGAACGCCCGCAGCATCTATGAGGTACCGCTGACACTGGAAGATGCCGGCATTGCTGACACTATAACCCGTCGTTTGAAGCTTAAGGCCAAACGGCCCCAGCTCAAAGATTGGCGGGCAGTCGTCAAACTGGCTACCACGCCGTACGATCGTACGGCGCGCGTAGGGCTGGTGGCTAAGTACATGGACAATACCGATACTTACATGTCTGTCTTCGAGGCGCTGAGGGCCGCGGCCTGGCATAACCGGTGCAACGTAGACATAACGTGGATCGACGCCGAGAAGTTTGACGGCGATGCATCTGTCGACCAGGAACTAGCAGGCTATGACGGCATCGTGGTGCCGGGTGGCTTCGGGCGGCGCAGCTTGGAAGGCAAGATCAAGGCGGCCCAGTACGCGCTTAAGCAGAAGCTTCCGTATCTGGGGCTTTGCCTGGGACTTCAAATGGCGGTGATTGCTGCTGCCAGGAATGCCGGCCTCAGCCAGGCGACTTCCTTCGAACTTAATCCCGACAGCCCGGATCTCATTATTGACACAATGGATGACCAGCGCGGAAAGCACATGACCGGCGGCACCATGCGCCTTGGCGATTATGACTGCACTCTTGAGAAAGACAGCCTGGCGGCACGGGTTTACGGTACGACCAAGATCGTTGAACGCCACCGCCACCGCGGCGAATGCAATAATGCTTACCGTGATCTCTATGAATCGTGGGGAATCCGGGCCAGCGGTATCAATCCCAAGAATAACCTGGTCGAGATCATAGAAGGTATCGACCACCCGTTTCTGCTGGCCAGCCAGTTCCACCCTGAGTTCAAAAGTCGGCCGAACCGGCCGCATCCCATGTTCAACGGCTTTATCCAGGCCATACTTGGTAAATAGTTGCCATTTTGAAGGTGCTACGCTACCATGAGCAGTATGGAATCATCTGACAAACCTGACATGCCCGGCACGCAGCAACCCGCCGCGGCTGCCGAGCCACCCAAGCATCCCCAGCGCATCCTACTTGTTGAAGACGATGACGCGCTAGCCAATGTCTATGTAACCCGCCTACAGGGCGAAGGTTTTGATGTGCGGCGGGTCAACAACGGGGAAGACGCCCTGGCTACGGCCCTAAGCTACCATCCCGACCTGGTGGTGCTGGACGTTATGATGCCCAAAGTCAGCGGCTTTGACGTGCTGGATATCCTGCGCAATACGCCGGAGACGGCCAATCTCAAGATCATTATGCTCACCGCTCTGAGCCAGCCAAGCGACCAGGAACGGGCCAAGGCTCTTGGTGCGGACGATTATCTGGTAAAATCCCAAGTCGTCATCGCCGACGTTATTGATCGGATTCGCCACCATCTCGACGACAAGTAAGTAGTACACAAAATTGACTTAGCATAAACGTTATGTTAGTGTAATATATATGAAACTTGATGGCTTCAGCAGTCAATTTGCAAACCAACCTCTTAAGTCCAGCGAGATACGTAGCGGGAGCACGTTAACTTCTGAGCAAGCCAAGGCGATTGGTGACACGTTAGAGCACAAAGTCATAGGGTTGAGCCGCAAACCTGAATTATCTCGTGATGAAGCCAGGTTTCTGGAACGGACTGCCGATTTGAGTGCGCGCAACATTGTCTACTTGTACGATAGTAATGCAGCGCAACTTTCTCCTGAGACCGCTAAAGCACTGACATCACGGGCCAATATACTTGTCGGCATCGCCAACGAGACGGGGAACCGGTCCAACGCAGCGGAGCATAATCAAGAGGGATCCACCGATACAGATACAAGCGCCCAACTGAAGCAAGCCCTGGCCAACGTCATTGGCGGTACAGAAAGCATCGGCGTGATTAGCAGGCCGTACCTGCGTCCCAATGTCGAGGACTTTGCCCAAACGGCTGTCACGGCATTTAGTGAACTGGCCGCATCAGCCCCGGATGGCGGGCTAACAATTGACGACTACCTGGCAGGAAACCTACAAAATATGCTGGCTTTCTACGAGCGGGCAGAAGACGCAAATTCAGCTCCAGCCCCAGGCGATATCGGCCGAATTGCTGTTGGGCAGCAGTAACAAAGTTGCTCCCGGCTTTTTATTCGACGGTGACTTCGGTGCGGCTGACGGAGCGGCCGCTGAACAAGCGGACTTTGCGCTGCTTGTAGGCGACAATGCCGTCTCGGGCGGCGTGAATAGTGAAGTTGCGGCTCATCTTGGTGCCGACGCCAGGGCGCTTGGTCATACCAACCTGGCGCACAATAACCTGGCCGATCTTAACTTTTTGGCCGCCGAATAGCTTAACCCCCAGGCGTTGGCCTGGGCTGTCGTGGACGTTCTTGGCGGTACCGCCGGCTTTTACGTGTGACATATTGTGATTACTTCCTTGTGATTACGAGCAGCTCGCGGGCAACGACCTGGTTAGCTCGATAGTAGAGCAAATCGTTGCCTGAAGCATGCTCGAAGTTCACCCGATTATAGCCCAAATCGCTTATCCGGTCAACAAGGGGCAGATGCTTAAATCGGTCTGGACCGATTTGCCAAGCTGGGACAGCCAGGCAGAGGCGGGTACCGGGCTTTAGTTGCCCGTGGATATTTTGCAGAAACTTTTTAATGATCAGGTTGCAATCGGCAACTGTTTGCGCCAGGATCTCCGGCTTTGGCAGGACAGTGAAGGGCCTGCCGAGGTAGGTCTCGCTAGCCACAAAATCGATAGGCGGAAATGCATTCCAGCTAGCTGCGGTGGCATCGGCTTTTTCTATGCCGGTGACAGTTTTGAAGTCGTACCAGTCACGCAGCCATGATGTGATGTTATGGGTGCTGTAATCGACCATGCGCTGGTCAAGGTCGCTGCCGTAGGCGCTGTATCCCATAAGCAGTGCTTCCTGAATAATAACCCCTGTGCCGCAAAAGGGGTCCAGTATGTTTTTGTTAAGCAAAGGCTTTGGGACCGGTTCGCCGGCCGGTATGTCGCAAATCGACTCCAATTTGTCCTGCGGCAGCTGGCCGGCGGCCAGGTTGATGATGATTTGGGCCAGTTTTGGCGGCAGCATACCGACCCGCGTATCGCGCTTAGGCCTACCTCGGTCGCGCCGCGTGTAAGACTCAATATCCTGGACCTCCACCGTCTGAGATATGATGGTTTGTTCGTCGTCACGAATAAAAACCAGCTCCCAGCCGTTCGGCCCGGTTAGGCGGTTGTGCATAACCTGGGCGGTGTTCAGCTCGACGGCTTTATTTGGGATTAAGCGTACGGAACGGCCGGTTTTACGAATGGCTTTCTTGAGGCTCAGGCCGGTTGCCTGAAGCCGTTCCGGCCGGACGTCAAGCCCGATGGCGCTAAGGCCGAGTTGCATCTTGCCTTCGGGCATGCGGCGGCTGTGCTCAGGTGAAGTATCTGTAAGGAACTGTTCGATCTGGCGCCAATCAGTCGTTTGGAGCGTGCTCAGAACTTTGCAGAACTTGACACTGCCGCCAAGCCTGTCAAACGCCAGCCGGCAGGGGTCGATATCGACAACGGCAACCTTATCTCCGACTGGCCGGACTTTACCGGCACCATAAAGACTCTCCAGCTCCGCCAGACCCAGCGCCGGCTGGCGTCCCAAGACTAGTAAACTCTGCATATCATTAAGTGTACCGTGTTATGCCGGCGCCTGCTCACAAATTGTTATAATAAGCGGATATGGCTGAAGACGGCGAAAAAAGTTTCTGGATACGCCGCTGGAAACTGATCCTGAACCTTGTAACCTTAGTCGCATTGATTATTGTGGTGGTAGCTGCACGGCATCAAATCGGCGAGACGATACGGAACCTGGAAAACGTTAGCGGTTGGGCATTGCTCCTGATCATCCCGGTCGAGCTCCTGAACTACCACGCCCAGGCCCGGCTCTACCAGCGGTTATTTGCCATTGTCGGGAACCGTTTATCATACAAATACCTGTACAGGACGTCTTTAGAGCTGAATTTCGTGAACCATGTCTTCCCGAGCGGAGGCCTGACCGGGATATCGTACTTCACGCTCCGGCTTAGAAAAGGCAAAGAAATCACCAGCGGCAAGGCGACGCTGATCCACATCATGAAGATCGGCCTGTACGTCATCACGTTTGAGGTGCTGCTGGTGTTCGGCGTCTTAAGCCTGGCGATCATGGGCCGCGCCAGCAACCTGGTCATACTGGTGGCCAGCTCGCTCTCGACGCTGCTATTGATAGGCACTGCCGGGTTCGCGTACATGATCGGCAGCAAACAGCGCATTAACGGTTTCTTCCTTACCGTGACAAGGGGTCTGAACCGTCTGATTCAGGTCGTACGGCCCCATTACCCGGAGACGATTAACATTGAGAGGGCACGGGGCTTATTCAATGACTTTCACGAAACGTATCAAACCATCAAAGGTAACTACCATAAGCTAAAGGCGCCGTTCTGGTACGCCTTGCTGGCTGACGTGTGCGAGGTCCTGGCGCTGTACGTGGTGTATATAGCTTTCGGCAAGCTGGTTAATATCGGCGCTGTTATCCTGGCCTATGGTATTGCCAATGTCGCCGGCCTGATATCGGTAATGCCGGGTGGCGTCGGTGTGTATGAAGCGCTGATGACCGCGGTTCTGGCCAGTACAGGCGTACCGGCCGGTGTCAGCCTGCCGGTTACGATTATGTATCGTGTCTTGAACACGCTTGTCCAGATTCCGCCGGGCTATTATCTCTACCAGCGGGCCCTTCAGCGGGGCGAACGGCCTCCCGCTCCGCCAGGGACGTCCCATGCGGCCTGAGCCTGGTTCATCCCAGGCTGCCCAGGCGATCGAACTGGGCGTCAGCGACTTTGTAGCGCTGGTCAACCAGACGCTGGAATTTGCCTACCCGAATGTCGTGATTAGCGGCGAATTGGCCAATTTTAGGGTCAGCAAGAACAAGTGGGTGTATTTTGACCTGAAAGACGAATCATCCAGCGTAAAGTTCTTCGGCAGCGTGTACAACCTACCCGGGCCGTTGGAAGACGGCATGCTCCTGAAAGTCCGCGGCCAGCCGCGTCTGCACCGTTTGTACGGCTTCAGTGTGAATGTTATGAGCATACGGCCGGCCGGGGAAGGGACGATTCGCCGGGCGGCTGCGCTGTTGCAGGCCAAGCTGGCGGCCGAGGGGCTCTTCGACGAATCCCGCAAACGCCGGTTGCCATACCCGCCGGCCAGCGTCGGCCTTATAACATCCAGGCAGGCGGCGGCGTATGCGGACTTCGTCAAAATTCTGGGAGCCCGCTGGCAGGGACTCGCCATCCAACTCATCGACGTTCAGGTGCAGGGCGAAGCTGCCCCGGGGCAAATCACAGCTGCGATCGAGCAGTTCAACGCCCGGGCGGCGCCCCCGGACGTGCTGGTTGTTATTCGCGGCGGCGGCAGTGCCGAGGATCTGGCGGCATTCAACACCGAACAAGTGTCTCGTGCCGTGGCCGCCAGCCGCGTGCCGACCTTGGTTGCAATCGGCCACGAAGTTGATATATCGCTCGCCGAACTGGCGGCTGACCGCCGGGCCAGTACGCCGAGCAACGCCGCCGAACTGTTGGTGCCGGACCGTGTTCAGGCCCGGGCCGCCTTACGGGCGGCTACCACCCAGTTGCAGCAGGGTGCGCGTTACCAATTCCAGGCTGCCCGTGAATATTTGCAGAACCAGGCCGCGGCCGCCGAATCCGGCGTGCTACGCGTTTTCCGTAAGGCCGAAACGGCTTTGGCCGCCCAGGCACAGCTATTGGCGGCCCTCGACCCCCAGGCCATCCTGCGCCGGGGCTATGCCATTATTAGGCAGGACGGTCATTCTCTCGGCAGCGTCCGCAAGCTACGCCGTGATGCTATAGTAGAGGTGCAACTGGGCGAAGGCGGATTCACGGCTACCGTTAACGAAGTACACAATTCCGCCAAGGACCAGGAGTAGTATATGCCTAAGAAAGCTGCCAACAAACAACCCGATAAGCCCAAACCCGCGGCGGCATACGAATCGTTACAGGCTGAACTCAATAACGTTGTAGCAGAGTTACAGCGCGAAGACCTCGACGTCGACAGCGCCCTTGCGCATTACCGGAGAGGGCTGGAGCTTGTCCGCCAATTGGAACATTACTTATCCGAAGCGGAGAACAAAATTACCGAACTGCAGTCGCAATCCGGCCGCCAATAGCTATGGCATGGTTTATCCTTCTTTCGATATTAGCTGTCTGTTTTGCCGGCGTGTTGCTCTTCGGGGCGCCATACGTACCGACGCTGGCGCCGCAAGTCAAGGCTGCGCTACGTCTTGCCGGACTGAAGCCCGGAGATACGCTTCTGGAACTTGGCTGCGGTGACGGCCGGGTGCTGATAGCAGCAGCCGGTCAGGGTATCAATGCCGTGGGCTATGAACTTAATCCGCTGTTGTTTCTCGTAGCCTGGTCGCGTACCAGGCGCTACCGTGGCCAGATAAAAGTCGTGTGGGGGAACTTCTGGCGGCAGGATTGGCCACCGGCCGAAGCGGTATTTACCTTCTTGCTTGCCAGGTATATGCCAAAACTGGATAAAAAACTTATGCACTATTCACCTAAGCCGGTCAAACTAGTAAGCTGCGCGTTTACTATTCCGAACCGCAAGCCGGATGCTGAGGTTTCCGGCGTTTACCTGTATACCTATCGTTGAATTTAAAGGTGGGCGTGGCGGCGCGAATATTGCCAGTTGCCGCTAACTGCGCTACCATTACCGTATTATGACCAAGCATAACCAAAATGGAGCTGTCAGCGGCGTGGCAATTTCACTGGTGTTGGCCATCCTGCTTCTGATAGGGTCAGCAGCCTTTGGCGTATGGGCTTTCCAGGGAAGGCAGGATTATAAGGACAACGTTGACGCCAAGATCAGTGCTGCTGTAAAGATAGCCAAGCAGCAACAGGGCAAGGTCGACAGCGCACAATTTGCCGAGGCTGCCAAGCAGCCGCTCAAAACCTATAACGGGCCTGAGGCGTACGGGAGCATGGCGGTCATGTTTCCCAAAACCTGGAGCGCGTATGTTGATGACACCGGCACGGGCGGCACGTTGGTAGACGGTTACTTCGCGCCTGGCGTCGTGCCGTCAATCAGTGACCAGAATTCGGTTTTTGCGCTACGCGTACAGGTTCTCAGCCAAACCTACGCCCAGACGCTGCAAACATTTACCGGCCAACAGCAAAACGGCAAAATCACGGTTAGCGCCTACGCTTTGCCTAAATTGCCTAAGATTGTCGGTGTTGAGGTTGTCGGCCAGATAAATCAGAATGACTTGGCTAATGCGCCTAACGTTACCATGGTCGTGCTGCCGCTACGTTCCAATACTTTGGAGATATGGACCGAAGGGAGCCAGTACCTGAGCGACTTCAATAATTACATCTTGCCGAACTTCAGCTTCTCCCCGTAAGCTGGCGATGCCGCAAAAGCCCAAAAGAACACACGCCCTTGCCCATTTGCGATATACTGAGTAAATAGGAAAGTGAAGGGTAGCAGGAATAATATGTGGCGTGAAAAAGAAAGGACCGGTACATCGCCGGCTCTATCTCAACAACTTTTGCTGAGCATAGCAGAAGAGCTCAAGCTGCCTCTGTTACAGATCGCCCGACAGGCTGAGCAGGCAAGCCTCGACGGTCCGGCTGACCTTATGGCTATCAGGACGACGGCCGACTCTGCTTTGCAACTTTTGGACAGTTACGTTCTAGGGGTGCGTTTGAGCCTGGAACGGGCGCAACTGGACATCGAGTCAGTATCAGTATCATCGGTCCTGTATGATGCCGGACAGCAGCTTGACGCCCTGGCCAGGAATTATGGCGTTGCCCTGGAGCTAAACGTAGCCGGCCGGTTCGGACCGGTGTTGGCGCACCGCCAGGGTCTTCAGGCTGCGCTGGTCAGCCTGGGCGCGGCACTGATCGAAGCTTTGCCGGCACAGGAGAGTGCCCAGCTCAAACTTCAGCTTGCCACCCACCGCAGCCGCTACGGTATCGTGGCCGGTTTGTACGCTGACACCAGGCAGCTCAGCAACGAGGCGCTACGCCGCGGCCGCCGCTTGCAGCGCCATAGCCGGCAACCGCTACTGAACCTAACGCATACCAGCGGGGCGGGGATTTTTGTTGCCGACACTATCCTGCAGGCCATGGCGCTGCGTCTCAGGACGTCACGCCATCATCGGTTGTATGGTTTGGGCACCGTTCTGCAGCCGAGCCGCCAGATTCAGCTGGTCTGATCCTGTACACTAAGAACGATGGCACATATTCTCCTCGTCGAACCTGACCGCCAGCTGGCCGCCACTTACCGGCAAGCCCTGGAGCGGGCCAGGCACGACGTGGCGGTAGCGCACGGCGCCCAGGCAGCTATTATGGCGGCTGATTCGGCCCGGCCGGACATCGTAATCCTCGAACTCCAACTGGTTGAACACTCCGGTATAGAGTTCCTCTATGAATTCCGGTCTTATCAGGATTGGCAAGCGGTCCCGGTGATTGTGCAGTCGCAAGTACCATCGGGTGAATTCAAGGGCAGCTGGCAGTTACTGCAAGGTGAACTGGGCGTCCAGGCATACTTGTACAAGCCGCGCACCTCCTTACGCCAGCTCCTGGCCGCCGTAGAAGAACTAAATCCCATAAAAACGTGAACCATGTAGTTACCCGCGGCATTGTACTGAGCCGCACCAACTATGGTGAGGCGGACCGTATCATCACGCTTTTGACTCCTGACCATGGCAAGGTGCGGCTGATGGCCCGCGGCGTACGCAAAGCCAAGAGCAAGCTAGCCGGCGGCATTGAGCTGTTCAGTGTCAGCGACATTACGTTTATCCGGGGCAGGGGCGAAATCGGCACGCTGATATCCAGCCGTCTGGTGCGGCATTACGGCCGTATAGTTGGTACCATCGACCGCGTACAGCTGGGTTACGACTTGATAAAAATGCTGGACCAGGTCACCGAGGACCACCCCGAAAAGGCTTATTTTGAACTGCTTGAGCAAGTATTTTCAGCCCTGGACGAGCCATCTATCGGCACGGAGCTAATCCAGCTTTGGTTCGAGGCCCGTATACTGCAACTAGGCGGACACACCCCTGATTTGGCGAACGATGTTACCGGCAAGCCACTTCAACCTGGCGAGAGCTACACGTTCGATTTCCAGGCCGCAGGCTTCACCCAAGGCTCGAACAACACGTTTGCTGCAAACCATATAAAGTTTTTACGCTTGGCATTAGACGGGCACTATCCTGGTACCCTTGCCCAGATCAAAGATGTTGAAATACTCCTCCCGGCCTGCCGGCAACTCATCCAAACAATGCTGCAGACCTATGTCCATACGTCAGGGTAGATTATGGTAAAAGTGATAAACTGTGGTATAATATGCATATGGCAATAAGCTACGAAGGCCGGAGTTATCAAAGGACGCTTAAGGATATTCAAAAAGCTTCCCGCAAGAGGGACAAACTGCTTGATGCGGGCAAAATAAGTCTCCCGAGCGGAGCAGGAAAGCTAGCGATAATCGTTTCTCGGGTTCCAGACCATAGTTCTAAACTTACGCCCAGGGAGCAGCACCGGGCGTTTCTGGAAGAAGCTGACACGCTCCTGCAAGCCAGAAGAGAAGACCACCAGCAAATAGACATAAAGCGTATAGCGGTCGTCGATGACATGAAACTTGTCTTTGGCGACCCCGAGGTTACCGATGTCGCCCTTATTGGCCACGGCAGCCTCGGCTGCTTGTGGGCAGACGGCGGACGCTACTTTGACTGGCAGGCGGCGGCAAAAGCAGCGAGTTACCTTAAGCAGGGCCAGATTGAGCAGCGTATGTGTGGAAATTTGCCCTCGAAAATTGGTAAAGCGGGCGAAATCAAAGCTGAAGAATTGCCGCATAAATATACCGTGGCGCTCGGTACCTTTGCGGTCACTAATCTTAGCAATGTCCTTGCGGCAGCTGGCAGGGAAGTCCCCGAAGTTGATCCTCCTGATGATCTATTTCAACCGGTCTATTCTGGGGAGGGTACCGTAGCTGAGAATATTGAGGCGCTTAATCAGGCGTATGGTTTGCAGCCGACAATCAAGGCTGCGTGACAACATACGGTGATCTGACATATAATTGTTCCCAATGAACCAAGAGGTTAATCTGGAAACCATTGTCAGCCTGTGCAAACGGCGCGGGTTTATCTATCAGGGCAGTGAAATCTACGGCGGCCTGGCCGGTACCTGGGACTACGGCCCGCTGGGTGTCCGCCTCAAACGTAATATCATAGACCAATGGCTTAAGTTCTTCGTCGACGGCTGGAGCGACATGTACCAGGTCGACGCCGCCATCCTGATGAACCCCAAAGTCTGGGAGGCCAGCGGCCACGTAAGTACATTCACTGATCCATTAGTTGAATGTTCAAATTGTCACGGTCGCTTTCGTGCCGACCATTTGAAAGATAAGGACAAGTGTCCTACGTGCGGCCAAGAGGATACATTCAGCAAACCGCGCCAGTTCAACATGATGTTCAAGACTAATGTTGGTCCGGTGGATGACGAGGACTCTACAAGCTACCTCCGGCCGGAGACGGCGCAAGGTATTTTTACCAATTACAAGAACGTGCTTGATAGTTTTTATCCGGACCTGCCGTTCGGTATCGCCCAGGTCGGCAAGGCCTTCCGTAACGAGATCAGCCCGCGCGACTTCGTCTTTCGCTCACGAGAGTTCGAACAGATGGAGATTGAGTACTTCGTCGATCCGGCCAAGTGGGAAGAGTCGTTTGAGCACTGGCGAAAGGACGTCCACGCCTTTTTGGACAAGCTTGGTATCGACCAGGCCAGGGTGCATGAGCTGGAGGTTCCCGAGGACGACCGCGCGCACTACTCCAAGCGCACCATTGATTTTGAATTCGATTATCCGCACGGCCGCGACGAATTGTTGGGGCTCGCGTACCGCACTGATTTTGATCTGACCAACATCGCTAAAGCCACCGGCAAGGGCATGGAATACCGGCCCAAGGGCGGCGGCGAGGCCTTCGTGCCACATGTTATCGAGCCCAGCTTTGGCGTCGAGCGCCTGGTGATGGCCGTGCTGGTGAGCGCCTACGCCGAAGACGAAGTCGGCGGCGAAAAGCGCTCCGTCCTCAAGCTGCCGGCCCATCTGGCGCCGGTCCGCGTGGCCGTCTCGCCGCTCCTCAAGAACAAGCCCGAACTGGTCGCCAAGGCCCAGGAGGTCTACAAATCGCTCCAGAAAGAATTTAAGAACGTCATGTACGACGACAACGGCAACATCGGCAAACGCTACCGCCGCCAGGACGAAATCGGCACCCCGTACTGTGTCACCATCGACTTCGACACGCTAGAGGACGACACTGTCACCATCCGCGACCGCGACACAACCAAGCAGGAACGGGTCCTGGCAAGCTCAATAGCCGATAAGCTTAAAGCACGGTAAGCTGACCCTCAGGCTAAATATACTGGAAGTGTATATCTTCTGAATGGGGGCGCTCGTTCTTAACCGGAACGGGCCCAGCGCCGTTGAAGCTAATTCCCAATTCGGCGGCTGCCCCAAGTCCGCAACCCTCAAAGGAAAAGCCATTGGGAACGTGTGGTTTACCTAGCTCGTTAGTCATACCATCTTCTATAACTACGTCCGCAGGAGCCGGGGGAGCGCTGTCGTACGTTCTTCCCATAGGGCTCTGGACGGCGTGGCCATCGTTATATTGATGTAAATCACCTTCATAAAAGGGCAAACGGGACATTTGTATAACCTCATAGTATTGTGTAAAAAATCTTACACTTAAATTGATAACAATTACAGTACGCCTCAAAACTTAGCGTGTCAAGCTCATCGCTAACAGGTTACAAATCCACGCCTGCGCCCGACTTTATTAATTAAATATTAAAAGTTGATAGAAAGCCGGCCCAAAAATTGACGCCGCTAGCGCAGGCCTGCCATCATGCTCTCACCAAGTTTAAACGAGGAGGTGCGTAATGGTTCGTCAAAAACTCATAAAGCTAACGTCCCGAAAGTTTTTTGCCGCCGTGGCGGCCGCACTGCTGATCGCAACGGGCGGCGTAGTTTTCGCCCTATTACAAAGCCAGGCCAAACTGGCAGGGAACACTATCGAGACCGGCACTGCCGGACTGCTTATAAGCACCAATGGTACCGGTTATATGCCAAGCTATTCGGGCTATGACTTTGCCGGCATTGTGGCTGGCTCGCAGGACTCAAAAGCCCAACATATCTTCCTTGAGAATTCGGGCAACACATCACTTGCGCTCAAAATAGCTGCACCGGCCGCGCCCAGCAATCCTGAAGGCGTGGACCTAAGCAAAGTCTACATCATCCTGACGCCATACGACGCAACCACTTCCGTGGCTGGAACGCCACAAAGTTTTTCACTCCAATCACTTATTGATGCTGATGCTACTGGCGGTGCCACGATTGACCATTCGGCCAAGTTAGCTCCAGGGTCCAAAGGAGAGTTTGATATCCAGGTGGGCATGGCGGCTGATGCCGTAAACGGGCCGAGCGCCAAATTGTCCAACCTGGACCTGGTATTCACCGGTGTTTCCGTAGCCAACTAGCCTAAAAACTATACCCGGGTGTTAGACTGGAACCATGCCCCGTAGACATAAGGCACCGAATACCTACGCCTTCATCGATAGCCAGAACCTGAACCTTGGTACCCAGCGCATGGGCTGGAAGCTCGATTGGCGCAAGTTTCGCCAATACTTGAGAGACAAGCACCACGTAACGCACGCCTATACGTTCATAGGCTACCTGAGCGGAAATGAACAACTCTATGAGTATATGCACGAGCTCGGCTACCTTGTGGTCCTGAAGCCCACGCTGGACGTCACCAAAGTACCTGAGACCGACCAGGAGGCCGGCGGCAAGTCCAAGGCTGTCAAAGACAAAGAAGATGACGACAAGCCGGCCGTCAAAGGCAATGTCGATGCCGAGCTGGTGCTCCACGCCATGAAAGAGCTACCTAATTACGATAAAGCTATCATCGTCAGCGGCGACGGAGACTTTTTCACCTTGGCCGAATATCTTGAACAACAGGGCAAGCTGGCCCAGATCCTAGCCCCCAATTGGCAGTATTCCAGCCTGCTTAAGCCCTTCGAGTCCAAGATCATCCGGCTTGACCAGCTGCGCCGCCAGCTGGCCTACCATGACCGGAGGAAAAGACCCGGCAAAACACAGGGCCGCCAATAAGACTGCACTATTTTGCATTTCGGCGTATAATCTACGCCCATGGAGAGAGGTAGACCCGGCAATGGCGACAAGGACAACATGAGCGAAGGAGTTCCGGATTTATTTTCTTACGGGTGGAGAGACCATGCATTGGCGGAGCATGATCCGGTAACCCCTATGCATGGCGGTTACAAAGACCTCGATGTTGTTGCCGGGGCCGAACATATCCTTCGTCAGCATGGACAACGATTTCACCGCTTCATAGAAGTCACTAAGAAGATTCTTGGCTACGCCTGCGATGCCGGGCCGCACATATCCGGGTACCATCCCGGATTCACACCTTCTCCTGACCAGTGTGCCGACATTACTTCCACCAGACAGCCGGGGGAGAATGGCCAGGAGGGCAGATGATGCAAGACAATAGTAGGGCGGCACAACCTGGAGCCTACGACTTCTCGGGACTCAAGGCTATCTTCTTTAACGGCACGCTCACTAAATCACCAGGGTCTAGCCACACCGGGCGGCTGATCAAGATCAGCCAGGGAATTATGCAAAAACACAGTATTAAGACCGAGGTAATCCGTACAATTGACCACCCTGACATAGCTACCGGCGTCTGGCCCGATATGCGCGAGCACGGCTGGCCCAAAGACGAGTGGCCGGGTATCTTCAAGCGCGTTATGGATGCCGACATCCTCGTGCTGGCCGGTCCAATCTGGCTGGGCGATAACAGCTCTCAGACCAAAAAAGTAATTGAGCGGCTCTACGCCTGCAGCAGTATTCTCAACGACCAGGGCCAATACGCCTTTTATGGCAAGGTCGGGGGCTGCCTGATCACCGGTAACGAGGACGGTATCAAACACTGTGCCATGGATGTTCTCTACAGTCTGCAACATTTAGGGTGTACCATCCCGCCGCAGGCTGATGCCGGCTGGATCGGCGAAGCCGGACCCGGTCTCAGCTATGGGGATGAACGCGACGATGGCTCCCGCGAGGGCTTTGACAATGATTTCACCAACCGCAACACCACGTTCATGACCTGGAACCTCATGCACCTGGCAAAAATACTCAACGGGCAGGGCGGCATCCCGGCCCATGGCAACCAGCGCTCCAAGTGGGACGGCGGCGCCCGCTTCGACTTCGTCAATCCCGAGTACCGCTAAACCGTGGCCCAGCCTTGCAGCCCTCATTAACAATGACAGAACATTGACAAAAAGCATAAAATTTGTTACTATTATGTGAATGTCTATCAAACAAAAAAAGCTTACAAAAACATCAGAGCGATTGTCTGGACTGGCTGGTCAAGCTGGCCTATTACTTATGAGCGCGGCCGTGACAATGGGCATGATGGAGCTTCCTGACCATAGCGGTAATCGCATTGTGTTGCCCAACCAACCTGCGTTTGCCTGGGCCAATGAAAACGGCGGGGAGCTCAATACGCTCAACACTCTGCGCCGCGAGAACGAAGAATCCGATCAGCACTATGTAAGTTATAGTGTCGTCCAGCGTACGCCAAGTAGAGGCAGGCTTTTCTAGGGCTGAACACTTGAACAATAAGCTTGACCGTTTTAACAAAAAATGTTAAGATAATTACATGTCAAAAGTGTCGAAAGCTAATAAATCTCCGGATCAAATACGTCTTACACCACGTGGTCAACGTGCCAAGGCTCTTGGCGTTGGCTTGGGAATTGCGGCTTTGGCAGCGGGTGTTGGAGAGTTAGCAAATTTGGCTAACGATAGCGGCCATGTATTAGAACGCGACCAGGCGGTAGCTCTCCATAGCGCCGAAGGGATCAAGAATAGCGTCATAGTGCTGAAGAGCGGAGCACGCTACAGGTTAGCACCCATCAGCTCTTCCGGCTTAGGTATGCGTACTGGTTCAGTTCCAAAGGGACAGGAAATGGTCATAAGCAATCCACTAGTTACATCCGCGCCTAATACTCCTTACACACTTGATGAAAGCGGCTGGATTGCCTTCACGCCCCCGGGCACCTCTACGACCGATATAAGAAGCTTCAAGGACCGGGCAGATGTTACTGTATATGCTGACTTACCAAAGCTGGAACAAGAGGGCTATGCGCAGGTTTACCCCGGAGATCTCCCTCGGCCAATAGCCCCTAAGACTAACGTTAGCGACAACATTATTGCTGCACATGTACAAAAAGACGGCGCTATTAAACTTACCTATAATAATAGCGTATTCAATGAGGAAGCCACCAAAGACGGTAGCATTTATTATTACCGAGATCCGGCACCTGTGCCTATGTCACAGGACCGCCTTGCTGTATCGTACCTCGAAACAGCCGGTGCGTACGAATCACAAGTACCCGCACAGTAGCGCTTAGTGCAGCGCTCTGGCCACCACATATTGTGCTTTTATATCAAACTGGGGAAAAGATGTGGAAAAGTGGTGTGAGAAGCACCACTTTTTTGTAATTTTCACTTGCGGGGGGTTAAGGTGGGTAGTACACTCATGGCAGTGGGTAGAAATGGTAAGGCCAAATAGCTTATCGCTTCAAAAATAAAAACCACTGGCAACTTTAAAGGGGCATCAATGGGAACGGTAGACTACTTCGAACGCAAGCTTGACGACAAGCGCCGGCTGACAATCCCGCCGGAACTTAGAGACACGTTTGCGAGCGGGGCGGTCGTTACCAGGGGCTTCGGCCAATACCTGCATCTTTATCCGAAAGATGTTTGGGAGAACCTGGTGGAACCGCGCCTAGCCGGCGACATCCTTGATGAGCGTATCGCCGATCTCAACGTCCAATTTCGGATGGGCAAGGTCGAGATGCGGCCCGACGACAAGCAGGGACGTATAACGCTTGAACAGCACCTGCTGGACTATGCAGGCATCAAGCGCGATGTCGCAGCCGTCGGGGTTGGACGTTACTGGCGCCTCACGGCGCCCTCCGCCTCATAAAGAGTACTTTAACAATACAGATGCCGAGGTCAGCTACTCGGTAGCCAACAAGTGGAATCGATAGTAAACCACTATAAAAAAGCGCTTTGCACTTTTCAAAAACACCTCCCAAAACTCCACCTCACACATAAGTCTCTCAAACTTGATTTTGGCGAAAAGTATTTATACATTTTGCTGAAATCCCACAAAAACAAAAACATTTGCAAAAACAAAAAGTTGGCTGCCAAGTAGGTGACCTTGCAAAACAAAAATGTAAGTCAAGATGCACCAAAACAAAAACCAAAATAAACACATGCCTCACATACCGGTACTGCTCGACGAAGTCCTGCAATATTTGGATCCGAAGGAAGGGGATTCGTACCTCGACCTGACGGCCGGATACGGCGGACACGCGGCGGCAATACTGGCAAAAACCGGAGAACGGTCGCCAGCAACGCTGGTAGACCGGGATCAACAGGCAATCGACGTGCTCAAGGCGAAGTTCGCGCGACAAGTCGCCGAAGGTACGGTCAGTTTGCGGAGACAGGATTTCTTAAGCGCCAGCCGGGAGCTACTCGGCGAAGGCCGGAAATTCGAACTTATTTTGGCCGATTTGGGGGTATCGTCACCGCACCTTAACGTAGGCCCACGCGGCTTCGCGATCAACCTAAGCGGTCCGCTGGATATGCGGATGGACCAGTCCCAGGGGCTCTCAGCCGAAACGATAGTGAACAGCTATAGTGAGGCAGACCTGGCTGACCTGTTACGCCGCTACGGCGAAGAACCGCGGTCCAAGCGGATTGCCAAGCTGATCGTCTCCAGCCGGCCAATCACCGGTACGAACGAGTTGGCTGCCGTGGTAGCCAGGGCCTGGCCCAAAAAGAGTCGGGTTCACCCGGCAACACGGACGTTCCAGGCCCTCAGGATCGCCGTTAACGACGAACTGCGCCAGCTGGAACAGAGCCTGCCGCTCTGGATGCAGCTTTTGGTGCCTGGTGGCCGCTTGGCCGTCATTAGCTTCCACAGCCTGGAAGACCGACTGGTTAAGCAGGCCCTGCAGGATGCCGCGGGCGAACGGTATGATGCCGAGTTGCGTTTACTGAATAAACGCCCAATCCAGCCCGGCCCCGACGAAATTGTTTCTAATCCGCGAGCCCGTAGTGCTAAACTGCGGTCCGCCGTGAAAATAAAAAGAAAGGGAACAGCTGATGCCAATTCCGGTCAAAAGCAGCTCCCGCGCCTACAAGATCCAAGTTAAAGTGATCTGATAGGCGAGTAGCGGTTCCGGCCCCGCTTGGCGGGGCTGGACCTAAAAACAAAAATAAAAACCTAATACAAAAGACGAAGATAAAACCACATGACATATTCAAGTTCTCTGGCTATGGGTCGCTCGCGCTTCAGCGGCCGAAACCAAAATTCGGTTGTTTTTCGCGCTCCGGTTCGCAAACTCGGTCCGATCAGCAACACCATTACGCTGATCGTCCTGGCGTGCTTGCTGGGGTTGCTGTATCTGACGCAGGTTACCAAGACCAATACCTTCGGCTACCAAATCAGCGCTTTGCAACAGCAACAGGCTAATCTCCAGAGCCAACATCAGAATCTGGAAGTATCATCGGCGCGGTTGCAGTCCTTGGATCGGGCTCAAAACAGTACGGCGGCCAAAGGCCTGGTACCAGTTTCCCCGTCCGGCACGGCCCAGCCCTAAAAGTATCTGGAACCTGCAGGACAGCACTGGTTTTACTTTGGTGCCCTACACTCTTATAATAAGGAGGGAATGGCTTTGCCAAACACAAACAATGCCAGCGCAACTATCAAACGTGTCCGTTTCTGGTACGGGCTATTGACTATAGTGCTGGTTGTGTTCGGGATAAGGCTCTTCTTTCTACAAGTTGTAGATTACAGCCATTATCATGCCGCAGCTTTAAGCGACCAGCTCAAGCAATACCAAATACCGGCTGACCGTGGAATTATCGAAGCACAGGACGGCAGTAATGTCGTGCCCATAGTCCTCAACCAAAAGCTTTATACGCTCTACGCCGACCCGGTATACATTAAGCATCCCAACCAGGTCGCGGCTAAGATCGTGCCTGTTATAGGCGGGAATGCCAACCAGTACGCCGGACTTATGCATACCAAAAATACCCGTTACGTAATACTGGCTAAGAAACTAAGTCCAAGCCAAAACCAACGGGTACTGGCCTTAAGAATTCCCGGTATAGGTACCCAAGGCCAAGACTACCGCGTCTACCCGGAGGGCAGCCTGGCTTCACAGGTGTTGGGTTTTGTTGACGGTAATGGAAAAGGGCAGTATGGGATAGAGCAGGCGCTTAATAAGCAGCTGTCCGGCAAGGCCGGCCAGGTTAAGGCTGTCACTGATGTAAATGGCGTGCCGTTGCCAGCTACTAAAGGTAATATTGAACAGCCGCCAGTGAATGGCGATACCGTGGTCACCACGCTCGATCTGCCAATGCAGGCCCAAATGGAAAAAATTCTCCAACAGGAATACAAAAAAACCAAGTCCCAAGGAATCAGCGCGCTTATCATGGATCCCGATACCGGGCAAATCAAAGCCATGGCCAACTATCCGACCTACGATCCCAGTAACTACCAGAACGTCACCAATCCGGCGGTATTCCAAAACGGCGCAGTCACTGACGCCATCGAGCCCGGCTCCAGCATGAAGACGTTGACTACCTCAGCGGCACTTGACCAAGGCGTTATTCAACCTAACAGTTCGTTTTATGATCCAGCCCACTGGGTTATTAACGGTTTCAACATAACCGATATTGCTCAGGATGGAGGCGCCCGGGAACAGAATATCGCCAGTATTCTGGCGTTGTCGTTGAATACCGGCGCGACGTGGATGCTGATGCAGATGAGCGACCCCGGACATACCCAAATTACAGCAAAAGGGATAAATGCCTGGCATAATTATATGGTAAACCATTTTCGGCTGGGACAGCCGACTGGTATTGAACAGGGCTACGAGTCGGCTGGGTACGTACCGCCGGCCAACATGAATGACCCCAGTATTGATTTACGCTATGCTAATACCTCGTTCGGACAAGGAGTGCAGCTAACGGCCTTGCAGCTGGGAGCGGCCCTTTCCAGCGTTTTAAATGGCGGCACGTACTACCAGCCGACGCTCGTGAGCGAAACCATAAAAGCGAGCGGCCAGACCCAGGTTAACAAACCGAAGGTCGTTGAAAAGCATACAGTGGGTCCCAACATCGGCAAGGAGCTCATACCGTTAATGCAGAATGTCGTTACCACGTACCACAACGAAGGCTTTAGCTACATGTCCTTTCCTTCGAACTATATTGTCGGTGGTAAAACCGGTACGGCCCAGGTAGCCAAACCCACCGGGGGTTACTACAAGAACACATATAATGGCACGTATGTCGGGTTTGTCGGCGGCGATAAGCCCCAATACGTGATCGTTGTTTTCAATATAAAACCAGGCATTCCGGGCTATGCAGGTTCTTATGCGGGGCAGC
Organism: Candidatus Saccharimonadota bacterium; assembly: GCA_027315225.1. Taxonomy (GTDB): domain Bacteria; phylum Patescibacteriota; class Saccharimonadia; order Saccharimonadales; family UBA4665; genus DAHUYJ01. Next base: position 23,346 of record DAHUYJ010000001.1, on the reverse strand, counting down.
CGGTGTTTTCTGATCTGGCACACATGCTGATTGATAATTCCTACGTAACACCGAAAACATCACCATAAATGCTATAATAAAACAACATATTCTTATGAGTAACACCTTGCACATTGCCATTACCGCACACAGTCTCGTCCGGATCCTGTCACTTGGTTTTTTCAGTTTCGTAGTAAGTATGTTGATAACGCCTCTCTATACCAGCGCGGCGTATCGCGGCCAGTGGTGGAAACGATTACGAACCGATGCCTGGTCGGGAGGTAAGGCGTCTGTGTACCAGAAGTTGCACGCCGCCAAGCACAAGCGGCACATCCCGACTATGGCCGGATTGATCTTCGTACTGGCTACAGCCATTGTGACCTTTGCCGGTAACCTTAACAGGGGGCAAACGTGGTTGCCGCTAGCTGGCCTATTGGGCGCTGCCGCCATCGGACTGATCGATGACATCATGAACATAAGGGGTAATGGTGACGGCGTAGCGGGCATGAGCGCCCGGGCCAAGTTCGGGCTGTATAGCCTAGTAGTATTAATCGGCGGTTGGTGGTTTTATGCCAAGCTCAATGTCCATTCAATCTATTTGCCTATTGTGCACCATTTGCATATCGGGGTATTCGTCATAGCGCTCTTCTGGCTGGTGGTGATCTCAACGGCTATATCAGTCAACATCAGTGACGGGCTCGACGGCCTGGCCGGCGGGCTGTTAACAGCCTCATTTATGGCCTACGCCATCATTACACTCATTGAACATAAGTTCGCGTTGACCGGTTTCTGTCTTACCGTTGTCGGCAGCTTATTGAGTTATACATGGTTTAATATCTATCCGGCCAGGTTTTTCATGGGCGATGTCGGGTCTTTCGCCCTGGGGACAGCTCTCGGTATAATTGCGCTGCAGACCGACACTGTCTATGTCTTACCGATTATCGGGGCTGTGTACGTTGTCGAGACCGGTTCAGTAATCGTTAATCGGCTTTCACGGCGTTTCCGGGATGGCAAAAAAGTCTTTCTGTCATCGCCGATCCATCACCATTTCGAGGCTATTGGCTGGCCCGAAGCCAAAGTTACGATGCGATTTTGGATACTCGGCCAAATAGCTAGCATCGTGGGGTTGATCATCTTCTTAATGAGCGGACAGGTCTAAGGTTGCTTTATGTGGTCTTCACACCCCGCCTCCGGACGCCGTCGTCCGCCGCGTAGGATAAGGCCGGAGGCGGCAGAATCGAAATTAGGCCGCCGTCACCGGCCTGACTATTGGCTCATGATCTGGTGCGCGGTCTTATTGGCGATTGGCCTGATGGTGGTGTATGCCATCAGTCCTGCGCTAGGAATCACTAACCACACCCAAGGCAGTTATTACGTCACTAAGCAATTATTGGCAATAGGGCTTAGTGTGGCAGCTTTCTTTGTGACTGCCCGGATTCCGCTCCAGTGGTGGCAACGGGCGTATAAACCGCTTTTGGTGGCGGCTGGCCTGGCAACATTACTGGCTCTAGCCCTACCGGTCAACCCGGCATATCCAGCACACCGTTGGGTACGATTTGGCGGCCTGTCTTTCGAGTCCGTTGAATTGGTGCAGTTTGCAGTTATGGTCTGGCTGGCAACTTTTTTGGCCAGGCGGGTGCGGCAGGGGACTATAAAAAGCATGAAATTAACGCTGAAGCCGCTTGTTATAGCGTTACTCATAATAGGTGTCGTGATCGTAGGCATACAGAGTGACCTAGGCTCGGCTGGTGTAATAGTCGCCATGATGGCGACTATGGCCTACGTGGCAGGGCTTCCATTAAAAAAAATCATGCTGATCGGTGGGGCAGTGCTTATAATGCTTGTATTGGCGATTGCGGCCACACCGTACCGCAGGGCCCGCCTGGAGAGCTATTTACACCCCCAATCGAATTGTCACGGCAGCGGCTACCAGGCCTGCCAGGCGCTCATTGCGGTTGGGTCGGGCGGTATGGTCGGTTTGGGATTGGGCAGCGGCGTCCAAGCCTATGGTTATTTACCGGAGGCTGCCAACGATTCGATCTTTGCTATTTACGCCGAAAAATTCGGTTTCGTAGGGGCTATTATCCTGTTGGCGATCTTCATGGCATTCTTTACAAGGCTCAAGAACATTGCTGAACGGCTGCCCGATGACTTCAGCCGGTTCCTGGTAATCGGAATACTGGCCTGGCTTAGTATCCAGACTTTTATTAACATCGGGGCCATGATCGGCCTGTTACCACTCAAGGGTATTACCCTGCCATTTATAAGCTATGGCGGTACCAGCGTGGTGTTTTCCGTTGCTGCCATTGGCCTGGCCTTTCAAGCCTCGCAGTACACGGCGTTTACCGCCAACCGCCTTGTTGATGAAGAGGCTGCTGCAGGAGATGCTGTGAGGCGGCCTGGCGCCGCCCGGGCTGGCCGGGCTGGTATTCGTGGCAATAATGGCAGCCGTCGACCTGACTGGCGTGATAATGCCAGGAGGGCCGGCTATTGACGAACATTGTACTTACCGGCGCCGGTTCCGGCGGCCATATCACACCGATTTTAGCCGTTGCTTCTGAACTTAAGCGCTTGCAGCCTGATGTTCGCCTGGTCTATATAGGCCAACGCGGCGATAAGCTCGGTGATATTCCGGCTGAGCATCCGGCCTTTGATGATGTCTTTACGGTTCGGGCCGGAAAATTCCGCCGCTATCATGGCGAAGGCTTGCGGCAGCTGTTGGATATTCCGACTTTGCTTCTCAATGCCCGGGATGCGTTGTACGTAGTGATTGGGATATACCAGAGCTGGCGTTTGTTGCGTCGTGTACGCCCGGCGGTGATATTCATAAAAGGCGGTTTCGTAGGGGTGCCGGTCGGCCTGGCCGCCGCAGGCCTGGATATTCCGTATATAACGCACGATTCTGATGCCATACCAGGTCTGGCTAACCGGATCATCGGCCGCTGGGCTGTGCGGCACGCTGTAGCGTTACCTGCCGAAGTTTACAGCTATCCGCGCGATACGACGGTTACTACAGGAATACCATTGCAGGCCGAATTCAAGCCCGTAACGGCTAAACTCAAACGGCAATACCGGGCCAAGTTGAAGCTTCCGACCGAGGCCAAAGTTCTGTTTGTAATAGGAGGGGGATTGGGGTCGCAACGCGTGAACCAGGCCGTGATTGCTGCGGTACCGCATCTTTTACGTGAATTTCCTGACTTGCACGTACTGCATGCTGCCGGACGCGGCAATGAAAAAGATAGTATGGCAGCATACGGACGGGAATTATCGTCTTCAGAGCAGGGGAGGATAAAGGTCTATGACTTTATAAAGGACGTGTACCTGTATAGCGGGGCGGCTGATGTCATAATTACTAGGGCAGGGGCTACCAATCTGGCGGAATTTGCTCTCCAGGGTAAGGCCTGTATTGTGGTGCCCAGCTCCTTCCTGGCAGGAGGGCACCAGCTCAAGAACGCCCAGTATCTGGCCAAGCAGGGGGCTGCTTTAGTAATTGCGGAAACCGATCTCATGGTTGATTCCAATCGTTTGGCCCGGCAAGCAAGCGGTCTGCTACGTGACGTTAAGCGCCGTGACAAGTTAAGCGCTAAGTTTAAGGTCTTCGCTAAGCCTAGTGCTACTACTGAGCTGGCTCACCTAATACTGGATCAGCTATGAAGTTACGCCGTAACCGTGCATCGGGCCCGTCACCGCGCCGCCGTCCACGCCTTCGCGTGGATAGCGACACTCAAGCGACTATGCGTCAGTCGAACCTTTCTTATAGTGACCGGCCGCCCCAACCGCGCCGCCGCCAATCAGACTTGTCAGGGCCGTCACCTCGTCGCGCCGGCCGTCAGTTGTCGGAGGAACAGGCTGCCCAAATCCCTAACACTCATGCCGGGTTCCGGCACTTTTGGCTGCAACGCTTCGGTTTCATCATCCTGCTTATAGCGATTGTAGTCTCAATGGTTAACGTACTCAGCCTGTCTGCCTCCGCCAAGGTAGTGCCGCTGCAAAACAGCGGGAGCGTCTCCTTGTTGCGCTCTTTGTCTGTCTATGAAATCGCGGCCGACCACAAGCTAAGCCGGTCTACATGGAACCGCAACAAGATTACGATCAACACCGATCAACTAAGCCACTATTTGCTCAATAAGTTTCCCGAACTGAGCAGCGTTAGCGTTACCGTACCGTTACTGGGGCACCGGCCGGTTATCTATGTCGAGCCGGCCAACCCGGCGTTTGTCCTGGTGGCCAATAGTGGCTCGTTTGTCATTGCCGACAACGGCAAGGCGGTGCTGGGCGGCACTACGCCCGCTGCCCTTAGCCAGCCGAAGCTGCCGGTCGTTAACGATCAAAGCGGGCTTCATATACAACTTAACCAACAGGCGGTTCCTACCAGTGATGTCAGCTTTATCCAGACTATAGTTGTCCAGCTGGCCGCCAAGCAGTTCACGGTCTCTGGCATGACCTTACCGGCAGCGGCCAGCGAGCTTGACGTTCATTTGGCAGGGCAGCCCTATTTCGTTAAATTTAATTTAGAAAGCGGAGACCCGAAAGGGGAGGCCGGAACGTTCCTGGCTACCATAATGCAATTGCAGCACCAACACATTACGCCCAGCCAGTATGTCGATGTGCGTGTTTCCGGGCGAGCGTATTACAAGTAGTCCCCCTGTTCTGCTGCCCCGCTAGTTCGTAATTTGTTCTTAGTACCGCCGCGTCGCGTCGTGCAAAAAAACTATATGAACATACATAAAAAAGCAAAAGTCAAGTTTTTATTAATGAAGCAGGTGGAGCAGAGGAGTTGATCATGTGTAATATAATGTACAAAAAAGCGATACTTTCACGGTAATACTGTGGAAAAGTCAAATAGTGTTGTGCGTCACGTCGGGACACCATAGGTGTTTAGTAGGAATAACGTACTGTGGGTTATCTATCAACACGATCGTGGATCGTGAAGTTACGGCGGTTAACTAAAACTTGCGAAGCTAACGGTAATCCGTCCCATACTCCCCTGCGGCAGGGGTAATACTTATCAATTGTATCGTATATGTAACAGTCGCAAAATATACATTGTGCGACATCATGTCTATGTATGAATTTGCTGCTCTTTTGCTTTGTATTTTCATAAACTTTTACCTTGCTGCTACCAATTTATAATTTAAAGTTACCGTTAGGTCTCTGCCCCGCATATTTACTAAGCGGCACATACCACAAGTATTGCGAGACCTCTTTCTTCGCCCATCATATTATCATGTTCGTATTTTGTTTATACAAGGATCATGCCTTTAGTACTTTATTATACCTAAAAGCCTAACGGCTTCGTTTACGCCTACAGACACACCAATGTTAAATATTTTGTGGAGTGGATTATCACCCTCTGATGTGGGTTGTTCAGAAGATTGGCTGCCTCCTAGTGTGACCCTCTGCAAACCTTCAGCTCGGCCCCATTCGAACATTACACGATGCATGTCGCCTTCGTGTTCTTTAGCTATATAGTAGCATCTATCCATTGCTTGCCGTATGACTGCTTGGGGAGGAATGGAACGGCCAAGGTTGGCATTTGAGGGCAGGCTGTAGGTTGTAACACTAGCCACAAGGCTATGATCCATAACGTGCTGATCTATCGGTGCTGGCGTTGGTACCTCGTGGCTACTTAGCATACAAACCTTATCTTATACGGACGTATTATTACTCGGCTTCGGCCAGGTCGTAGGTGGCTTTAGCCACTCGCTTGAACTGCGGCTTGCCCTGGAGGTTGAGTAGGATAGTCGTTTCTTTGACAAAACGGCTCTTGAGGACACGCTTGACGATCTCGTCGCGGTGCAAAGGCTCGCCGGCTTCACGTAGAACTTCGCTGATAATGTCGGCGACCGTGCCCTTCTCGTAGCCCCATTCCTTTAGGGCGTAAATACCGCGCCCGACTAACACGAAGCGCTTGTCCTTGATCAATTCGTTATGAATAGCCTGCGTAGTAACATCCTTGCGCTTGAACTCGCTGCCCTTGATGGCGTCGGAAATTTCGTTAAAGTGCATGTGCTTGCCGCGCTCCTTGAGTATAACGTAGATTTTGTCACGGATGTTCTTAGGGTTAACCATTGGCCATTTGATCAGGCCCCAGCGGCCGTTGAGCGTAGCCAGATGTTTGGAAGTGCTGGCTAGCGATGCTACTTCTTTTGGTTTGGCAAAACCTGCCGCCTTAGCGATTTCTTCGACGGTTTTAGGCTCACCGATCTTTTTGATCGCGTCTATTAGCTTAGTAACCTGCGCCTTTACGGCCTTTCCGTCTCGGGCAGCCGCAATGCTCACGCTGTTATAAAAGTTATCGTCTTCAGGGATGACGGCCAGTTGAGGTGACAGTTGGCTTAGAAATGCTACTCTGGCCTGTTCTTCTCGGTCTGACGTGCCGCTTAGGCGAGCCGTTATGTCGCTGACGCGTGATATATCGCCTGAGGAGCGCAGAAGATTTGATACCGTAGCCTGAAACGTAGCAATGTGCGGTAAGGCGCCCTGCTCTGCCGAAGTCTGTAAGCGTGTGACAACGGCCTTCTCCAGCTGACGAACTCGCTCCCGCGTGATGCCCAGCATCTCCCCGATCTGTTCCAGCGTTTCCTTACGGTCAAAAAGGCCAAACCGGCGTGCTACGATCTCTCGCTCCCGGTCGCGCTCTATAGTTGCCAGGATGTCTTTCACAAGCTGCTCGGTCTCAATCGGGGTTACTTGGTCGGTGGTTTGTGCCATATGTCTACAATTCTTCCCTGTTAACTATAAATTATACAATAACCTTAGTAGTATTATAAAACTTATAATTTTAAAAGTCAATACCTCTGTATGTATATGTATTGTAGCATATTCATGACAACTGTGCATACTAGGTGTTGTAGAAATATTATCATGCCACGTGCTGTATCTTGTCGCAAGTGGAAAACCTGGATGACTTTCTCCACAGGCCGCCATCGGCTATTATTTAGCGCTTGCTCCCACGCTTAGCGGCCGTCTGCTTGTTTTTGGCGCTGAAGCGTCTGCCGCGCTTTTTGGCTGGCGCAGCTGCCAGTATCCCCAGGGCTTCTTCTTCTGTTATTGCGGCAGGGTCTTTGTCTTTGGCGATACGGGCGTTCTTTTTGCCGTCGGTTACATACGGTCCATACGGGCCGTTCAATATCTTAACGCCATTCGAGAATTCCTTGATGTTCTTGGCGGCGTCCTTGGCTAGCTTAGCCTGGTATAGCTCGCGGGCCTCGGCTTCCGTGATCGTATGCGGATCAAGCGGCTTAATTGACACGAAGGTCTTGCCTACCTGGACATATGGTCCAAACCGGCCGATGTTGGCTCGTATTTCCTGGCCGTCCGCAGTCGAACCGACTAGTTTAGGCAGTTTAAACATTTCCAGAGCCTGTTCGAGCGTAACGGTATTGAGTGCAGCACCTTCCGGCAGTGGGGCGAAGTCCGGTTTTTTGGTTTCGTCGGTCGTATCGCCGCGTTGTAACATCGGTCCGTATCGTCCAAAACGGGCATAAATAGGCGCTCCGGTCTGCGGGTCGTTACCCAGTTCCCTGGCCTGGGAAACCTCTTGCCTGGAAATATCGGCGGACTTCTCGACCAGCGGGTGAAAATCCTTGTAGAAGCCACCTATCATGGCTTGCCAGGCCTGTTCGCCGGCAGCAATCCGGTCGAAATCGGCTTCCACCCGGGCAGTAAAATCATAATCGACTACACTCGGGAAATATTTGACCAGGAAGTCAGTTACCACTTCGGCTATAGGGGTTGGTATCAGTTTGCCGCGGTCGGCACCGGTTGTAACTGTGGTTTTGGAATCGGTGACCTGGCCATGATCCATCTTAAGCTCGGTTACCTCGCGCTCGTTTCCGTCAAGATCCTTCTTTTCGACGTAGCCGCGGGTCTGGATTGTCGATATAGTCGGCGCGTAGGTGCTTGGGCGGCCTATACCTAGCTCCTCAAGCTTGCGCACCAGAGAAGCCTCGGAGTATCGTGCCGGCGGGCGGCTGAAGCTCTCGATAGCGGTAATGCCCTGAACTTCCAGCGCTTGGCCCCGCTTGATAGGTGGCAGTAGCGTATCATCCTGGCCGCCGCCGTATACCTTCATGAAGCCGTCGAACTGCAGGACCTCACCCTTGGCTACGAATTTCTCCGGTTGGCTGCTGATCGTGATAGTGACTTTGGTACGTTCTATACGTGCAGCACTCATCTGTGACGCGATGGCGCGCTGCCAGATCAATTCGTATAGTTTGCCCTGTTGTTGGTCTCCACCGGCTGATCGTTTGGAAAAATCGGTTGGCCGTATAGCTTCGTGGGCTTCTTGGGCTCCTTGGCTCTTAGTCTTAAACTGGCGCAGCGTATGGTACTCGGTACCGTATGAACTCTTAATGTACTTCTCGGCTGCGCCCAGCGCCTGGGTTGATACTGTCGTACTGTCGGTTCGCATATAGGTTATATGCCCTGCCTCATAGAGGCGCTGGGCCAAAGTCATGGTCTGACGGACGCTATAACCCAAACGCCTGGCGGCTTCCTGTTGCAGGGTGCTGGTCGTGAACGGCGCGCCCGGGTTGCGGCTGGCCGGCTTTTGTTCGACGGAAACGACTTTGTAGTCAGCCCCGGCCGCCAGCGCTTGCAGCCATTGCCTGGTCTTATCGGCGTCAGGCAGCTTGGTATCCAATTCTGCCGGAACTTCCTCGGTGCCAGCAAGAAACGTGGCCGTGACCTTGAAGGAGCTATCGGCAACAAAATCGTTGACTTCCCGCTCCCGTTCTACCGTCAGACGTACCGCGACCGATTGTACGCGGCCGGCGCTGAGGCCGGTCTTGACTTTCTTCCAGAGAACCGGTGACAATTCATATCCGACCAGCCGGTCCAGGACGCGCCGGGCCTGTTGGGCGTCTACCAGCTTGGTGTCGACAGTGCGCGGGTTCTTAATGGCGGCCTCAATAGCCGGCTTAGTGATCTCGTGAAAGACAATGCGCTTGGTCGTGGCCGGATCCAGCTTGAGGGCGTGCGTCAGGTGCCAGGCGATCGCCTCCCCTTCGCGGTCTTCATCGCTGGCCAGCCATACCTCATGACCGGCGGCGGCTTTCTTGAGCTCCGCCACGACTTTCTTCTTATCTGCGCTTATCTCGTAATGGGGGGCAAAAGAGTGCTCGATGTCGATGTTCAGCCCTTTTTTGGGAAGGTCACGTATATGCCCGAAGCTGCTCCTGACAACATAATCCTTACCCAGGAACCGTTCTATGGTTTTGGCTTTTGCCGGACTTTCTACAATAACTAAATTCTTTGCCATAAGACTACATGTAAGCGCACTTCAATACGGAATGCAACAGTATACTATATATAAGAATAAATAACTCCGCGACACGAGCCCCAACAGCTAGATTTTTGACTTTTGCACCTAAGCATTGTAATATTACGATAATGGCTGAACAAAACCCGGTAGCGGAGAATCAAGCCGGCAATCTGTTACAAGCTACCTACCGTCATCTCGGTTTGGGAGCGCGGGGATGGGACGGACACATAGAAGCGGCAAATCGTTTGGAGCACAATCGGGTAATCGAGCCGGCCGGTCTTCTTGCCGGAGTCCTGGCATGCTCTGCTGTCGCGGAAGTCGCTACCGGTGAAATCGGTCTGTTGCTACCTATGATTACGTCGGCCGGCGTCGGTTTTGCTACAGCTGTGCGCGAGGGAGCATTATTATACCACCGGGTTATGGCCCGATTTCAGTCCCCTGAATTCCCAACTGACATCTAAAAAAGATACTGACCTGCGCGAAACCCGGCCCAGATGCCGCCCAGCGAGCCTGCGCTGCTCAGTAAAATACTCCATCCACCAAGCCAATTACCGTGGTCGAGTAATGCTGCGCCCAGCCAGCCGCCAATGGTGCCGCCGATGAAGATTCCGATAAAAATCATAAGCTTCATATTTCTAGTCTAGCACTCATGTTCATGCTATGCCCCATTGGTTGCCGCCGAGAGCACGGACCTTGCCGCTGATTTCCAGCATGGTCAGGGCTTGATTGAACTGGCTGACGTTAAGACCGCTATGGTCCAGTAGCTGATCGCCGTCACTTAGTCCTCGCGTAAGCAGGTTGAGTACGGTTTGCTCATGTTCGGTACGGCCCTTAATGGCCGCGGGCTTGCCATGGGTCGCTTTAAGGCCTAGGGCATAAAAAATATCCTTGGCTGTCGTAATGGGGGTAGCGCCGGTTTTGATGAGGTTGTTGGTGCCCGCAGAACCCCAGCTGGTAATGTTACCGGGTACCGCCAGTACCGTCCTGCCCTGCTCCAGTGCAAAGCGGGCGGTATGCAGGCTGCCGCTCTTCTCTCCTGCCTCGGTTATTACCAGAACAGGCGATAAGCCGGCCATCAGCCGGTTGCGGGCAACGAAGTTACGCTTTTGCGGCGGGATGCCCGGAGGGTACTCGCTGACTAGTGCCCCGCCCTTATCAAGAACGGCCATTGCGAGCCGCCTGTGGGTAGCCGGCACTATGTTGTCCAACGGCCCGGGCAATACCCCTATAGCCAGCCCTCCGGCTTCCAGTGCTGCGCGATGCGCCAGGCCATCCACGCCCAGAGCCAGACCGCTAATGATAACTATGCCCTGTTCTGCCAGCTGGCCTGCCAATTTCGTGGTGACTTGTCTTCCGTATGCCGAAACCCGGCGGCTGCCGACAATCGTTACACACGGCTTATTGAGCAGTTCTGACAAGGGCGAGCCGGTATGGTAAAGCTGCTCGGGCGGATCGGGTATATTCCGCAGTACCTCTGGAAAACCTATCGAACTAAACGTAAGCTTGTTGATATTCATGGGAAAATCTTTTAAAGTATTGACATAATGAAATACTTTTGCTAAAATGGCAACTTATGATTCCTAGTATATAGGAATTCGTACCTTTACCCCCATTCTAACGTTTCCGGCACCAGTATATAAGGCGAGTTAATCGCTACTTAATCTTCGGCGGCCGGGACAGAATCGTTAGATTGTTTTAGAGCGTGTAAAAGAAAAGTTGTTACCCTCCACTTTATCTTTGATCGCCAAAGCCGCTTGGCTCGGCCCGCTCTAAAACATACTAACCCCTTTAACTAGATTCCTCGACGTGCCCTTTACGGGTTGTCCCGGGGTCCCCGATTCAAAGCGAGCCTAAATGGTAGCGGTTCTTCGGAACGGCTGACACTCGTCATTATTTAATAAGAGACGTTGATGTTTTGCCGGGGTGGGTTGAAGGGTGGTAGGGCATGACTCGTTCGTGCCCGTTAATGAGTCTCCGGCGGTGCCCACCCCCTCCGGAGGCTCTTTTATTTAGAAGTCATTTATACAAGAAAGCTGCGGGTATCGTGGGGTAGCTCCGCGCCGTAGAGGTACTCGCTGAGGATGGCGTTTACTTCGCGCATAAGATTGGGCAGCTGGGCCTGTTCTTCGGCCGAAAATTTCTGCAGGACGAAGTCTTCGCTCTTGATGGCGGCCGGTTTTTTGGGACCCACGCCGATGCGTACTCGGCCGTACCCTTCGCCAATGTGCTGCGTAACTGACTTGACGCCGTTATGCCCCGCTGACGACCCCCCAACGCGCAGACGTATCTGGCCGAAGTCAATATCCAGCTCGTCGTGGATCACGGTGACATACCCAGTGCTGATCTTATAAAAATGCGTGACGGCCTGCACCGCATCACCGCTTAGGTTCATATAGGCCGTCGGTTTCATGGCAATGACCCGCATGTCGCCAATGCGGCCGGCTGAGAGCAGGCACTTCAGGTCTTTCTTTTCTATCCAGCTTTCCATCCCTTCGGTCTTAATGACAAAGTCATCAATGCAGGCAAAGCCGATGTTGTGGCGCGTCAGGTCGTATTCCTTGCCGGGATTGCCCAACCCTACCAGCAGGATGGTCTTATTCAGCCCGACCGTATAGAAGCTGGTCGGATTGCTGACGTTCGGTCGTTTTTGTAGCCAGGCCATGCGTCTTAAGTATCAGACATCAAGTCGCAAGAATCAAGGAAGCAACCCATATTAGTTGTTTGTTTTAGTGGGACTTTTGCCGTGCTTATGAGCCTGGTGCTTTTCGATGAACCAGAGCTGCACAGGGGTGCCCGCGAAGCCGTAGGCTTCGCGTAGGCGGCGCTCCAGGTAGCGTCGGTAGCTCCAATGGACATAGCGGCTCTGGCTGGCGAAGATCTTAAAGGCCGGTGTGGGGTTGTCTGTCTCCTGCACCATGTAGTTGAGCTTGGGATTACGGCCTTTCAGGCCGGCCGGCGGATGGGCGTCGACGGCCTGTCGCAGCCACTGGTTGAGCTGGCTGGTCGGAATGCGTTTATGACGTCGGGCGTCTATCTCAAGCGCCAAGTCGAACAGCTTGGTGACGTTCTGTCCGCTTACGGCGCTGGTAAAGATCAAAGGGGCCCAGGGTACGAAGTCATAATTTGCGCCGATCTGCGGTGCCAGTGCGTCGCGGGTATAGGCGTCTTTGCCTTCGGCAACGTCCCATTTGCTGACAACCAGGATGAGACCCTTTCCGGCGTCCTTGACCATGCCCGCGATCTTCTGGTCGAGCTGCACATTCAACTCGTTGACATCCATGAGTAACAGGCAGACGTCGGCTTCTTCGATGGCGCTGAGACTGCGGATGACGCTGAAGCGCTCGATGCCGACCTGAATCTTGCCACTGCGGCGGATTCCGGCCGTGTCCAGCAGTTCAATCTCCCTGCCCTGATAGCGCACCGTGGTGCGGTTAACGTCACGGGTGGTGCCGGCCCGGTCGGCTACGATGGCCTGTTGCTTTTTGGCCAGGGCGTTGAAGAGCTGCGATTTGCCGACGTTCGGCCGTCCGAGAATGGCCAGGCGCAGCCGGTCCCCTGCTTCGCGGATCGTTGCCTTGGGAATAACCGCAACCAACTGGTCCAAAAGCTGTTCCAGGCCCCGTTGCTGGGTGACGCTTGTATGGACTGTAGTCTTGATACCCAACCGGTCAAAGACGCCCAGGTCTGCGCCTTTTGCCTTATCGGTCTTGTTTATGACCAGGAAGACCGGTTTTTTGGAGCGCAGGGCCATCCGGGCTACGCGCCGGTCTTCTTCGGTAACCGGTACGTCAGCCTCCACGACCACCCAGATGACATCGGCGCTGTCAGCAGCCTGCACGACCTGCTCCTGAATGGTAAATTCGAACTCGTCCTCGGGATCCTTGATACCAGCCGTGTCGACCAGCCAGAAATGCTGGCCTCGGTGTTCGGCCTTGGCTGTCAGACGGTCCCGCGTAGTGCCGGCTTCCCGGGCCACGATAGCTTCGCGCCGGTTCAGTAGCGCGTTGAACAGGCTGGACTTACCCACGTTTGCCCGTCCGACAATAGCTATGATCGGTACTTTTTTACTCATGTACGTATATTGTATACCAGATAAGGGGTAGATGAACTACACCTTGCGCACATAGCTATTCGCCGCACAAGTATATTGAAGCCAAACCAACCTGTGACAGGGGCTGTCGGTACTCCGCTTCAACTACCCCTAGATCATGTGCGAACAATTCCGGCGTGTCGGTTGCCAAATCTACCATAGCTGGCCAGCAGCGTTCCATCACTTTTTTTGCGGGACATCTCTGCAAATGCCTGGGAAGTTCGTCGCGGTATTCCAGGGTCTCGGTAAGCTCCGAAAAACGCTCATCGTCAACCGCGAATGACAAGCCCTGCCCGGTCTCCTCAAAACGAAAGCCGGGCAGGCTGAATCGTCCGCTATCGTACTCCAGTAGGCCCAGTTCAGTTTCGACAGTTTGCTGGTAGTCCGGAATAGCCTGGAACCGTTGCACCGTTTTTGTACTCCGCTTGAGAGTTGCGCGAAGCTGCTCCAGGGAGGGCCGCATGACCCGCCCCTCGCAATAATCACGGTATGTATCCGGCGATAAAGATAAGAACCTGGCCGACACATCCATACCGGCCATCCCTGCTGTCCGCACTCTATCTGAAAAAACTTCACCGTGCTGCTTCTCGTATTGCCCACTAAGCACACTGAAGGTGTATCGTCCGAGGTGCCAATACGCTTCTGCCCGCGTCCTTCCGCTTCGGGCTATTCTTGGTTGCAGCTCCGCAGGCTCCAAAGAGAAATTGACTTTTGCCAGTCTGCTGCAAGCTCTCTGGTCTTCCCGCCTTTGGGTTTCTATAGACATATAACAATCATATTGCATAGTATAGTATTTTGCAATCCCTGGGGGTTAAGGTCTGCACGGTAACCATAAGCGTTTGGTATACTTTATAGGTAATACAGAAGAATGACGCAGAAAGAATATGCCCAAACCCCAGGAGCTCATTAAACCTAGAGTGGTCGATTACTTAAAGAGTGCCTGGTACACACGCTGGGGAGTTATCGCGGTCCTGGCGGCCAGCCTCTGGTTCTTGCCGCTTACGCATCGTCACATAATTATAGCCCTGCTGTTGGCCGCGGCTGCCTATAACCTATTGTTGCTGTTTGGCAACCAACTTAACCTGCGAATCAGTTACAGCCGGGCGTTGATTCTCTTTATTGACGGAGTGATAGCTCTCGTGCTTGTTATGTATACCGGAGCCGAACATAGTCCCTACTTTTTGATACTGGGCTTTATGGTCGTTTCCGGCGCGTACTGGTATGGTGCATTGACCAGTGTCGGTATAGGGCTTACGCAAATGTTGTTCCTGACCGTACAGTTGGAGGCGCAGCAACAGTCCCTGACGTTTCCGGCGGGCCTAACGGTGCGCATGTTGGTTTTGATTATACTAGGTGTCTATGTGTCGCTTTTGACCAGGCCTGACCGCTCAGAGCGGCATGAACTGTTAAATCTCGGTATTGAAACAGAAAAGGAGCGCCAGCAATTACTGGCGCTTATCAATAACATGCGCGATGCCGTGCTGGTTGTTGATAACGGCGGTACAATTGTTATTTATAACCAGGCAGCAGCCACACTGGCTGGCGGGCGCCAGGAGCTGAAGGGGCACCTCTTCAGTGCCGTAATAAGGCTTGAAGACGAGCATCACCAAGCAGTGGAGCTCAAACTCAAGCAAACCGGCGGCGCGTTCGAGAGGAAGGACCTGTGCCTGAGGGATTCGGACAACAGCTTGGTAAACGTCGCTATCAGCGCGGCTCCGTACATCGTAGATCGGCAGAACCGCGGGCACGTCCTGATCATTCGCGATATTACCCAGGATAAGACAATTGATAAGGAGCGTGAGGAGTTCATTGCCGTAGCTTCGCATGAGCTGCGCACACCTCTCACTATCGCCCAGGGTGACGTATCATTACTTCTGACTCCGTCGTATATGCCAAAGAACCCTGAGTCGGTCGATATGCTTGGCGGTGCCCTGCGCAGCTTGCAGCAACTCTCGCATATTATCAAGGACCTGACCAACCTGTCTCGTGTTGAAAACGAAGAGCTGGACGTAGAGCTTGACCCGCTTGACCCCATTGCCTTGGTCCATGAGTTTGAGAAGGATTATGCCGACCAAGTCAAGTTAAAGGGCCTGAAGCTGGAAGTTATAATTGATAAGGATCTCAACTCTGCGACTATCCTAACCAGTCGCTACGTAGTTCGGGAAATCCTGTCCATCTTCATTACCAACGCTATAAAGTTCACTGACGAGGGCACGGTTGTCATGCGGATTATGAACCCTAAGGACGAGTCCAGTGGGGTGACTTTTGCAGTTAGCGATACCGGCATTGGCATATCCCGCTCTGACCAGAAGAAGATTTTTGAAAAATTTTTCCAGTCCGAACATTACGCTACCCGGACCCATGGCGGTACCGGTCTCGGATTGTATATTGCCAAACGGCTTACCACTCGGATTACGGGTCGCTTGTGGTTCGAAACAGAACTGGGCAAAGGCAGCACGTTTTATCTTTGGGTGCCGCCGTACAGCAAGCATAAACAGGACAGCGGCAAAGTGGCCGCGGCCGAGGCCAAAGACTTCTTCGATACGGCCTGATGCTTATAGGGTTTGGTATTGCCCAGAACCCTACCAAAGGCGTAGTGGCTAAGAACTCAGGCAGTGTGTGTTCGCCGCCGGTAACGCGGCAGTTGGACCAGCAGGAATATGACGAAGAATACCATAACGATAAGCGCCGAAGTTGGCGTGTCGCTGCCCTTGTCGAAGACGTTGTTACTCGTCGCTGCCAAACCTACCACGATGAACGTCAACCCGGAAACCAATGACTTTGCCCTGGCCTGTAGCGTTGTCTGGCGCGGGACCTGCCGCAGATAGAAGTATCCCAGGGGCATGGCTACAGCCATATAAATAATCGACTTCAATATTAAGACTGGCGGATGGTCCTCATAGACTATGAGCGCGGGTGAATGGCTAATACCGACGTGCGAGGTTAGCACCTCCGTCGTGATTAATACGATTGAATACGGGATAGTAAAGGCATAAATATGGCGCAAGCGGACACGGTTACGCAGCCCCAGAAACCATAGTATCCAGATCTGTACCTGCATGGAAACCTGGACGAAAAAATCGGCTGAAAAGTACGTATATTGCAGAATGTGCGTATTTTGCGTAAGCAAACCTGGAACTCCGAAGAAAAACAGGGCTGTTCCAAAAGTAGCGCCAAGTACGTAGTACATTTGCGCCAGGGGGTTCCTGGTCTGGCGATGGATTCGCCAACTTTTAACCCCGAAGCTGTACAACGCGACAGCGCCGAGAGACCAGGTTATGGCATTGATCGGTACTTGCATATGCTTAGTTCAGCATAGCAGATGAAACTCCTCGGTGCACCATGGGCGTTAGGCTGGTGGTGCAACTACACGATATTCCCCGGTGTTCAAACCGTGTAAGTTGTAGGGCCCGAACCTGGTGCGGTGCAAGGCCCGCACATCGTAACCTAGGGCTGAGAATGTACGCCGGATTTGACGGTTACGGCCCTCCTGCATCGTGACGCGCCACTTATGGTTTGTAGCGTCAATCGGCTCGAGTCCAAAGCCGCTCGGGCCGTCTTCGAGGTGTACTCCCCTACTGACAATACGTTGCCGATGAGGCGCAGAGAGAGCTTTATCGAGTACCACGTCATAGAGCTTGGTCTTGGCATTACGGGGGTGCATGAGCGCGTTTGCCAGTTGCCCGTCATTGGTTAGCAGCAGTAAACCGGATGAAGCCTTGTCAAGACGGCCGATAGGTTTAAGGTTATGGTATTCGGCAGGCAGTAACCGGTATATAGTACGACTTCCCTGTCCTCGCCTGGAACAGACGTAGCCGGCCGGCTTATTCAGCATGACGATTGTTTTTTTGCTGGGAACGACCTGTGAACCGTCTAGTGTTATTGTATCCACCGTGCCAACCTTATCCCCGAGCCGGGCAGTGCCGCCGTTTATAGTTACCCTACCCTGCTGGATGGCTTGGTCGGCAGCGCGCCGACTCAATCCGGTGGCTTGCGCTACAAACGCGTTAACACGCATATTACTTAAAGCGCTATGCTGTTGGGGTCGGGCGGGCCGTTAGCTGGAGGAGCTGGAGGAGTGGGAGCGGTATTTGTGGCCGGATTCTGGGTTGGAGCCGGGTTAGGTGCGGGTGCGGCAGGCACTGGTTGTGTCGCAGGGCTATCATCAATGGCTACAGCTGATGGGGAGGGGCCTGAGGGACCGCCTGACGTTGCTCCGGATTCACGGCCCTCTTCGATGGCCAGCAATGTATTCAAATCCTTCTTAGGTTCATCATCATTCAAAGGGGCGATAACTTTTTCACCTCTGGATGCCAGTCTAGACTTAGGAGCAGCAGGATCCTGGGCCTGAGATGCGGCAACTTCTGAACCGGCTGCCGGTGGTGCTGGTTGTTGGGATACTGCGGATGATGCCGGCGACACCGAAGGGGCCGCCGGTGGTGCTGAAGGTGTCGGTGCCGTCAGCGTGCCTGCTACATTACTCGTACTGTCAACTAGTGCTTGGGCGGCTTCTTCTACTAATCTGTCGTCATCGGCGCTGTTCTCAGCCGTAACTTTATTTGCTGCCGCGGCGTCGTTGGTTTGCTGGGCTTCGGGCGTTGGCGGTAAGCTGGGCGCGGTTTGTGTTGCTGGAGCTGGCTGTTCCGGTTTAGTCGGTTCTTGGCTGGCGCCGGCTACAAAGTTCTCGATCTGCTCTTTTGCAGCAGCCTCCTCCTGATCGGTTGATTGGGCAGTTTGTGCTGTTTGGGCGGCCGATTGCCCTGCGTCGGCTTGGGCGGGGGCTGCGTCTGCGGCGTCGGACGGTTCGCTGATAACCGGTATGGCAGTGATTGTCGAAGGCTGTGGTTGGGGTTGTACTTCGGGCGTGGCGGGTGCCGGTGTTGGCGAACTTGGCGGTGCAGGAGCCGGAGCGGTATCTGGCTTCTCGGCGTCACCTAATAGTTCATGTGCGGCTTTGACGATATCTTCCAGAGTGACTTGTGACTTGACCAGATAACGGTCTGCGCCTAATTTGCTGGCACGCTGCTGATCGTCAGTTTGGCCAAGTGCTGTCAGCATGATAACCTTGACTTCTTTGAGCCCTTCGGTGTTACGCAAAATATCAAGCATTTCAAAACCGCTGATCTTTGGCATCATTACGTCGGAGATTATAAGCTCAGGCTTTTCTTTCTTGGCAACGACCAAAGCTTCCTCGCCATCCTTGGCCGAGACAATTTCGTACCCTTCGGCCTGCAACCGCGCCTCGTAAATTTCGCGTAGGTTGTTGTCGTCTTCGACCAGCATCAGTTTTGCCATGCTATACCCTCTTCGTAGTTTTGCTTATGTTTAAGCTCACCCTCATTGTATCATGCCGCCTTACCCGCGCTAACCGGTTGTTGTGGTGATGTGGCGTGCACTTTTTCTACTGCTTGAAGCTTGCCAGCTCTCTCCGAACTGAGCCGTGGCAGGTTAATGTAAAAGGTGCTTCCCTCGCCTACCTTGCTTTCAACCCAAATCCGGCCATTGTACATTTCAATTATTTTACGGCAAATAAAGAGACCCAGACCCGTACCTCCGATAGTGCGGGTAGCGGAATTATCGACCCGGTAAAACTTTTGGAATAGGTGCGGAACGTCTTCGGTCGGAATCCCCGGTCCGGTATCGCGCACATAGCATTGCACGATCTTTTCGTTACCGGTCAGGCCGATGGCAACCCGGCCTTCAGGCGTATATTTGACAGCGTTGTCGAACAAGTTGGTAATAACCTCGCGAAACCGGTCGGGGTCGACGTACGCATAGTAGAGCGGCCTGACAACTTTCTCTCCGGCATGTTCCTTGGTGGCGTTTATCGTATTGCCGCCACTGATGAAGTCCATGGACAGGCTTTTCTTTTCGGCGACCATGCGCAGGTCGCCCGAGAGTTGCTCGAGAAATTCACCGATTTCTATAGGGACCGGGTGACTTGTTAGGCGGCCGTCTTCGGCCTTGGCGCTGGTGAGCAAATCCTGGAACAGTGTGCCTAGATGCTGCGTAGAGCTGTGGGCCTTGTCCAAGTAGCCCCTTGCCCGGTCGTCAATGGTCGCGACTTTTTCGTTCAGTGCTAATGACAAGTAGCCCTCGATCGCCGCCACAGGTGTACGCATTTCGTGGCTGGCCGTGCTGATGAAGTCGGCCCGCTGCTGCTCCTCGGCCCGTTCTTTGCTTACGTCACTAATCACCGCCACTGCGGCCGTTACCTGCTTGTTTCCGTCAGTCAGCGGTGTCAGGCTGAGGATTATAGGGATTTGCTTTTTATCGCGGGTCATCATGAACGCGTCGTTCACCCGGGTGCTTCGTCCACTGCTAAAAATCTGGTGAAAGGGATTATCGGCTTCACTATAGGCTTCACCCTTGTCGTTCACCAGTTGGATAACAGCTTGTACGCTGATTCCGGTCGCCTCTTCTACTGGCCAGCCGCAGATATGTGCCGCACCGGGGTTGATGAGCTGTATAGCCTGCTGGTCGTCGATCAGGATGACCCCGTCTTCGATATTGTCTATGATGATCTTAAACTTGGAGCTGTCGTCGCGCAGGTTGGCCGGCAAGCGGCTAGCCTGTTTTGGCCCGTTTTGTCCGGCACCAGATTTACCAAAAAGATTTGAAATTTTCATAAGGCATCGTGCTCAGACGGCAATGATGCCGTCAGGCCCACACAGACGATGATCAATTGCTTGCTGCTCATGAGGTCTATCGCAGCCTACAGTGTAACAAAATTTTTGCAATCCGTTTATGTTTTTTACTGGTGGCGACAGGCTGTGCGCAGAGCGTGGCCGGTGCCAGTAGCGCTCACTGGACGCTATTTAACAGATGTGGTAGGATAAATCGTCTAAGGTTCATACTGGACTTGCGGCCTCATCGTCTAGCGGCTAGGACACCGGGTTCTCATCCCGGCAACCGGGGTTCGATTCCCCGTGAGGTCACCATGTAAAAAGCTCTCCATCCGGAGGGCTTTTTACATGGTCATTTCACGAAGTGAAATGGAATCGAGCCGGGTTCGAAGACAAGGAGCACGCGCAGATGCTTGCATCGAGCATGCGACGCGGGCGCATCGAGCGGCAGCGAGGTATTCCCCTGCTTACATGCTCAGCCTATCACCGGCAACTCTTCCCAGCAGGTGGTATAGTGGGGGCTGCGGCTTTGGCGCTTGGGGCGCCAGGCCGCGGACAAATCCTCGGAGGCATAATGAACGGTGCGCGGGCCGTAGCGGCCGTTTATGGTATCTATAGCCCGAAGCCTGGACAGGCTGTCGTCCCTGCCGGCGCTAGCGCTGGCGCCGCGACCAAAAAGATTCGTCTGCAAGGCCTGCTCGCTCACCAGGTCACACAATAGGACGTTAGCTTTGTGATAGCCCAAGTGCGGATTAAAAGCAGCCTCCAAAGCTTCTACCAGCCGGCTGGCTATGATTCCGGTGTCGGCTGTCGGCACGTCAAAACCTGCGGTGCACTGCAGCCGCCGGTAGCCCGGCTTGTGACGGTTGGTGTCCAGATAGACTACGGCGGTCCGGGCCAGCAGCTGCTCGGTCCGCAAGCGGGCGGCGGCGCGGGCGGTCAGGTTGGCGACAGCCGCCTCTATGACGGCGAATTGGCTTGTATCTTCGCCGAATTGACGCCCGTGCATGACGCTTTGGCGAACCCGGCCGAATGGTTCCAGCTGGTGGCAGCGTATGCCGTTCAATTCGCAGACCATCTGCCGGCCATGGATGCCGAACAGCTGCTGTGCCAGCCGCGCCCGCATCCGGCTGAGATCCAATGCCGTATACACTCCCTCGGCTCGAAGTTGCGGACTCAAACGCCGGCCGACGCCCCACACATCACCGACCGGCATCCGTGCCAAGTGCGTTTCGCGCTCCGGCGGACTTAAATTGGCCAGGTCCAGCACACCGCCGGAGCGCGGATCACGTTTGGCGACCTCAGTGCCGAGCTTGGCTAACGTCTTAGTCGTAGCCAGGCCAATAGAAACGGGTATGCCGACTTCTTGCAACAGCCTGCCGCGCACGGCCCTGCCCCAGGCGTTATAATCGGAGATGTTTAGCTGGCTGAGATCGAGGAATGATTCGTCAACCGAGTAAACCTCAATTTGCGGCGTGATACTGCTCAGCAAACGTGTAATACGTTGGCTGATGTCGCCGTACAGCTCGAAATTGCCGCTAAACTGCACAACCTCGTGCTCTCTGAAAAACCGGCGGTACTGAAAGAGTGGCGCCCCCATGGGAATACCGAGAGCCTTGGCTTCGTCAGAGCGTGACACCACGCAGCCGTCGTTGCTAGACAACACGACCACTGGCCGGCATGTAAGGTCGGGCCGGAAAAGCCGCTCGCAACTGACGAAGAAATTGTTGCAATCCAGCAAAGCTAAGAATGGTTTCATGCTATTTGCTGACTCTGCCCTGCGCTAATGGTACCTATGCACTATGGCCGTTACGACGCCCCATATACGGTCTTCGCTGTCCATCTGTCGCCGCCGGCAAAGTGCCAGGCCGTCACTCCGCCAGACAACTGTCAGATCGGCCGGCCGCTGCTCTGCTGCCCGATCAACCACGGCAATATCGCCATCATATATGCCCTGCACGGCCCACTGGTCCCCCGACACCTGGAATAAGTAGGTGCTGCTCGGATGCTTGATGAGCAATTGGTTAAAGTCCAGCGCTAAACGCGCTCCCTGCTCTCGCCGCTCAAGGGCCGGGTTGGGAAAACCGGCGTGGATTGACACGCCGTCGCTGTCGGCCAAAGTTGGTGAATCGTGATCCATAATTGTGTATCCTTCCGGGTCATATTAAGTATGTTAATATTCATGCTTCCGCCAGGATATATTCGCGGCCTTTATAAACCAGCCGTCGCGGGTAACTCTCAAAACGCACCTGGTTATCATCGTGCCGAAAGCGGATGCTGGTGATTTCCACGTTCTTATCAGCTGCAAAAGTAATAGTTTCCATAGTTCTCGCTCCTGTTCATAAAAGTAATAAAAGACTAAACCGACAGAGGCCGGTAAACGGGTTTTGAATAGGAGCTTTCGTGCCAGAGGCCTGGACTACCGTTCTAAGCAAGCCGCTATAGGCTGAAAACTAAAGGTTTGGACCGTGGAAGAAAACAGGGGCCGGAGCGTGTTTTCTTAATAGTGGCAATAAGTCTGTGCGGAGGAAGGTCTGCGGTGAGACCAGCCCACACATGGCTGACTCTAATTATACGCTGCCGCGTCAATGGAAGGAAGTTCTTAGAAGGGCCGGGCTTACTATTACTGGGTGCCGGGCGCTATTTAATTTTGTTTAAAAAGTCAACCAGCTCATGTGGTGTTAATTCGGCCTTGACGAGATAGCCATCGGCTTGCCTTTCGATGTCGGCCCGGACATCTTCGCGCTGTTCGAGGTTTGTGATAATGATAATCTTGGCCTTAATCGGCGGCACTTGGGCGGGGCCGCGCAGGATCCGCAGAATCTCAATGCCGGACAGGCTTGGGATCATCAGGTCCAGCAGGATTATGTCGTACTTGTTGGTCTGGGCGGCCGCCAAGGCCTGGGAGCCGTCAGCGATAGTTTCCACCTCGTAGCCGCCTTTGGTCAAGGCGCGTGTGTACAGTTCGCTTATGAAACGTTCGTCCTCTATGCAGAGAACTTTGCGCCGTCCGGCCAAGGCGTCAGGTGTTATAGGGGTGTTAACTGGCGGTTCCATATGTATATACCCTACTTTACCATGTTTTAACGCCTATACAGCGAGTGGTTTTTGATCCACCCGTGGGCGCCACGCGTAACTTCCTGATCGCCGGTTTGCTTGAGCGTTTCGGTCAAGCGGTCGTACGGCAGCAGCGTAAAGCCGAACGTGCTGCCCTCCCCCTCCTTGCTGCGGACCCATAGGCTGCCGCCGTGTGCCGTCACGATAGCCTTGCTGAGGTATAGCCCTAAACCTGTCCCGCCGATCTGAGCCCGGTTCCTATGGTCCCTGTAAAACTTGGTGAACAGGTTGGGTAAAATGCTGGTAGGTATGCCGAGGCCGAAGTC
>DAHUYJ010000019.1 GCA_027315225.1 Candidatus Saccharimonadota bacterium | reverse complement strand
CGATGCGTACGACTGAACGTGCGCGTCGATCTCTCCAACCGAGGTGAGATAACGACAGAGCACCAGCGGCCCGACGGGCCGGCCGCCGCCGAGCGAGGCGTCCGCTATATGCGCGGCGGCGAAGCCGGGCGGTGCCGGCACCCCGAGCGCGGCGCTCGCATCGGCGCGGGTGACGATCGCGCACGGGTTGATGGGGCGGATTGCCGCGCGTGCCTGCGCTGCTCCCAGGGCGGCGGCGGCGAAGGCGAGCAAGAGTACGCGTTTCATGGTCGTTCCTCCGAAAACTCGCGATAGAAATGCGGCCTCACCACTTCGCCATCTATCCGGGCCTCTCCGGCGGGGGTGTTCGGAAGAATGCGGAAGAAGCGGACGGCCGAGACGGAGAGATGGCAGAGCGGTTGAATGCGGCGGTCTTGAAAACCGCTGAACCCTCACGGGTTCCGTGGGTTCGAATCCCACTCTCTCCTCCAGCCTCGACGCCGGACTCGACCGCCCGCCGTGTCGTGCGGGTGCGAGGGCGGAGCGTCGCGAAGCGCTCGCTTGTTAGGTGCGCCTACTTCCCGGTAGGATCCCGTCAACCGAGGTGCAGAGAACTGTCTGATTTTAGCATCGCGAGCAATCTCGCAGCGAATAACGCGAACTTCGAACTGAATCTCCAACAGGGGAAGCTCGAGACGGCTGCGCGCGATCTTTCGTCGGGCCTGCGCATTAATAACGCCGCCGACGATCCCTCCGGGCTCGCAATCGCGACCGATTTACAGACACGCGTCGATGCCTTCAACCAGGCTGCGACGAACATTCACACCGCCGCGCAAGCTGCCACGATCGCCGACGGCGCGCTCGCGACGACGACGCAGATCCTCTTGCGCATACGCTCGCTCGCCGTCGAAGCTGCAAGTGCGATCGAGAGCACAACCGACCGCTCGAACCTTCAGGCCGAGATCGATCAGCTATTACTCGAGGTCAATCGCATCGCGCAGAACACGACCTTTAACGGCGTCGGTCTTCTCGACGGCAGTCACTCCGGTTTCGTTCCGGCGCAGGGCCCCTCGCTCACCGTTACGGCGAACTCGATCTTGGCGACGGCGGGGCCGGGCGGGACGCCGACGAGCGCGAGCGCCTTTTTACTCGCCTGCGCCGTCGTCAACAACCTACCTCCGTATCCGACGTTCACGGTAACGCTCGATCAGAACGCCCTTGCCACGACCGCACCGCAAACGCTTCAGGTGACGAGTTCGTCATACATCGTTCCCGGTATGATTTTTACCGACGGGAACGCCATCGTTCACGTTCTCGGAACCGATCCTGCCGCCGGTACCATGACGGCGACGTTTTCGCAAGCGCTCGCCTCCAATTCCATCGTAAATGCATTTATCAACGATACCACCGCAAGCGCGGTCTCGGCGGGCGTGCAGATCATGACCTTGTCGGGCACGGCTCAGCCGCTCTATGCCGGCGAAGTTCTTCAGATCGATCCGACGAACTTTACGAATAACGATGTAGTCGTCGTACAAAAAGTTCTCGGGCCGAACACCTTTGTCGCTGACTTTGCAAAAGCGCACCCGGCCGGAGTTCCGGTATATAACATCAATTACCAAGGGGTAGGGGCGGTAGGCCCCGGCACGGTGCTCTTCAACTTCGGTGCCGTTCCCGTCGACGCACCGTTAATTGGAACGCCGGCGTACATCGAAGAGACGGCGGGCAGCTTTGGGGCCGCAACCGGTTTGACGCAGGTTGTCAATGAAGGAACCGTCATTGCATCGACGCCGACGACCGAGACGGTCGCCTTCGTGCATGGAACGCCGAATCTCTTCGGCGGTAATTTCACGCGCGCTGTTAACCGTGACCTTGACCTCGGGAGCGGGATTACCGTTGCGGTCCCGGACATTGACTTTACCTTTGACCAGCACGACCCGGTCGCGCACCCAAAGGTCGGGTGTCTGCTGTAAGCTTCCTGGAAAGATAATAATTTCAATCTCGCCAAACCGGTCCTCGATTCGCACAAAAGCCATTTTCTGGCTGTTTTTTGTTGTAATTTCACGTACGTCCGTAATAGCGCCGCCGATGCTGACACTTTGGTTATCATGCTCTTCGCCTAAGGCGTTTAATGGCACGGTCTGCTCGCTCAAGATGTTTTCGAATAACTCCAAGGGGTGTTGGCTAAGGTAGAGGCCAAGCAGTTCCCTTTCCCAGCTTAACCACTCTCGGCTATCGGCCGTATCGGGGGCCTCTGCAAGGTTAAGTTTGGGGCTATCTAGCTTCTCGTCAGGTTGGTCGCCAAAGATGTCAACCTGGCCGCTGCTGGCCTGCTTTTGCACGCGGGACGCGAATGCCAGCAGCATATCCAGGTTGTGCAATAGAATACCGCGGTCCCCGAACCGGTCAAAAGCCCCGGCTTTTATCAAGCTCTCCAGCGGCTTACGGTTAGCGATCCGGCAGTTCACGCGGCGCAAGAAATCTTCCAGGTCGCGGAAAGGCCCGTCTTTTCTGGCTCGCAGGATTTCTTCGACTACGCCGGTTCCAACGTTTTTTACGGCGCTCATTCCAAAACGGATCTGCTGCTTACCGGGAACCACTGAGAACTCCACGAACGACTCGTTGGCGTCCGGCGGCAAAACTGTAATGCCCATGTGCTTGCACTCCGTAATCTCAATTGCTAACCGGTCAGTGTCGTCATAATCGCTGGTCATCAGCGCCGCCATAAAGGCCGCCGGGTAGTGTGCCTTGAGATAGGCAGTCTGATAGGCGACCATGGCATACGGAGCCGAGTGGCTCTTGTTGAATCCATAGTCAGCAAAAGCCTCCATGCGTACCCAGAATTCTTCGGCAAAGTCACGGCTTATTTTGCTGTGTTTCATCATGCCTTCTATGAAGTCCGTCTTTATTTTTGCCATGGTGTCGCGTTGTTTTTTAGCGATAGCTTTGCGCAGCGTATCGGCCTGTCCGCCGGTAAATCCGCACATCTCTTTGCTGACTTGCATGAACTGCTCCTGGTACACCAGCACTCCATACGTATTGCCCAGCGCGGCCTTAAGTCCGGGATGTTCATACGTAACCTTTCTTTCGCCGTGTTTACGGGCTATGTATTCATCTATAAACTGCATCGGGCCAGGCCGGTACAGGGCGTTCATTGCGATCAGGTCTTCGAATTCGGTTGGTTGGAGCTGCTTAAGGTATCGCTTCATGCCGGCTGATTCAAACTGGAACACGCCGGTCGTATCGGCATGGCGGAACAGGTCGAAGGTCTTTTCGTCATTTAATGGCAAGCGGTTTACATCAATATCGACGTTGTACACCCGCTTGATAATCCTCAGGGCGTTATTAATTATAGTCAGGTTGGACAGGCCAAGAAAATCCATTTTGAGCAATCCAAGCTGCTCAATCGGACCCATGGGGTATTGGGTAGCGACGACGCCTTTCTGGGCCATTTCCAGCGGCGTATAACAGACGATGTCCTCGGGGGCTATGACAACGCCAGCAGCATGCACGCCGTGACTGCGGATAGTCCCTTCCAGCTGGACTGCCAAGTCAAACACCCTGCGGGCTGTTTCGTTTGTGACATATTCCTGTTTGAGCTCGCGGTTCTGTTTCAATGAGGTCGCTAGCGGAATATGGCGGCCCTGGACAGGCGGCGGGATCATCTTGGCCAGCCGGTCAGCTTCGCCATACGGCACTTGCAAGACCCGGGAAACGTCGCGCACGGCATTGCGCGCCGCCATGCGTCCGAACGTCACTATGCTGGCAACGCGGTCTTTGCCGTACTTTTCTACGCAGTACTGAATAACCTCTTCCCGGCGACTATCCTGGATATCTATATCGATATCCGGCATGCTAACGCGGTCCGGGTTGAGAAAGCGCTCAAACAGAAGGTCGTACTGCAAGGGGTCCAGCTCGGTGATTTTCAGAGCATAGGCGATAATCGAACCGGCCGCGCTTCCCCTACCCGGACCGAAGACAATACCTCGGTTCTTGCCCCAGCCGACAAAGTCGGCGATGATCAGGAAGTACCCATTGAAGCCCATTTGCCCTATGACATTTAATTCGTATGCAGCACGCTCCAGGATTTCGGTAGGCAGCGTCTTTTTGGCTGCCGCCACAGTCATTTTGGAAGATTGTTGCTCACCCACTGCGCAGCCGCCTGCTTTGCCGTAACGCTGGGCTAACCCACGGTACACCAGTTTATCGAGATAAGATTTTTCGGTTTCGCCTTTTGGCACCGGAAATTTCGGGATCAGGATTTTACCAAGCTCAATAGTGAGGTCGCAACGTTCGGCGATGATCCGTGAATTGGTAATGAATTCGGGGTGTTCATTACCCCAGCGCCCAATAACCTCGTCGGGCTCATTGACGTACAGCTCAAAGTCTTTAAGGCTCATGCGCTTCTCGTCACTTAGGAATGAGCCCGTTTGTACGCAAAGCAGGATCTCGTGGGCTTCCTGGTCGTCAAGTTTCAGGTAATGGGCGTCGCAAGTCACTACGCACGGAATGCTAAGCTCTCCGCCCAGTTTGATTAACTGGTCATTGATAACTTTTTGATCCTGCCAGTGTCCCGGATGTCCGGGATGCCCATGATCCTGAATTTCAAGATAGTAACGGTCGCCGAAAGTCTGCTTGTACCATTTGGCCGTTTGCCTGGCCTGCTCGTACTGCCCTTGCCTGAGAGCGTCTCCGACCTCGCTGCTGGCACAACCGCTCAGACAAATCAGTCCTTCATTGTGTTTAGCAAGCAGCGCCCGGTCAATACGCGGTTTGTAGTAGAATCCTTCTAGGTTTGCAATCGTGCTAAGCGCCATGAGGTTCTGGTAACCTTCATGATCCATGGCTAGCAGTATAAGGTGGTAGTACGGCTTATCCTTGGCCGGATCGCGGTCATACAGGCCGCGGGCCGCCACGTACGCTTCCATACCGACGATCGGCTTAATGCCAGCAGATTTCGCAGTCTTATAAAACTCAATGGTCCCGCTCAGCGTGCCGTGGTCAGTCATGGCAACGGCCTGCATGCCGCTATCTTTGACCCGTTTGATTAGATCCGGTACCTTGGTCAGTCCATCCAGCAGGCTATACTGCGTATGGGTGTGCAGGTGCACAAAGTCACTCGACTGGAGCTTCGGTGCGGTTGTCTTTTTCCCCGCCAAAATATTCCTCAAAAAATGTTACGTTACAGATTAATTATACCCCGCTCCTTGCCTTGATAACAATGCGTCCAGGAGTTATTTTTTGAGATACTTGCGTAGGTGCTTCAGCGCGGTCTCGGCGTTCTTGACTGCCTTGGCTAAATCTTTGTCCTCGGCATCGCCTTCGTGTATGGCGCTGAGGACCTCACGAGCCTTTTCCTTGGTGTCCTTGGCTCTTTCGATTGCTTGGTTCAGCTCTTCCTGGGCCTTGACGCTCAGTTTAGCGCTGCCTACCCGGGCCTCTTTGATCCTGCGATCGAGTTCAGTATGCATACGTTTGAGGTCTTTTTCGGCCTGGGCACGCTCCCGGTCAGTGGCATCCTTGATGTCCTGGCGGGTCTCTTTGCCGCTCTTGGGTGCCGTTAGGACTCCGGCCAGATATCCCGCTGCGGCAGCTACCAGACTACCTAGGGCCAACTGTTTGCCATACTGCTGCTTTCTGCGGCTCATCTCTTGTGGCTCCCCTTTGCGAGCTTAACGATATTGCGTACCAGTTTGAAGAATGCCATGCGGCCCTTCGTATCTTTGAACACGTCCGCCACGGACTCGACTGAGTCAACGACGTCCTCGGCTTTGGCAACTACCCTCCGCACATCACCCACCAGCCGTAATATGCCTACACCGACAGCAATGCACAGAATGAATAAGAGACTTAACAGACTCGTCAGTATAATCAGTAGTACTGTATCTGTAGTAGTCATACCGGTTACAGTATATAACTAATACGCTGTTTGTCCAGTGAAGTTATTCACTATGCTGAAGAGGATCGGATCAAGGCTTAAGCTGCTCTTGCATGTAGTCCCTAAGCGCCTGGCCAATATCATCCCGCTTGAGCGCAAAATTGAAGACCGTCTTGAGGTATTCCAACGGATTGCCAGTGTCGTAATAGACGCCTCCTTTGATCTCCAGGCCGTAAATATGATGGCCGTCTTTGATCATGGCTTGCATGGCGTCCTGGATCATGAACTCGCCTCTGGCAGGGTCGTAGGTGTCATTCTGCCTTTGCAGGTAATCGACAATTACAGGTTCAAATACGTAGCCGCTCACCGAAGCCAGATCAGAGGGCGACTGCTCGCGGCTGCCGGGCTTTTCGACGATAGTTGCCACGTCAATTAAGCCTGGCGAAAGTTCTTTGCCGCCGACATAGCCATAACGCTTATAATCCTCGTCCCCGTCCCGCCGGACGGCGTTCACGACTGATCCGCTTCCCTGGCGGTCATAGACTTCGATCATCTGTGAAAACCGGCTCGGCTCGGCATCTACAAAGTCATCAGCAAACGTGTAGATAAAAGGCTCACTGCCGATAAGGTGAGCGGCATTCAGGAGAGGTGTGCCGGTGCCGTATGGACCCTTTTGCCTGATATAGGCAAAATTGGCAAGTTTAGAGATCTTGTTAGTCTCTTCCAGCAGCGCTTCTTTGCCCCCTTGCTCGAGGTTATTCTGAAGATCAGCGCTCATGTGGTCAAAGTGGTCTTCGATCGTGCGCTTATGGTAACCGGTAACTATTACAATATCCGATATGCCGGCTTGGCAGAGCTCCTCGACAATGTGCTGTATGATCGGCTTGTTGATCAGCGGCAGCATTTCCTTGGGCATCGCCTTGGTTTGCGGTAAAAACCGCGTTCCGAAACCGGCCGCCGCGATGACTGCTTTGCGGACTTTGTGTTGGGCCATTGCATAAATTGTAACATGCCCATGCTTCGTGCCTAACATTTACAACACCATAATTCAGGTGTATAATCAAATGTATGTTGTCCGCCGAGGAGATCACACCCTTCCCTGAAGAGCAGGAACGTATCGAAGCGCTTAGGGGAAAGTTCGAACATCACTACGACCCCGAGTTGCTATATTACAACTGGGGGCATCCTTACGAAGAGGTATTGCCGGAAGTTCTGCGGCTGGATGAATTAAGTACCGGCTCATCGGCGCCCAGCCGGCAGCGGCTACAGGACATTGCTTTCAGTCTTCTGCATGACGTCGATAAACATATGCCCCTTGCGCCAGGTGACGGTTTTTCTACCAAGGAGGAACGCTCCAGCCAGATTGCCGCCGAGAAGCTGCCGGATTTTGGTTATGACATGCTTGATATCAAGGTTATCCGTGGCATGATAGAAAAAACCACCCCTGGCACACACTGCACAAACAACCAGGAGCGTAAAGCCCGACGGGGAGACCTTACTAATGTGGGCAGTAAGCAACGAGTACCGTTTTTAGCAAAAACAGTGGCTATCTTTCATGATGAAATAACGCTCTGCCACCGAGCCGGAAAAGAGTCGCCAACCTGGGAAACGTTTGTAGTAGAGCAGAGGCCCATCCTGGAAGACTTGTTAAGCGATGACCTGACTATTGGACCCGAGCGGTCAAGCCGGAGCAATGGCTCTTTTAATATGCGCGCCCTGAGAAACGCAAGATGGTTATCCAAAGCAGTGGTGCGTAATCCCGAGCGTTTCGTTAGGCAATACGGAAAGTATTTCACAAAACCACCGGCACTCATCCCAAATTTTGTCTGCCAAGTAGAGCCGCTTATTACAGGCCAAGCTGACGTTTGATAAGATCCTGGGCCAGCTTCGGATTGGCCTTGCCCTTAGAAGCTTTCATGACCTGCCCGACGAGGAAGCCTATGGCTTTCATTTCGCCGCTCTTAACGTCTTCGGCAGCCTGAGCGTTATCCTTAATTACCTGCTCGACAATCTTGGCGATTTCGCCTTCGTCAGAGACCTGAACGAGGCCTTTTTGCTTGGCAAAGTCATCCAGATTCGCTGGTACCTGCTTTTCGTTAAGGGCCGCTACCAGGAAGTCTTTAGCTTGGTTGGAGCTGACTTTGCGTTCTTTGGACGACCGGTATAACCACTTGTATATTTCAAGCATCTCGGGATCGCTGAAGATCGAAGTTATTTTTCCTTCCCGTCGGAGAGGAACCTCAACGTTGATCTGCCAATTGGCCGTTTGCTTAGCAGCTTCGGGCTGGTCGAGTAGCATGTCAATCAGCGGCAGGTAGCTCACCTGGCCCTCTTCTACCTCGGCGTCCAGTAGCGTTTCAACTGCCGCCGGCTCCAGGCCAAGGCCACTCAGGCGCTTGCGCCATTCTCCCGGCATGGAAGGCATCTCCTTCTCAACCCGATCGATGTACGACTGTTCAATAATAATCGGCGGCAGGTCAGGATCGGGCATATAGCGATAATCTTCGACGTCTTCTTTGCTGCGTTGGGAGAATGTCTTTTGCTTGGCATCGTCCCAGCCGCGGGTTTCTTGAGCAATGGCCTTGCCTTTTTCGAGCAACTCGATCTGCCGATCAACCTCGTAATCGACCGTTTTTTCGACGGCCCGGAAGCTGTTGAGGTTCTTGGTTTCGGTACGAGTACCGAGCGTTTCCGTCTTACTGACGCTGACGTTCACGTCAAAGCGCATGTTGCCGTAGTACAGGTTGGCATCGCTGACGTCGGCGTAGCGCATCAGTAGGTACAGTTCGCGGACGTAGGCCTTGGCTTCGGCGCTGCTGTGCATATCAGGCTCGCTGACAATTTCCAGAAGCGGCGTGCCGGCACGGTTGAGGTCAACCAGGCTATAATCCTGGCCAGCCTGATGCGTGCTCTTGCCCGCGTCTTCTTCCATATGGGCACGCGTGATGCCGACTCTCTTGGTCTCGCCGTCAACTTCTATTTCTACCGAGCCGCCAACGATAATCGGTTCGTCATACTGGGTGATCTGATAACCCTTGGGCAAATCCGGGTAAAAGTAATGCTTTCTGTCGAATTTACTGAATTTTTGCGGCCGGCTGTTAAGCGCAAAGGCCGCTCGAGCAGCCAAGCCGATGGCTGCCTCATTAAGCACTGGCAGGGCACCTGGCAACCCGAAACAGATATGGCTAACCAAAGAGTTAGGCGGTGCTTCGCGGGCATCATTACCAACCGCGGCAAAAAGTTTAGTCTTGGTCTTCAACTGCACATGGCATTCGATGCCGATCGTAGTCGCGTACTTGGCGCGGGTCTTGGGGTCAATCATATTTCAACGCTCCTAGATCCCGCAGTGCCTGACGAAAACCGGCCAGCGCTACTACCATATCTTTCTTCTTGAGCTTGCGCACATCGACGTTCTCTTGCTCGAGGCGCTTGCGCAGTTTGTGGCCGACCCAGACCGTGTCATTGCTGGTCAAGGCGTGTTGGGCAGCGACCAGCCGCTCGCCGGTAGTTTTGCCTTTGTAGTGTGAACGCTTAAGGGCATCGCATAGGAGATCGTCGGCTTCGATAATAGCTTGCGGCCAGGTCTTGCGAGTCGCGCAGTTGGCCTGCAAGCCCTTCCAACGTTCGGTGTAGCGCTTGACGTTGAGCTTGCGCCGGCGAAACGGTACCAGTCTCATGCCAGCAACTCCTCAGCCTGCTTTGCCAGGGCCAGAAGGTCACGGTCTGCCCGTTGGGGCGCCATCAACTGCAAACCTACCGGCAAGTTGTCATTAATACCGGCAGGGATGCTGATAGAAGGAATGCCGGCCAGGTTTGCGCCCGCCATAAACAGGTCGGCCAGGTACATTGCTAAAGGGTCGCTCGCTTTCTCGCCTATCTTGAAAGGTCCTGTCGGAGAAACCGCCCCAACCATGAAGTCAACTTTGCTGAAGGCCGTCTCAAATTCTTGCATGAGTTTGGTCCTGACAGTCTGGGCTCTTTTGTAGTAGGCATCGTAGTAGCCACTGCTCAGCACATAGGTGCCAATCATGATACGGCGTTTGGCTTCTTTGCCGAACCCACGTCCGCGTGACTGGCTATAGCTCTCCTCCAGGTCTTTGGCCTCTGGGTAGGTGTAGCCGTAACGTTGCCCGTCATAACGGCTCAGGTTACTGCTGACCTCCGCCGGACACAAAATGTAATAAACTGCCAGCGAAAGCGGCATGGAAGGAATGCTAACTTCAGTGATATTAGCGCCCGCCGCCCTTAATTTATCGATAGCTTGTTGAAGCTGTGTTTTGATTCCTGGAGCAATACTGTCATCCATATACTCTTTAAGGATGCCTATTTTTACTCCCTTGAGATCAAAGGACAAATCCGTATAAGGTCTAGGGTCTTTCTCGATAGTCGTGCTATCCAAATTGTCCCGTCCGGCTATGACGTCCAGGACTAAAGCGGCGTCTTCAACGTTTCGGGCGAGCGGCCCGATAACATCCAGGCTGGAAGCCATAGCCACTACCCCGCTGCGACTTACCAAGCCATAGGTGGGCTTAAATCCTACTACCCCGCAAAACGCAGCCGGAAGCCTAATAGAGCTACCCGTATCGGTGCCGGTCGCAAACGGCGCCATTTGTAAAGCAACGGCAGCGGCTGAGCCGCCGGAGCTGCCGCCAGGCACGCGCGCCATGTCGTAAGGGTTCTTGGTCGTAAAGAAATCACTGTTCTCGGTTGATGAACCGTGCGCAAAAGCGTCCAGGTTGGCTTTGGCGACGCAGATAGCGCCTTCGGCTTCGAGCTTGTTAACCGCTGTCGCCTGGTACGGCGCATTAAAGCCTTTGAGAATATTGCTGGCCGCGGTTGTTTCCGCGCCGTAAACCAGGAAGTTGTCCTTGGCGATGAAAGGTACTCCTGCCAAACGGCCGATCTCCTGGCCTTTGGCGGCGCGGGCATCAATGTCTTTGGCCCGCTCCCGGGCCCGCCCCCCGGTAGTTGCGATGATGGCGTCGTACTCCTTGTTATCGGCAATGGCTTCTAAGGCCTGCTCCACCAGGTCAGCGGCCTTCAGCTCGCCGCTTTGCACTTTGGCAGCAATGTCTTTAATGGGAGGCCATTGGCCCTGCGTGCCCGGATCCATTACCCCAGCATCCTTTTGACTTTGATCTGGTTGTCTTTGACTTCTGGAACATTCTTCAGCAAGTCTGCCGGATCGTATCCGTAATCCCGCACCTCATCGCGGCGCGTAACATTCGTCAGGCCGGTAACCTGGTTAGTTGGCTTAAGATCCCCGGTGTCGATTTTTTGTAATTGCTCAACATATTGCAGGATGTCCGATAGCTCCTGGCTGAACTCCTCGATTTCAGCGTCGGACAGTTCCAATCGTGCAAGTCGAGCCAATTTTAAGACATCTTCCCGGGTAAGCTTTGCCATAGTTACTGACAATTGTAGCAGATTGTTAAATAATTCATGCCTGTTAAAACCCTTGTTAATTTGACTACAATCGGAGCTTTACAATGTCCTGTTTGGCAATTACCATAAAAATGAACATAAGCGTGAATGGATGTACGGTATGGCAACTGCGCCCTCTTTTCGGGCAACGGCCGAGACAAGTCCCCCTAGCGCAACCGGGCGTTCGGCCGGTTATTTGACAGCCGCCCCTTCTCCAGAGGAGAAGGGATTTTTTTATAGTAACTATGTTTTGCCTGGGTACGACAGCACAGTTGACGAATCGGCAATAGCTCCCATAGGCAAGCCCAAAGAGCTGGGAACCGGCACAGCGTATCTTGAAAGTTGGCCTATGGAGGATGAGGCAAGCACGTGCTATAAGGTTATGCGTTGCCTCGCCGACGCACCGGCGGACAGTGGTTTGTGGGTGGTAAAAGACACGGCCTGGTCTATGCAACCGGAGGGCGTCAACGAAGATATTGCCGAAAAACTTATGGGCCTAGGCTTTAACGTCATGGTCAAGGGCCCGGAAATCGGTTCGTCGGTCCCCCAATCACAGAGCGCATTTAACACCCACACGATACTTGACGTTATGAGCCAGCGCGGGGACCTGGACGCCAGCCGCATACTGGTTGAAGGCTACTCCCGCGGCTCAATGATCGGGTTCGGCACTAACGCCTACGCCCAGACGTTCGATCGTAAGGTGTTGTATTCCAACCTCACCGACCCCTGCGTAGCCGTAGGTATCGGGCTCAACAATGAGACAGCCGAAAAGGCCGTGACGTTGCCAATGGACTTGGCTTTGCTTGGTATTGCCGTAGCAAAAGGGCTTATCAACCCCAAACGTACCGGCGCTTTCTTGCGCACCGTTGACCTATCCTATGAGGGAGCTAAACAGTTTGTTCGGACCGGGAAGCCTTTGATGAATGGCGAAGCAGGCCAATTGGCTGCCCGGACGCCCTTGGATATGCAGGCCACAATTGCCTTCTTCCGGCACAGCCGGACGAACGACGAAAACATATTCCGACAGATACTGGCTGATAGACCGGGCGTACGCTTCGTCACGCCAGAGGGCGGGCATGGCGGCGCCCTGGACCTGCGGATTATAGGTAATATTGCGGTGCGCTTCGGCCGTATAAGCGAGCAGCTGGCCGAAGGCCGGTCACCGGAAGAGCTCGATTACCGTTATATAACCTATGGCCTGAAGTCGGCTGACTAGGTTCATAGGGATTAGAGCTGCTTCTTGATATCGGCGATCAGGTCGCGCAGTTCGGCGGCTGTTTCGAACTGCAGGTTGGCAGCGGCCAGGTCCATTTGCGCTGTCAGGTCTTTGACAAGTGAACCATACTCATCTTTGGGGATTTTCTTGAGGTCCAGTTTGGTACGTTTGGCTTCTTCCGGCAGGTCGGGGCGCAGGCCCTTATCGACAGCCCGTTTGATGCCGCGCGGCGTAATATTGTGCTTCTTGTTATAGGTTTCCTGGATTTTGCGGCGGCGGGAGGTCTCGTCCATGGTACGGCGCATACTATCAGTTACCGCGTCGGCATACATAATGACATGGCCTTCTTCGTGACGGGCGGCTCGGCCGACGGTTTGGATCAGTGCTTGCTCGCTTCTCAAAAAGCCCTCCTTGTCGGCGTCCAGAATTGCTACCAGCGACACCTCCGGCAGGTCCAGTCCTTCACGTAGCAGGTTGATACCGACTACTACGTCGTACACGCCCAGTCTTAGGTCACGCAAAATGTCCGTCCGCTCCAGCGTATCAATGTCGCTGTGAAGGTATGCGACTTTGATACCGATTTCCTGCAGGTATTCAGCCAGATCCTCGCTCATACGCTTAGTCAGGGTGGTAACTAGCACGCGCTGGCGCTTTCCAGTAGTGGCGCGGATTTCCGCTATCAGGTCATCGATTTGCCCCTCGATAGGGCGAACTTCAATCGGCGGGTCAAGCAAGCCGGTCGGACGGATGACCTGCTGGGCCGGTTCCGGTGAACGGCTGATCTCATATTCGGCCGGCGTGGCACTGACGTAGACCGCCTGGTTAACATGCCGTTCAAACTCTGTAAAGGTCAGCGGCCGGTTGTCCAGCGCACTGGGCAGCCGGAATCCGTGTTCGACCAGTACCTCCTTGCGTGCCCGGTCACCGTTGTACATGCCGCGCACCTGCGGGATAGTCATGTGCGACTCGTCAATAAACAGCGCGTAATCATCGGGGAAATAGTCAAGCAATGTAGCTGGCTGCTCCCCCGGCTCGCGGTTTGTGAGGTAGCGGCTGTAATTTTCAATGCCTTTGACAAAGCCGGTTTGCTCCAGCATTTCCAGGTCGAACCGGGTACGCTGTTCCAGGCGCTGGGCTTCGAGTAGTTTGCCCTGCTTTTTGAACCCTTTGAGGCGCTCGGCCAGCTCCTGTTCGATATTGCCGAGTGCGACCTTAAGTTTATCTTGCGGGGTTACATAGTGGCTGCCGGGGAATATTTTATACTCCTCGAGCGTTGTCAGGATTTCACCGGTTAACGGATCGACTTGAGTAATGCGTTCGATTTCATCGCCAAAAAACTCGATCCTATAGGCAAGCTCCTCACCCGCCGGAAAAACGTCTACCACATCGCCGCGGACCCGGAATGTGCTACGGTGAAAATCAATATCGTTGCGCTGGTACTGTATGTCTGTGAGCTGGCGCAGGAACTTGTCGCGGACCTTGCGCTCTCCGGTTTTGATAGGAATTGACAGGTTGTCGTAATCCTCCACTGAGCCGATGCCATAGATGCATGAAACGCTAGCCACAATAACTACATCCCGTCGGCTGAGCAGCGCGTCTGTCGCGGCATGGCGCAGACGGTCAATCTCCTCGTTGATTTGCGAATCTTTCTCGATGTATGTATCGCTGCGCGGAATGTATGCCTCTGGCTGATAATAGTCGAAGTAGCTTACAAAATAGTGGACGGCGTTATCTGGAAAAAAGTTCCTAAACTCCGTGTACAGCTGCGCGGCCAGTGTCTTGTTATGGCTCAAGACAAGTGTCGGCCGCTGCACGTTCTGTATGACGTTAGCCATAGTAAACGTCTTGCCCGAACCTGTTACTCCGAGCAGTGTCTGGTGATGCAGGCCATCATCCAGGCCTTTGGTCAGCTGGTCAATTGCCGCCGGTTGGTCACCCAGCGGTTGGTAGTCACTCTTAAGTCGGAATTTGCTCACCTATCAATTGTAGCAAGACACTGCTAACCGGCGTGCGGCGGCATCTGGCTGCCTGCCCCTCCCCTAAGGAACCAGTTATGGTCATAGCGCTTGACGTGCTCGTGAATGTCGGCATATTTATCGTCCAGGACTTCAACAATCCTGTTAACGAGCCGCGTAGGATCGTCATCATATAGAACCAGGTTGCCATCCGGTGGTTCGAGCTCTTTCATGAGCTGGACGATTTCATCAGCCGTGCCGCCGCTGCCCGTCAGGATCCCGCAGGGCTTGTGGGCTTCCAACGCAGAAGTGAACTCATGCAGCGAACCGAAGCGTCCGCCAATCGTGATAACCGCATCGCTGGACTGCACCAGGTACATGTCCCGGCCGACATAATGCAGCCCGGTAAAGTTAATGAAGTCAAAACAGTCATGCGGCAGACGGTACTTCCGCAAGTGCTCGCGCAAGGAAGCCGCCGGCGAGAAGCCAATGCTCATGCCGCCGGCCTTTTTGGCGGCACTGGCAGCGTAATACGGCAAGCCGACTGTGGCTCCGGTGGTAATAGCATGGCCCTGTTTGGCGATCTCCTTGCCTACGGCTTCTGCTAACGAAGCGGATGCCTGGACAGTCTCACCAGCTGCTGCGCCAGAAACGCATATGGAGTACCGTAATAGCTTGTCGCCCCCCATATTCGTCGAGGTCATGCCTGCCCCACATACTGTTTCATGATGTTGCTACGGCCTCTGCCAATTGCGGCTGCAGTTCACTGCCTATAATCTGCTCGATTGACTCTCGCCGCAAATAACGCAGCAGTAGCTCATTCCAGAGCGAGCTTTGAAAATAATGGGCAATCCGCTGTTCGAACGGCAGCCTATTGCAGTAATTCAAAGCGGCATCAACAATGTTGAACGACACCGGCTGGTGATTATTGAGGATACCGAGATGGGCGCTGTTGTGCCAGAAGTCGAGACCCGGTTCTATAGCACTTAGTGTATGCTCTACAGGATGCCAGGCAGCATCTTCAAGGCCGAGGTACGGTTCTGGTGCTGCACCATGGTTAAGGGGTTGAGAGGCATAATATCGCTGTATTAGATGCCAGGGAACCGGCTGGTCGAATAGCTGTGATGCCGGGCGCAACTCGTCATTGGCTATTATATAGACTTGCTTGCCGAAGTCTGGACGGACCTGGGACAGCTTGAGAAATGTGCTGCTTGCCCGAATTTCATTAAGTTCATGTAAAGCCAGAGCCAGGCTGGCAGTCACCGCGCCCGCCGGCACCTCCCCAAGAGAAAGCGGCAGGAATACCATTGCGCCTAATTCCTTTAGACCCATGATGTTGTGCCGCCGGCTCTCAACAATCGTCCTTGACAGTTCGCGCCAGCGCTTGGAATCCGGTTGCATGAGCATTATGCTGCGGTCTTCAAAGTCGCTGGCTCCAAGGTGCTTGTATTGGTCGAGTAAACGTTGCCGCCAACGCTTACTTTCACAGAGCCAAGCCGCGGCCAGCATGGAAGCCGGAGGTTCGTGCTTAAGGAACGAGTTAAGCGAACGGTAGCCGAGCTGCTTCATGGCCCGGTGCGGGGGTATGCTTTTGATAATAGTTTTGAGTACGCTGGTTTTAAGCGCAAAGCAGCGCTTGCTATCTGGAAGCCCGTTTAATACATGAACCATACCGGCCACCACATCTGCTTCCGCCGACACGTGCGTAGCTGCCCGGGTGCGCAATACTTTGGTTAAGCGGTTATCGTCAGCTTTGACGCGTTCCTGCAGGGCGTGATACAGCTCTTCGGGCGTCGTGTCATTAGGATCAAGCCCCAGCTGCTTCAACTTGGCCCGCGAGGCGCGCACAATCTCATTGCTAAAACGGATGTCGGCATTGGGGTGTCCGTTGGCCGCTTCCAACCGGTTGAGGCCATGGCGAAAGTATGGCTCCGGTGCCTGCAAGGCTTCGGAGAGAAAACGGGTCATTGCTCGACCCCTCTTTTATCG
>DAHUYJ010000018.1 GCA_027315225.1 Candidatus Saccharimonadota bacterium | reverse complement strand
AAGCGTATCCCAGTTACAGGTAACCAGATCTCGCCTTACATGAAAGAAGCGACTGTCGCTATCGAAGATAAGAATTTTTACAAAGAAGGTGCATTCGATGTGCGCGGGATTATACGGGCAGCCTTCAATGATGCCTTTGGCGGCGGTCCGGTCCAAGGCGGTTCAACGATTACCCAACAGGTGGTAAAGCTCAATGAGAACTGGACCGACAACCGCACCATAACGCGTAAAATCAAAGAGTTAATCCTGGCCGTTGAGCTGGGTCGCGAATATTCCAAGAGTGACATATTAACCGGATACCTAAATATTGCCCCGTACGGTGGCGTAGAATATGGTGTAGAGAGCGCCGCCGAGGATTATTTCCATACCAGCGCCCAGAATCTTACGCTGCCCGAAGCCTCCATGCTAGCCGCTATTCCACAGTCTCCCAGTTATTATTCCCCTTACGACAGTCCACAGTTCAACCCGGCTGTCACTACCCCAACTTTTAGTGAGCCGGCACTTATAGGACGGCAACACTACATACTTGATCAAATGGTCCTGCAAGGTTATATAACCAAGGCCCAGGCCCAGGCGGCAAAAAAGGTTAACGTCCTCGCTTTAGTGCAACCGCTATCGTCAAAGTACAACGACATCAAGGCGCCGTACTTTGTATTAGCTGCCAAGCAGCAGTTGGAACAACAATATGGAGCCACTACCGTACAGCGGGGAGGGTGGAAAGTAATTACGACGCTGGACATGAATTTGCAACAGAAAGACGACCAGCTCGTAGCCCAGAACTATACGCATATCCAAAGGGAGACAGCCGGTTTGGCCGACGAAGAGGCTAATGTAACCGAGAATGTCCAAACCGGGCAGATCGTGGCTATGGTCGGCGGCGTGAACTTTAATAACCCCCAATACGGCAAAATCAACTTCGCCTCATCGGTTTTGATTCCGCCTGGTTCCAGCTTCAAGCCCTACGACTATTCGACGTTTATTAACAATAATAATAATGTCGGCGCTGGCTCCGTACTTTACGACGCCGAAGGGCCCCTGCCGGGCTATCCGTGTACAATTCATGCGCAGCCTCCACCTGTAGGTAATGGCAACTGTCTCCAGGACTATGACTTTCTTCAGCCGGGTCCGATTACATTACGTTACGCGCTTGGTGGTTCACGCAACATTCCCGCGGTCAAAGCTATGCTTGAATCCAAACCAAACGATAAGAGTCCAGGGCGCGTTGACTCAATTAATACCGTCATCTCAACGGCTTCTGCCATGATGGACAATACGTACCTGCAGAGCCATAACCAGAAGACCTACAATTGTTACCAGGCAGGTACTAATATGAGTACGGCCACGAATGCTGATACATCCCAGTGTTACGCCGCATCCGCCATTGGAGACGGAGGCTTCTTGCACCTGGACGACCACGTCAATGGCCTGGCTACGATAGCCCGTGAAGGCAAGGCTATTCCCCGAACCTTTATTCTTAAGATTGTCGATGCCGCCGGCAAAACCGTGTACCAGTGGAAGCAACCTATCGGCAAACAGGTTATCAAGCAGGATGCCGCGTACATCGTCGACAACATGCTCTCCGATCCCAACGCCAGTTACCTTCCTGGTAGTTGTAATGCCACGACATGCCGGCTTGACCCGCAGGCTGGCGATAAATTCCAGCACTATGACGGCTGGGACTTCGCGGTCAAGACCGGAACCACTAATGATGGTTTTGACGGCCTTATGACCAGCTGGTCAACACAATACGCGACAGTCAGTTGGGTTGGTAACCATACCAGGAATGTAGACATAGAAAAGATTACCGGCGCGCCAATGGAAGTTTTAACGGAACCACTGACAGAGGGAATGATGGTAGCGGCCCATCAAGGTCTTAAACCGGTAAACTGGACCCAGCCTAAAGACGTTAAAGTGCTGCCGGCCTTTATTGTGCGTAACCATATCCACTATGGCGATATTGAGCCCAGTCCCGCTAAGGACCTCTTCCCTAGCTGGTATATTGGCGGCAACGGAGGCAAGGCCACGTCCGAGACAATCGATAGGGTATCCGGCAAACTGGCTACCAGCTGTACGCCGGCAGACGCCAAGGAGGTTATCTACAACGGTAACGCTACCTCGTGGAATGTTGACCTCTTCCACGGCGGTACGCCTAATATAGGCAACGGTAGTAGTAGCACCAATGGCAACAATAGTCCGACAGCCACCGATAACGTACACAACTGCAACGACAGCCCGCCGACAGTAACCTTAACAGCTCCCGGAAATTGTCCTTCTAGCGGCTGCACCATTACCGCCACCGTAACACAAGGCACTCA
Organism: Candidatus Saccharimonadota bacterium; assembly: GCA_027315225.1. GTDB lineage: Bacteria > Patescibacteriota > Saccharimonadia > Saccharimonadales > UBA4665 > DAHUYJ01. Next base: position 14,581 of record DAHUYJ010000018.1, on the reverse strand, counting down.
TCCTTTGTCAGATCCGCAATACCCGAACTACCCGGGCAGGCTGGTCTTCACTCTGGACGGTAAGACTATCCATAGCGCTGACGTCAGCAATTCGCCCAGTACCGTGTCATTCAACTATACGCCGACGTCAACAGGGAGCGGTACATTAAAGGCAATGGTAACGGATAGCGTCCTATACCAGGGCGACCAGAGCCAGCCTTTCAGCTATACCGCCGCAAGCCCAATCAACAATTTCTCGGCTTCGGCAAGCACCGGTAGCGGTAATACGACCTTTACCTGGACGGGCGGCAGCGGTAGCTTCACGGTGTATGATGCAAGCAACGATGCTGCCATTTGCGGACCTACCAGTGGCTCGTCTTGTCAGACGGCAATAACAAGCGCCCCGCCAGCCACAGCAGTCTACGTGAAAGACAGCAACGGCGACCAATCGGCGACTGTCACCGTTAGCAGCGGACCATAGGGCTTAGGGGTAGCACCCTAGTCTTTTTCCAGGAACTGGTTGAGCGCGCCACGCACATCAGCTACTTCATGTGATCCTGGAAGTTTCCTTCCGCTTTTTTGACGCGGTCCTATGGCACCATCAAACCCTAGTTTTTTAGCCTCGGCAAGCCGCTTGTCGGCATGTGGCACGTGGCGGACTTCCCCGGACAGGCCGACTTCGCCGAATACTACAGCGTTTTGCTTTAGCTGCAAGCCCCTGGCCGCCGAGCCGATCGCCAAACAGACGGCCAGGTCGGCGGCCGGCTCGCGGATCTGGATGCCGCCTACGATATTGATATAAATGTCATGCTCGCCCAATCTAAGTTTGGTACGCCGTTCCAGCATCGCAATAAGCAGGTTGAGCCGGTTCAGGTCAAAGCCGCTGGCTGCCCGCTTGGGATAGCCGTACGACGTACGGTTAACCAAAGCTTGGACTTCGACCAAAAGCGGCCGGGTACCCTCCAGCGTTGCCAGCACGATAGAACCGTCACTGACCCGCCGTTCGGCCAGTAGGGCAGCTGACGGATTGGCGACCGGTTTGAGGCCCTCTCCCACCATTTCAAAGATGCCGGCTTCACTTGTTGGGCCAAACCGGTTTTTTATAGCCCTAAGTACTTTAAAGCCGCCGTAGCGGTCCCCTTCCAACTGCAATACAACGTCAACGGCATGTTCCAGTATCTTGGGACCGGCTATGGAGCCTTCTTTCGTAACGTGGCCGACCAGGATAATAGCCGTGTTAGTTTGTTTGGCGGCCAGCGTTAGCAACTGCGAGCTGCCGGTAATTTGCGACACGCTGCCGGCCGCCGAGCTGATGGCGGCGCAACTTACAGCCTGGATCGAGTCAACAATGACCAAGCGATAGCCTCCGGCGGCAATTGTTGCCCCGATATCATCAGCCGAAGTGCTGGTAGCCAGCTGTAATTCGGACTCGTTGACGCCAAGTCGTTTGGCGCGCAAGGCTACCTGGTGGGCCGACTCTTCTCCGCTTACATACAATACAGGCGTATTCGGCCTGCCTGCCAAAGCGTATGCCAACTGTAATAACAGCGTGCTTTTGCCGATTCCGGGCTGGCCTGCCAATAAATTGACGCTGCCGGCTACAATGCCTCCGCCCAAGACATCATCAATCTCGATAATGCCGGTTTTGAGCCGTTCTTTATCGGTCGCAGCCGACTTCGATACTGACTGCGGCGAGAGAACCCGGCCGGCAGCCACGCTCCCCGCTATAGCAGAGGCAGTCATGTGCTCTTCGAGAGTATTCCACTCCCCGCACTGGGGGCACTTGCCGCTCCAACTGCTCTGCACCGCTCCGCAGTTACTACATATATATCTCGTAGCCGTTTTTTTTGTCAAAGCTCCTCCTTTTAGAAGTCCCTTGCTAAAAGTGTAGCATCGATTTATGAACTATTTGGTCGATTTTGTGGTCAGACGGGTGTCAATGGCACCGGCCAACGTAGTCAACTGCCCGGAAACCTGGTTGCGGGTATCTACCAGCTGGTTGTATGAATTAATACTGCTATGCAAGCCTTCGACCCCGGCATTGTACGTGTCGATTTCGCTGTTATAGCCAGGCACGGCCGCATTGTAAGCGGCGTTTTGGCCGGTTGCCAATAAGCTGTCCAACCGGTTTTGGTCTACATCAATCTTCTTGAGCAAGGCCGTCAGTGCGGCTTCTTGGCTGTCGATCTGCGCTTTCATGGTCGCCAACTGCGCGTCGTCGCTCTTAATGGTGTTCTGGCGCGAGGTGAAGGCCGCTTCGTAGCGTTGCTCGTAGGCCACAATCGCAGCCCGGTTGGTGAAGAACCGTTTGTAGTATGCTTCCAGCGGGGCAGGGAGTTTGGCAACTTCAGTGCCGAAGGTACAGCTCATTTCGTCCATGACATCGTGCGGCTCGGTCTTTTGGTAAAGCTTGATTTCCGACTGGATACGCTGGTTGTGCAAGTCGTGCTTATAAAAGTTTTCGAGCTCGGAATCTAGCTGCGCGCGGTCTTTGGAATTCAACCTGGCGTACACGGAATGCAGCACTTCGTGGGCGGCAGTTACCTGCTGGACGCCAGCCAGTGCCGGATCAGAAACGTTATAAATGAAAATGCCGTTTTGTCCCTGATGATAGCAACCAAGTACAATCGTATTTTTGTTTTCGGGGCAATGCCTCCGAAAACTGGTAACCGTGCCGAGCAGTTGAGGTTTATTGAGGTAGAACAGGTGACGCGTGTAGCTGTTCATGGTGTCCTGGCTGGCTAGACGCGCGACATCGGCCGGCGGCTGGTATCCGCGCAGCTTCCACCAATCTTCCAAGCTTTGCCGATTGAGCACCGCCAAGACGGACGCGGCCACAACGAGCAGCCCTATCGTCAACGGGAATATTCGGGCTGTACGATGCGTGGCTTTATTCGGTAGCAGTGGCATAGGTAAGCTTGCTGTTTTTGCTTGTTACCTGTATGATATCACCTTTTCCATATCTTTCGTCTAATATATCCAGCGCCAAGTGGTCTTCGATCGTATCCTGGATCAAGCGCCTGAGCGGCCGCACTCCGTTGTGCGCGTCATAGCCGTTCTTAAGAAGATATTGTTTGGCACCGCTGCTCAGTTGTAAGCTGTAGCCTTTGCGCTGCAACCTGGCCCTTAGCTCGTCAACCTGTAAGTCAATGATCTTGTAGATGTCCTCGTGGGTTAACGCCCGGAAGACTATAGTCTTGTCAATACGGTTTAGCAGCTCGGGCCGCAGTATCTTTTTGAGCTCGTCCTGGACGTGCGTCTTGTTGGTCTCGTGCAAGGTGTCCAGATTCTTGAGCTCGTCAGGTTTAGCAGCCTGGAACCCCAGCGTAGCTTCTCGTTGTAATTTCTCGGCGCCGATGTTGCTGGTCATGATGACGATAGTATTCGTGAAGTCGATTTTGCGTCCCTTGGCATCGGTCAGGTAGCCGTCTTCCAACATCTGCAATAGCATATTGAAGACGTCGGGATGGGCCTTTTCTATCTCGTCGAACAGCACCAAGCTATACGGTTGTCGTCGGATTTTGTCGGTCAGCTGGCCTCCGTCGTCATAGCCTACATAACCAGCCGGAGCGCCGACCAGGCGGGCCACATTGTGGTGCTCGCCGAATTCGGACATATCGATCTTGACCAGGGCGTTTTCGCTGCCGAAGAATTCGCGGGCCAGAACCCGGGCCAGCTCAGTCTTTCCTACACCGGTCGGGCCAAGAAATATGAAAGAACCTATAGGCCGGCGTTCGCTGCTGATGCCGCTGCGGTTCCGGCGTACCGCCCGGGCCACCGCCTCTACGGCTTCATTCTGGCCGACAATGTACTTGGACAGTGTCTTCTCCAGGTTCAGTAGGTATTTAGCCTCGCTGCGAATGACTTTTTTGACTGGTACGCCGGTCATACGCGCCACAACGTCAGCCAAGTCTTCGCCGGTAACAGTAAGGCGCTTGGTTCGGTTGCTGTTGGCCCGTTTAGCGGTCAGCTCCTCGTTGATTTGCGAGGCGCGGGTCTTTGCCCGGGCCGCCTTTTCGTAATCTTCAGCGTCCACTGCGTCTTCGATCTGGGCATTCACCAACTTCAGCTCTTTCTGGAGTTTGCGTATCTCCGGACTTGTCTTGCCCTTGTCGATGCGCAAGTGCGCGGCAGTCTCGTCAATGAGGTCGATGGCTTTATCGGGCATGTAGCGGTCGTTTATATAGCGTCTCGCCAACATAACCGCGTCATCCAATACCTCGTCACTGAGCGTTACGCCATGGAAGTTCTCATAATGCTTGCGCAAGCCCTTCAGAATAGCCAGGGTCTCGCTTGGTGTAGTCTCTGGTACCTGGATCGGCTGGAAGCGGCGCTCCAATGCAGCGTCCTTTTCAATGTATTTAGTATATTCAGAAGTCGTAGTCGCGCCGATCAGCTGGACTTTGCCGCGGGCCAGGGCTGGCTTGAGTATATTACCGGCGTCCATGGCGCCTTCGGCAGCGCCGGCACCGACAATCAGGTGCAATTCGTCTATAAAGACAATGGTGCGACTCTCCCTCTCCAGCTCAGCAATAACCTTTTTAAGCCGTTCTTCGAACTCGCCGCGATACTTGGTACCTGCGATCATGCCGGCCAAGTCTAAGGTGACTATATGCTTGTCCAATAGCGCGTCCGGCACGTCCTCGGCCACAATTCTCTGGGCCAGGCCTTCGACAATGGCAGTCTTACCGACGCCCGGTTCACCAATTAGCACAGGGTTGTTCTTGGTCCGGCGGTTCAAAATAGTGATAAGCCGGCGGATCTGGTTATCCCTTCCGACGACGGGATCCAGCTTGCCCTGGCGGGCTTCCCTGGTCAGGTCTGTACCAAAGAACTCCAGTGCGGTTTTTTTGCCGGGCTTTTTGCTCCGGCGCCGGCCGTCACCGCTTACTTCCTGCTCCTCGTACTGCTGACGGCTCAAGAAGTGTTCCAGCTCATTAGTTAGCGCGTCGACGTCGACGTTCATATCACGCAACAGGATTGTAGCACGCGCATTCTTCTGCGACAGTATGCTATGCAGAATGTGCTCGGTACCGCAATAGTCCTGGGAATAATCCTGGGCTGTATCGTAAGCCATCTTAAGGGTTAGCTTGGCTGTCTCGCTCAGTCCCCGGGCGCCCACATTGCCTACCATTGCCTTAGGCGTCAGGTTCAGCGCCAACCGGGCCCGGTCCAGCGTTACGCCGGCGCCTTCAAGAATCTTGGCGCCCATGCTGCCATCCTGTGCCAATAGGCCGAGAAGCAGGTGCTCCGTGCCAACATATGCACTGCCGAAACTGCGGGCAATGGCATCCGCATGCTTGAGGCTCTGAAGCGCGTTGTTGGTTAAATGGTTCAAGAAATCCTGAAAATTGGGATCCGGCGTGCTTGGCATCATATAAAGTTTTCTCCTTCTCGTTAACGGCGTTTTGGCGTCCGGTGAAAGAAAAAGCCTACTCTCATTGTAGCACTTAGCACTCTCACGTCAAGAGTGCTAACTTGGTTTGCTGACAGGGCTATCTGACAGGTAAGACTGGTGGTTTCTCTTTGAGGACCAGAGCAAATGGTAGCCGTAGCTACCACGCAGCAGGACCGCAAAAGAAAACCGCCAGAATTACCGTTAGCAGATAGTTCTGGCGGCAAGCCAACGTTAGTGCTCTTGACGTGGTCAAGAGTGCTAACTTGGTCAATTTGCGGGAAACCCGTTACTCGCCGTGCTCTTCAATGGCTTCCAGCAAAGAGCCCTCCAACTCGCTTTTCTTTTTGAGTTTGGGCTGCTTGGGCAACTCAGTGGTCTGGACTTTGCCCTGGCTCGGTTCTTGTTCCCTGTCCCCGTCGGCGCCGGAAGTGGCTTTGTCAGCTTCAATGTCCAGCTCGTACCCAGTAAGTTTGCTGGCCAGACGGACATTTTGGCCGTTCTTGCCTATTGCAATGCTTAGCTGGTCCTCAGGCACAATGACGCGGGCCTTATGGTTCTTATCATCGATGACTACTTTGCTGACCTTGGTAGGGCTGAGCGCCTGCGTAATATATTCAATAGGGTCTTCGGCCCAAATGATGATGTCGATTTTCTCCTGTTCGCCGACTTCACCAACCACGGCGTTAACGCGGGTACCGTGGCCGCCGACAAACGTACCGACTGGATCGACTCCCGGAACATTGCTGGCCACGGCGATCTTGCTGCGTACCCCGGCTTCGCGGGCGATTCCCTTAATCTCAACGGCACCGCTTTCCATCTCAGGCACTTCGGCACGGAACAGCCATTCAATAAACTCCTTATTGCCGCGGCTCACTACCAACTGCGGTCCCCGGAAGCCGCGTTCTACGTCCTTCAGATATACCTTAAGGCGTTGGCCCGGGTAATATCGTTCCCCTTGGATTTGCTCGCTGCGCGGCATAATCCCCTGCGCGCGGCCCAGATCGATGCGCACGATATTGCCTTCCACCCGGGCAACAGTAGCGTTAATCACTGTGCCGATCTTATCTTCGTATTCAGCCATGACGATTTCGCGCTCGGCTTCGCGTAGCCGTTGCAGGATAACCTGCTTGGCTGTCTGGGCGGCTACCCGGCCGAAAGTCTCGGCTTGTTCGTGCATCTCCACCGTCTCGCCGACCTTGGCATTCTTGCGGTGCGTTTGCGCCTCAGCCACGCTGATCTCAAACGTCGGGTTGTCTACCTTGTCAACGATTTCTTTCGTTACGTACACGTCAATATCGCCGGTGTTGAGGTTCATGTTTACACGAATCTCCTGCTCGCGGTCGCCGTAGTCGCGTTTGTACGCGGCTGCCAGCGCCTGCTCGACAACTTCTTTGACGGTGTCCTCGGGTAAATTTTTTTCTTCGGCAATCGATCGTATGGCGACTGCCAGTTGCTTCATATCAAGATCCATGTCTGATCCTTTCTCTTAACTTTTTCTAAATTGTGAATTCCTTAATGAATAATGGATTTAGGGCACTGGGCATGAAAAAATCCGACCTGTTTGGCCGGATCCGTACGCACTTTATTATACAGGGAGCCTCTCTTGAAGTCAACAGGCTTCATCATGGTACACTGGTGGGTATATGAGCAAAAAAGTTACGCGGCTGTACGAGCAGTTTCAGCCGGAACAGTATGAGTTACAGTTGACACCGGATCCGGTGTCTATGGTTTTTAATGGCACGGCCACCATTAACGGCCGTAAGGTCGGACGCCCGTCGCAGCGCCTGACCTTTCACCAAAAAGGACTTAAGATTACTGCTGCCACCATTATTAAGCGCGACAAAAAGGGCGAGCAAACACTGACTGTCAGCAGAATAAATACCCAAAACAGTCTCGACGAGGTGCGCCTGCACACAGAGGGGATGGTTTATCCTGGAGAATACGTTGTAACTATGCAGTTCGAGGGTTCCATAACACGTCCAATGAATGGTATTTACCCCTGTTTTTTCAAACATGAAGGCAAGGACAAAAAGTTGATCGCCACGCAGTTCGAGAGCCATTACGCGCGCGAAGCTTTTCCCTGCATAGACGAGCCCGAAGCCAAAGCAACGTTTGACTTGACACTGACGACACCTGCACACCAAACAGTCATCGCTAACACTCCTGTAAAGGCGCAAACAACTAGGGGCAATCAATGGGTAACCAGCTTCGAGACTACGCCCAAAATGTCAACTTACCTGCTGGCATTCGTATTCGGCGAACTTGGATACCGGGAGACTAAGACCAAAGGGGGCGTACAAGTGCGCATATACGCCACCCCGGACAATGTACAGTTTACCGATTTTGCCCTGGACTGCGCGGTTAAGACGCTGGAATTTTATAATGAGTACTTTGGCATCCCTTACCCTCTGGCCAAGTGCGATTTTATCGCCCTGCCTGACTTTGCCAGCGGCGCCATGGAGAACTGGGGCTGCATCACCTTTCGCGAACAGGCGCTGCTGGTCGATCCTAAGAACACCAGCCTTCACCTTAAGCAGTGGGTTGCCAATGTCATAGCCCACGAGCTGACCCACCAATGGTTCGGTAACCTGGTGACCATGCGCTGGTGGACCGACCTGTGGCTGAACGAGAGCTTTGCCAGTTGGATGAGCTGGCTGGCCGTGGACCATCTCTTCCCGGATTGGCAGGTATGGCGGCAATTCATTGTTGACGAACAGAGCCTGGCGCTCAAGCTCGACTCTCTTGAGCATACCCATCCTATAGAAATGACAATCAATCACCCTGAGGAGATACGCACCATCTTTGACGCTATCAGCTACGAAAAGGGAGCCAGCGTACTATTGATGTTGCACGAGTATCTGGGAGCCACGCTCTTCAGGGATGGTTTGCGGCTCTACTTGAAACGCCATGCGTACGGCAACACCGATACTCTCGACTTGTGGGCCGCGCTGGAGGAAGTTTCCAAAAAGCCGGTCAAGCAATTCATGAATGCCTGGACCGCACAGCCCGGTTACCCGCTTTTGCATGCCAATGTTGCCGGCAATACTTTGAGACTGCGGCAGGAGCGGTTCTATCTTAATCCCGAAGCGGCCAGGCAACAAACAGACTGGCCCGTCCCTCTGCTGCCAAGCATACAGCTGCCCTGTGACAGTTTTGAAAAGACCAGCCAAACTGTTGAGGCGACGCAACCGTTGGACAACCTGCTCCTGAACCACAACCGCACCGGGTTCTTCCAGACTATGTATGATCAAGAGCATCTTAAGCGGCTGGCCGCCAGTGTCAATGCAGGCAAGCTCAATGAACTGGATCGGCTCGGCCTATTGAGGGACGCCTTCGAGACGGCCAAGGCAGGATACGGTCCGACTGCGGATGCACTCAAGTTACTGGAAGCCTATGCCGATGAAGCCAGTTCCGTAGTATGGGACGTCATGGCCGCTAGCATCGCCAGTATCAGGGCGGTCATGGACGACGACAAGGTACGTGACGGCCTCAAGCCGTATGTTCGCAAACTGGCCTCCAAGCAGTTGGCCCGCTTAGGCTGGGACGAACAGGACATCGATAGTCATTTTGACCGTTTGCTCAGGCCTACTATCCTCGGCCTGTCCTCATACGGCGAAGAGCCTTCCGTCGTCCAAGAGGCATTGCGGCGCTTTCGGGAAATGAAGCAGCCCGAGGACATCCACCCTGACCTGCGCGGAGTGGTATACGGTACAGTTGCCAGGCAAGGCGGCACAACTGAGTTTGACAAGATGTTGGCCATGCATAACGCCAGTTCCAGCAGTGAGGAGCGAGTGACATTGGCCGGCGCGCTGACCGGTTTTAAGCAACCCGTCCTCATCAAAAAAGCCCTGAAGCAAGTAACCGGCCGGGATGTCCGGCTGCAGGACGCGTCATATTGGATAGCCTACAGCTTCATGAACCGCCATGCCCGCCGACTGACATGGGATTGGATGGTCGATAACTGGGATTGGCTGGCAAAGAATCTCGGCAGCGACCTGGGATTCTTCCGGCTGCCGACGTACGCGGCACGAGGTTTCAGCGACGAAACGTTCCTGCCGGAATTCAAGGCTTTTTTCGAAAGGCATATAAGTCCGGCCTTGGAACGGCCGCTCAGGCAGGCCATCGAGACCATAACCTGGCAGGCCGCCTGGAAGAAGCGCGACCTGGTCGCCGTCCGCAAGTATCTGCTTTAAAACACGTTTTCGATAAAACTCATAACGGTAAAGTCCGGGCCGGCCAGCTCTATCGCCGACAAAACGTATTCGCCGCGCCATTCGGTTTCCTCTACCCAGGCCCACGCCGCCCGGCGCATTTGTTGCAGTTTGGTGGGTGTAATAGCCTCCAATCCGCCGCCCTGCTCGTTGTTGAAACGGTACTTGACTTCCACAAAGTGAATAACGTCTCGCTTGCGGGCAATGATGTCTATCTCGCAGCGAGGCCGCCGCCAGTTCAGCTCGATAACCTCATACCCGCGCATTTCCAGGTACAGTCTTGCTGCCTTTTCGGCTTTTCGGCCGGTTTCCGTCGTAGTCATGCAGGGTATTGTAACAGGGACAGCTGCCTACCAGGTAGCCAGGGTTCGTATTGGTTTGAAAGAACGGCGGTGCAGTTCGCACACCCCATGGCGCTTCAACATCTGTAGGTGCAACGCCGTACCGTAACCGACATGCCGGTCGAACCCGTATTCGGGGAACTGAACAGCAGCATCCACCATATATGCATCTCTTGCGACCTTGGCGATAATGCTGGCCGCGCTGACTTCCGGTACGCTCGCGTCAGCTTTGATAACCGCCCGCGCCTTAGGATATTCAGCTAGAAAATTTATGTTGCCGTCGATAATAATCTCGTCATAGACTGTTACTACCTCACGAACTTGACTAAACGCCCGCTGCATAGCCGTTCGCACCGCCTCAGTTAAGCCGAATCCGTCTATTTCGGCCGGCGTTACCCACCCTAACCCTATGGCCGCGGCTTGGATCCGAATATCCGCCGCCAGTCCCTGCCGCTGGCTTTTAGTTAAACGCTTGGAGTCTTTCAGGCCGGCCGGTCTTATCGGTTGGACAGATGGCCGGTCAAGCATGACCGCACCAGCTACCAGCGGGCCGGCCCAGCAGCCGCGGCCCACTTCGTCCAGCCCTACAATGATCATGACTACTCTGTTTTAGGTTCGTCGCCCTCAGCCTGTTCGTGTCGGGCTTGGACTGCGGCGGCCTTGGCCTCCAGCTCGGCTTCTTCGGCGGCTTTGGCTTCAGCCTTGGCCGCAGCCTCGTTGGCCTTTTGCTCCCGGAGCTTGGTTTCTTCGGCCTCTAATGCTTCGTCATGAACGGCGTTAACCGCTTCGCGGTCAAACTCGATACCGGTCATACGAGCCGATTTGCCGGACCGTTCCCGCATGTAGCTTAGGTAATTCCGGCGAACGCGGCTGCGCTTAACGACTTCAACCTGCACGACCAGCGGGCTGTGGAGCAGAAAGCTCTTTTCTACACCGACGCCGCTGGCAATCCGGCGCACGGTGATCCGGCTCAGGTGACCGCCTTTTTGGCTGGCGCGAATAACCAAACCTTGGAAAATCTGGACCCGTTCTTTGTTGCCTTCACGGATTTTCTGGTGTACGCGGACCGTATCGCCACTTTTGACGTCAACAACGGCATTCTTCTTGTATTGCGCATTAATTTTTTTAATAACGTCTTGCATATCCGGTAGATTGTACATGAATTGTTTACTTTTTTCAACAGCCAAAAGCCACGGCGCTAGTCGACTACGCGGTAGAGCTCATCGAGGGTCGTCTGGCCGGCGATTACTTTTAGCATGCCGTCCTGCAGCATAGTAAGCATACCCGAGGCATGTGCGGCCTTTTCAATGGCCGGCGTGTTGACCGACGATTTCGGATCGGTCAGCAGGTGCGTGATAGCATCGCTCATCGTGAACTGTTCGCGGATGGCCACTTGCCCCTCATAGCCGTAGGGGTTGTCTTCGGACTTGCCGGGCTTATAGAGCTGCAGGCCGTCCAGATTAGGCCGTTCAACGCCTTCAGGCAACGTATCGATCACGTCATTAATCTGCTTCCAGTCGCTCTCGGATGGAGAGTAGGCCTGCTTGGTCTTGTCGTCGAGACGGCGAACCAGGCGCTGTGCCATGACCAGGCGGATTGCCGAAACGAAGAGCAGGTTCTGCCCTATGATGTCGGCCAGGCGCGTCAAAGCCCCGGCCGCCGAACCGGCGTGGAAAGTTGCCAGCACTAAATGTCCCGTCAGGGCAGCCTGCAGCGCCGTCCGGGCGGTCTCCATGTCGCGGATTTCGCCAACCATTACGATATCCGGGTCTAGGCGCAATACTGCACGCAGTTTGCTGGCGAAGCTGTTATCGTTCCCGGACTCACTGGATTGGACCGAGATCTGGGTAATACCCGGAAACTGGTATTCTACCGGATCCTCTATGGTAATGATCTTGCGCTCTTCGCTGGTTAGCGAGTTCAGCATGGAGTACAGCGTGGTGGTTTTGCCCGAACCTGTAGGGCCGACTATCATCGCCAAACCATTCGGCTTGGCGATGATGTCATCGACCACGTGCCGCTCGGCATCCGATAAGCCCAACCTGTCTAATGTGTACATAGTGCGGTCCATGTTGAAGAGTCGCATGACAACATCCATACCGTTGATCGTGGGAACCGTCTCCAGACGCACGTTAACGTCAACTTCATTACCATCGGCCATCTTTACTTTTTGGGCGATGTGCCCTTGTTGGGCCTCGTCTGACGAAGTAGATACATTGCCGGCACTGGCCACGGCAGAGATGAGTACACGATACTTATCCGGACTCAAGCGAGCGACCTCGTGCAGTACGCCGTCAATTCTCAACCGGATACGGACATCTTCGGGCTGGGTTTCCAAGTGTATGTCAGAAGCGTTCAAGTGATGGGCCTGCGCAACCAGATAAGCCAGCATATCATCGGCCCGGACCTGTTCAAGCATGGATGAAATCTGTCCCACCCTTTCCTTGTCGTTGGCCCGGTTGAGTTCTATATCGTGGTACACGACTTGCGGCGGCGGGTCATAGAGATGCATATATTCGCGGAACCCAGCATCAGAAATAAGCGTGAACTGCACCCGCTGGTCCGGAAAGCGCCTGGTCAGGTCCGTCATGGTTTGCTGCGAGGTGGTAGTCGTAACGCCCAATAGCAGGTTGCTGCGGTCGGCTCTTAGGGGAATAACCCTCGTATCGCGCAATTCGGAAACGTTCAGGATATCTTTATACAGCGGCTTTTCCTGAATGCGGGTATCATAGTAGTCCATTCCCAGCACCCGGGCCCGACGTTGTGTGGCTTGCTCTTCGTCTGATCTGGCATCCTGGCTCATCGTACTACTAGTATAAAGCATAAGCGTGCTGGCTCAACAGCAACCCTCATTGTTGTATAGTAGGCTCTATGCGAAAGTTGATACTGATAGCCCATAATGTACGCAGCACGCACAACGTCGGTTCCTTGCTACGTACAGCTGACGGCCTGGGTGTTGAGCGGTTCTACATGACCGGATACACGCCGTACCCTTTGGCCGGAGGTAACGACAGCCGTTTACCACACGAAGCCGCGTCGGTTAACCAGCGTATCACCAAGACAGCCCTGGGAGCCGAGCAATCGGTTGATTGGAGGCACGAATCAGATGTCCGCACCTTGCTTACCAGCCTGAAAAGCCGCGGCTATGCTTTAGCTGCCCTGGAGCAGGCAACCGGCTCAGTTAATCTCGATGATTTCCTGCCGCCGGAGCGGCTGGCATTGCTGGTTGGGCGCGAAGTTGAGGGGCTGGAGTCGGAGATTCTTGCAGCGTGCGACCATATTTTAGAAATACCGATGTTCGGCCGCAAGGAATCTTTCAATGTCTCCGTCGCGGCCGCAATGGCACTGTATCACCTCCGTTTTGACAGCTGACATGATATAATCCAAGAGAACTACCTAAAGATAAAACATGGCGCTTTCAACCAGGCCCAAACCAAACACACACACCCAAAAACGCCGGGCACAACATCACCGGCACAGTAAGACCTACCTCAAGACATATTGGCCGTATTTGCCTATGCTGCTGATAGTAGGCTTAGGGTTGGTCGTAAACAGCATATGGTCGCACACCGGGGTACTGGGTGCTCAAAGTGATTTCAGCAACAATGCCTTACTTAACGCTACCAATGCGAACCGGCAAAGCGACCACGAAACGCCACTGACCATCAACGCACAACTAACAGCCGCGGCGCAGGCTAAAGCCAATGATATGGTACGGCGCAATTACTGGTCCCACAATACTCCGGACGGCCGGACTCCCTGGAGTTTTATAACCGCTGCCGGCTACCAATACCGTTCAGCCGGCGAGAACCTGGCATACGGCTTTAGTAATGCTTCCGATACGGTGACCGGATGGATGAACAGCCCTAAGCACCGGGCGAATATTCTGGACAGCAAGTACCAGGATGTCGGTTTCGGGGTGGCCAGTTCTGCTGATTACCAAGGGGAAGGCCCCGAAATTGTGGTGGTCGCCGAATATGGCCAACCAGCGGGTTCCGCGGTCGCGGCAAATACGGGGTCAGTCTCAAACCCGCCAACGGTACAGGGCGTTTCTACGGCTGGCTCTACCGCCCAACCGGTTTCAAGAATCCAGCTGCTAACCGGGGGGCAGGCAGCCTGGAGCGCATTGGCTGTCTCAGCGCTGGCCGGTGCCGCTTTTGCGCTGTTTATCACCCGTCACGGCTTGCGGCTAAAGCGGCTTGTGCTGGAGGGAGAGGGCTTTGTCGCACACCACCCATTGCTTGATATAGCTATCACGTTCATCTTTACCGCAGGTTTTGTCCTGACACGGGCCGGCGGCATTATCCGCTGATTATTGAATAACCAGGTTGCCAGGGCCGACAAGCTCTTTGAGTTTAGCCAGGCCCGCGCTTTCGTGGTCTATACCGCCAGGCAACCTTATAGCTTGTCTGGCCGCTGCCTCACCAAGCACCAGGATAACCTCGGTTTCTCCCCGGTGGGCATCAATCGCCGCTTTGAGCGAGAGGAGTGTCTCTTCGTCGGTAGTATTCGCAAGCCTTACATATACCTTTTGGCTGACGACGGTCGCGGAAGAGGGTGGAGTCTGGGGGTCTTCTGTAGCCATTTTGACGGTACGCGACTTGGGCGGACGGGCTTTCCGGCCCGTCGGCTGGTAATTACTAGCCTCTTCG
>DAHUYJ010000017.1 GCA_027315225.1 Candidatus Saccharimonadota bacterium | reverse complement strand
ATGGTTACTTAATTTTGTCGGTTTTTAAGAGGTCGATCGCCAGGGCAGCAGTCCAGGAGAAGTTACCAGCTCCGGCCGGTTCGCCGGTGAGCGGGTCAAAATACTCATAACAGCCGCTGCGGGTCACCATTTCCAGTGTGCTTTCACTAAGCGCTTCGGCATGCTCTATAAATCCGTAACGCCTCAGCCCATCGATAACCAGCCAGTTAGTGTTGACCCAGGACGGACCCTGCCAATAACGTTTGGGATGAAACCAAAACGAGCTGGTCGGCACGCTCGGCACGGGATAGGCAGAGCCGAACAGGTGTTTGTTCTCCAGCATTTTGACCAGCTGGCCAGCCCGCTCCTTGGCAATTGAACCGGCATACAGCGGCAGCAAGGTGGCAATACTCGGGGTTTTAAGCAGCTTGTGCGTGATAAAGTCGCGGGAGTAATATTGTGACGAATAGGGATCCCAGAGGTCCTCGAAGGCTTTATCGGTCTTTTTCATTTGCTGGAGGAGCTCCTCGGGCAATTGCTTATCCAGTGACTTGGCAATCTCCCGTAAACGGGCATTGGCCCGGATGAAGATACTGTTAAAGGCCAGGTCCTCAATGGCGAACATGGAGTGGTCCAGTATTTTATCGATGTCGTAGGCCTTACGGCGCAATCGCAGCTGGATAGTGAACATGGCGGCGGACTCCACGGCCGAAAAGCGTTCGTCGGCAGGGACCGACCGCGTATCCCGCCGGAACAGGTCGATCACCCATTCCAGCCGGAACTTCTCTATCAGGCGGATCCACCAGGCCAGCTGATGTTCGTGCAGTTCGGCCATCCAGGGAGGGGTGTTATCCAGGCCGGTCTCCCAGGGGTGGACCTGCAGTACCAGGCCCTCGTTATGCGGGTCACGCTCCCGGTATAGCCACTCGTGATAGCTTACTAGAGAAGGGTACATCAGGCGGTACCAACTGCGGCGTTCCGTACGGCTTAGCTTGGCGCCGACCTGCACGACGGCCTCGGCCAGCATCGGCGGCTGAGTAATGCCTGTGGTAGCCAAGTCGTTGGGAGCTGACGGGTTCAACCAGCTTCGCCACATGTTGCGGTCGGTACGGTACTGCGGGTCAGGACGAAAGACGATATTCGGTAGCATACCGTTGTGCCACTGCCCGCGGAGCAGGCTGGTCAGCTCCAGTTTGGCGCGCTCCGTGTCCAGGTGCCTGAGCCCTATGGCGATGAAGCAGCTGTCCCATAACCATTGGTGCGGGTACAGCCCGTGTGCCGGTTGGGTGTAGGCGCCGCGGTCGTTCATGTCAAGGACCGCTTTGGCCTGTTTGTACAAGTCGGATGATTCCGGCATAGTCCTTAGTATATAGGCATTGGCGGTTTGCCGGTGAAGTTTATCGATACTCACTCTGGTACAATTACTATATTGTGATTGACCAGAAATTGGCCGAAGCGTTAAAAGACCGGGCCCGGACGGGTGACCAGACAGCCCTGCGCAGTCCCGAGCTAAAGAGTCTTTTCGATCAGCTGAAGACCCTGCCGGCAGAGGAGCGGGCAGCCTTTGGCCAGTCGGTTAATGAACTGCGCCAGGAGCTTCAAAGCCTGCTGGCAGGAGCCCGCGACAAGCAGGAACAATTGCCTCCGATTGATACAACGGCACCGTTTGATGCCAATACTCCTTTTGATGCGCGGCCGCGGCTGCTCGATAGCGGGCAGGGCAGCGTACATCCGCTGATGACCGAACTGGCGCAGATTCTGGATATCTTCTACCGTATGGGGTTTACGGCCGTTGAGTCGCGCGAGATTGACGATGACTTCAACATGTTCGGCAGCCTGAACTTTCCCGAGGGTCATCCGGCCCGTGACGACTATGACACCTTCATGACAGTCCAAAAGGACAAGCAAAACCGGCCGTTCATCGCGCCGGCGCACACTTCGACCATGCAAAACCGCGTGCTGAAGCGTCTCAAGCCAAATCTCGAGAAGGGCGAACCGATTGCTGCGGTTATTCCCGGCCGCGTCTTCCGCAATGAGGATCTTGATGCCCGGCACGAGCACACGTTCTATCAACTTGAAGGCGTCTATGTCGACAAGGGGGTCAACGTTGGCCATCTGATTGCTGCGCTCAAGACGTTCCTGCAGGAATATTACGGCAAGGAGCTAGAGGTCAGGACCAACCCGTTCTACTTCCCTTTCACCGAACCGTCATTCGAGTTCATGCTCAGTTGCCCGTTCTGTGATAAAAAGGGCTGCCAGATTTGCAGCCAGGCCGGCTGGATCGAGCTGCTCGGTTGCGGTATGATTCACCCCAAAGTTTTGCATGCCGCAGGTATAGATACCAATGAGTACACAGGTTTTGCCTGGGGCGGCGGCATCGACCGGCTGGTCATGATGAAATACGGGGTTGAAGACGTCCGCTACTTCCACTCGGCCCGCTTAGACTTTTTGAGGCAATTCGCATGAAAAAAGAGGACGCAAAAAGGTTTTTAGAAGATAAGTTTCTCTGCGTGATGTCCAGCGTTAACGACCAGGGTAACCCTGAGTCTGCAGTAGTTGCCTTTTCCGAAAACGAGAAATTGGAGATCCTTATAGGCACTTCCAAAGAATCGCGAAAATTCCAAAATATTGCCAAACGTCCGAACGTCGCGCTAGTGTTCGGTTTTGACGGAGACCGGTCTTTGCAGTACGAGGGCAAGGTTCGTATGCCTGCCGAAGACGAGCTGCAGGAAAGACTTAAGTACCACTTTTATAAGCAGCCGGGTGCCAAAAGGTACCTGAACGACACTTCTCAGGTTTATGTGATAGTGGAGCCGGTGTGGGTTCGTCTGGTTGAGAGCGGCCCGGCTACTATAGGTGAATTGAGGTTCAATTCATGAAGGTCAGCCTGAGCACAATCCGGGCAATGAGTAAGAGATACGGCTGCGCCGAAGACGTGGCGGCCGTTGGCGTCGGCGAGCTGATTGATAAGGTCAATGCCCAGCTTGGCGGCATCGACGAAATAATTGCTATAGGCAACAAATATGAAGGAATCGTTATTTCCAAAGTCATTGGCTGCGAGAAGCATCCTAACGCCGACAAGCTGCATGTTTGCAATATTGATGACGGCGGCGCGGTCAAAAGTGTAGAAAGAGATAATGACGGTTATGTTCAGGTCGTGTGCGGTGCGCCTAACGTTCGCGAAGGCCTGATCGTTGCCTGGCTGCCGCCAGGTTCAACTGTGCCGGACACTGTAGGCAAGGACCCATTCGTGCTTGAGGCTCGTGAACTGCGCGGCGTGGTCAGTAATGGCATGTTGGCCTCGCCCAAGGAGCTGGCACTCGGCGACAGCCACGCCGGATTGCTAGAGATTGACGGTGACCATAAGCCCGGCACTGACTTTGCGGAGGCTTTCGGGCTCAAGGACGACATGGTATTCGATATTGAGAACAAAATGTTCACCCACCGGCCCGACTGTTTCGGATTTTTGGGCGTGGCCCGCGAGTTGGCCGGCATTCAAGGCATACCCTTCAAAAGCCCTGACTGGTACAGGCCTCAGCCGGAACTTTCAAACACAGAAACAGATGAGCTTGAGCTTTATGTCAGGAACGAGCTGCCAGAACTTGTTCCGCGGTTTACGGCCATCGCCATGCGCGGCGTCAAAGTCGGCCCAAGCCCGGTCTGGCTTCAGGTGGAACTGGCCAAGGTAGGCCAAAAATCCATTAATAACATCGTTGACTATACCAACTTCTTTATGCTGGAGACCGGACAACCTCTGCATGCCTACGACTACGACAAAGTCAAAACTCTGAGCGGTGGCGACGCTGCGGCAATTGTCGTGCGTAACCCCAAGCCAGGCGAAAAGATCAAACTGCTGAGCGGCAAAGAAATCGAGCCGCGCCCCGGAGCGGTCATGATAGCCACCGACCGACAACTGATCGGTATCGGGGGGGTCATGGGCGGTGCCGACACCGAAGTCGACGAGGACACCACGAACATTATTCTGGAATGCGCCAATTTTGATATGTACTCCGTTCGCCGCACAAGTATGGAGCACGGATTGTTCACTGATGCCGTGACCCGTTTCACCAAAGGCCAATCGCCATTGCAGTGCTTGGCCGTACTAGCCAAAATCGTTGATGAAATCCGCGAGCACGCCGGAGGCAAGGTCGCCAGTCCGGTCATCGACGACAAACATCTTGACGAATCCCTGGGCGGCCAAACGCTCCATGTGCCTGTCAAGTTATCGGCGGACTTCATTAATTCACGCCTTGGTCTAGGACTTCCGGCTAAGGAGATAAAATCGCTGCTCAAAAATGTCGAGTTCGAGGTTGATATCAAAGGTGACGAGCTTACTGTTACGGCGCCGTTCTGGCGCACTGACATCGAGCTGCGTGAGGATGTAGTTGAAGAAGTCGGTCGTCTCTATGGTTACGATCACTTGCCCGTGGAATTGCCCAAGCGCGACCTGGTGCCTGCGGTGAAGGATCCCCTGCTCACGCTTAAAACCCGTATTCGCCAAACACTTGCCAAAACCGGCAGTAGTGAGGTGCTCACCTATAGCTTTGTTCACGGCGGCTTGCTCGACAAAGCCGGCCAGGACAAAAACCAGGCGTTTCAAATCGCCAACGCCCTGAGCCCGGAACTACAGTATTACCGGCTGAGTCTCATGCCCAGCTTGCTCGACAAAGTTCATGGCAATATCAAGGCCGGCTATGACGAGTTCGCGCTTTTTGAGCTTGGTAAAGTGCACGGCCTTGACCAGGGTGCGGACGAGGCTGGCTTGCCGCGGGAATTTGAGTTCACCGGGCTAGTCGTGGCCGCGGCCGATAAGCTTAAGAAACAAGGCGCTGCTTACTACCAGGCCCGTAAATACTTGACTGAGCTGGTCAAAGCACCCCTTGAGTTCAAGCCTGTCGGAGAGGGCGCCCAAAAATTCGCCGTAGTGCAGCCGTATGACCCCGGCCGTGCCGCTATGGTGCACATAAAAGGCGGCGCTTACCTGGGTATTATCGGCGAGTTCCGGACGAGTGCCAGGCAGGCCCTAAAATTGCCTAAGTATTGTGCCGGTTTTGAAATTGACACGACAGCACTGCAAAAGGTGCTTGGCGGCGTTCATTACGTACCGCTCACACGGTTCCCCAAGGTCATCCAGGACATCACGCTCAAAGTTCCGGCTGACTTAGCCTACCAGGAGTTATTCGACGCAGTGCAAAACGAGCTCAATGAGCACAAACCGCAAAACACCTTGGCGGAGCTCGGGGCCGTTGATATCTACCAGCCAGAAAGCGCTAAAGAGCACAAAAACGTCACGTTACGTTTGGACATTGCCAGCTACGAGCGGACCCTGACTGACGACGAAGTCAACAAATTGCTCGATCAAGTCGCTGCCGCTGCCAAGGCGAAACTTAATGCCGAGCGCGTGTGAGGCTTTGACAAAGCTAGTGGTTCAGGCTTAGAATAGATTATGCAACTTGTCACTGAGCCTACACTGACCTTTGACGACGTACTGCTTAAGCCCGGCTACGCCGGGTTTTCGCGTTCTGAGATTGACCTTTCGACCCGGCTGACGCGCAATATCAAGCTGCGCGTGCCGCTGGTGTCGGCGCCGATGGACACCGTTACCGAAAGCCCCTTGGCTATTCCACTGGCCAAAGCCGGCGGCATCGGCATCATTCACCGCAACCTTACTATTAAGGAGCAGGTTGCCGAAGTTGCCAAAGTCAAAAAGGCCGGAGCAGCAGTCGGCGCGGCTGTCGGTTCCAGCCCTGGGTACGAAGATCGAGTCAACGCCCTGGTCAAGGCCGGAGTTGACGTGATTGTCGTCGATTCGGCGCACGGCTATTCCAAATTCGTCGTCGATGCCGTTAAGTTCATTAAAAAACATCATAAGGTTGATGTTATAGCTGGCAATGTCGCGACAAGCGAAGGTGCTGAGGCGCTGATTGAAGCTGGGGCTGATGGTCTGCGTGTTGGTATGGGTCCGGGTGCCATTTGTACAACGCGTATCGTATCCGGCATGGGTGTGCCGCAACTGACTGCCATTATCGAGTCGGCCGCTGTCGCCAAGCAGCATGGAGTGCCGGTTATAGCCGATGGCGGCATCAATTACTTCGGCGATATCACCAAGGCATTGGCTGCCGGTGCTTCGGCTGTCATGATGGGCCGCTTGTTTGCGGCTACCGAGGAATCTCCTGGCGAAACCGTAGAGTTTACCAGGGACCAGGTGCCGGCCCGTT
The DNA here is from genome assembly GCA_027315225.1 of Candidatus Saccharimonadota bacterium. GTDB lineage: Bacteria > Patescibacteriota > Saccharimonadia > Saccharimonadales > UBA4665 > DAHUYJ01. Next base: position 12,611 of record DAHUYJ010000017.1, on the reverse strand, counting down.
TCCGCAGTATAATTAACGGCGCTAAGACGTACACATTCAAGGGCTACAGGGGCATGGGCTCGATCGGGGCTATGGAGCGTGGCAAACAAATCAGCTCCGAAGACGAGTTTCATGGCAAAAGCTATAGCGCCAAAAGCGTGCTAATTGCCGAAGGCGTCGAAGGCCTGGTCCCTTGCAGCGGCCCGCTGGATACGGTAGTAAAGACCATGTTGGAGAGCGTTCGTTCCGGTTTCTATTATGTCGGTTCCCGGACCATTCCTGAACTTTGGGAGACTGCTGTACTGCGCCGCATAACCACCGCTTCTTTGAGCGAAAGCCATCCACACGATTTGTTTGTTACCAGCGCCGGTAACAGCTATCCTTCGTAAAACCAGGGTCCTTTGCACGCTTCTGTCTCGGCCTAGGTCACGGCCATCGACAGAACATGCAAAATACCTGGATTTGCATGTATACTAGATGGAATAAAGAGAGGGAGAGACCAAAATGACACGAAAGAGGGAGAGAGCATTTGCAGGGTTTGGCGCGGTTCTTTTTTTGGTAACTTCATCCGCGCTAACAGTAGCCGTGATTCTCACTTTTGTACAGCAGGGCAAGCAGTCCTCCGCTAACAGCGCAAACAGCAGCAATACAAGTCAATCAAACCAATCGGGGAGTAATAACGTGCAGAACCAGCCAAAGTTACAAGGGACTAAGCTAGCCAACTTCACACCAGTACCTGCAATAAGTAAACTCCAGGAAATCGATCTCACACCTGGTACCGGTGAGACGGTTAAGCCTGGCGACACCGTGACGGTTGATTATACGGGCGCTGTGGCCAGCACGGGCATTATTTTTCAGAGTTCCAAAGACACAGGACAGCCGGTAACATTTGGCCTCAGCCAGGTCATAGCTGGCTGGTCGCAGGGAATCCCGGGCATGAAAGTCGGGGGCACCAGACGGCTATTAATACCCGCAGGTTTGGCGTATGGCGCTAATCCTCCGGCTGGTTCCGGCATCCCTGCAAACGCCAGTCTGGTTTTCGACGTAACCGTTCATTCCATCGGAAAATCCAAGTAGCTAGTTCTAAACAGCAAACGTACTAAAAAACACAATATGTAGTGTCTTGAATTTCACTTAAGCACTATATATAATCATCTATGCAATCAGCTTTGTTCTGATCAAAGTACAATTAAAATAAACAAAAGCGCTTATCGACGGGACGACTGTAGCCGTAAGGAGAGAGACGCGGCGAGGTGTCAGGCGCTCTAAAGAGGGGAACCAACATGGTAAAAAACATCACTATTTTCACCACCAACACTTGCGGCTACTGCCAGATGGTCAAAAAGTACCTGGGCGCGAAGGGCATGACATACGACGAGGTCAACCTTGACGAACACCCTCACCGCCAGGCCGAAGCATTAAACTTGAGCGGTGCTATGACCGTACCAGTCACGGTAGTTACCATGCAGGATGATTCGCAGGAAGTTATAGTGGGTTACAATCTAGCCCGCCTGGCTCCCGCCGTCGCCTAAAAACTGTTTTTGAGGCGCATTGCGGTGGTCAGCATTTACGGGCTTCGCTTACAGTACTTTATTATGAGTACGGCTCACTCCCAGCCTCAATGCTCCCTTGCACTGCACTCTCAAAGAAAGTTTTTGTAATTTATTGGTACAATGGAGGCCTATGGCAGATAAGAAAGACGTGCCTAAGCACGACGTGATAGTGGTAGGCGCTGGTCCGGCGGCGCTGACGGCGGCGATTTACACGACGCGCGAAGATATTGAGACGCTGCTTCTGGAACGCGGTGTAGTCGGCGGCCTGGCTGCAGTAACCGACAAGATCGACAACTACCCCGGCTTTCCTGACGGAGTAGAGGGTTTGACATTGTCCGACCAGCTGCGCAAACAGGCCGAGCGCTTCGGCGCGGTTATTGACCTGGGCGAAGTACTGGCCATCCATGATGAAGGCGAGTTCAAAAGGTTGGAGACAACCGAGGGAGATATGCTGGCCAGGGCAGTCCTGATTGCTACCGGTAGCGACTATAAAAAGATCGGGGTTCCAGGAGAGCAGGAATTTTATGCCCGGGGCGTACACTACTGCGCTACCTGTGATGGCGCGTTCTATCGGGACAAAAAGCTGGTAGTGGTCGGCGGCGGTAATTCGGCGGTCCAGGAGGCGATCTTCTTGACCCGCTACGCTTCGCACATCGATATGCTGGTACGATCAACAGTCAAAGCCAGCGATGTACTACAGGGCGAGCTACAGAAGTTCATTGATGACGGAAAGGTCACGGTCCACTTAGGCACTACAACTAACGAAATCGTCGGCCAGGATAACGCCGTAACCAAGGTTGTCGGCATCGACCAGGCCAGCGGTAAAAAGGTTGAGTTTCCGACTGACGGCGTATTTGTTTTTGTCGGCTTGATGCCGAACTCGCAATTCCTCAAGGGCTCGCCAATCGATTTGGACAAAATCGGTTTCATTAAAACCGACGAGGACTTGCATACCACTATGCCAGGGGTCTTTGCCGCCGGCGATATTCGCAGCGGCGCGACTATGCAGATTGCCAGCGCTGCCGGCGAAGGTGCCACCGCAGCGCTCAAGATCCGCGAGTATCTAGAAGGCCACCTTTGACCGTTAGCCGTCAGGGCCAGCTACGTTTAACAACGACGCCACAGTTTGCTACACTGGCTTTACTATGGCAGATTCTAAAGCAACTATAGAGAGACTATTAAAAACGGCAGGTATTACGCCCAACGGTAAAGAGGCGTTTGACCCGCAGATCCATAATGAGCGCTTTTACGGTCGTGTCTTGCGTACCGGTGAGCTTGGCTTAGGTGAATCATACATGGACGGCTGGTGGGATGTAAAGCGGCTAGACGTGTTAATTGAACGGCTCGTAACGGCTGGTTTGAGAAGCAAAGTATCCGTTAATCCGACTATGGCATTGTTGGCGGCACGTTCTTTCTTATTGAACCAGCAGACAGCTAGAAAGGCCCGGCATAATGCCTCGCGTCACTATGATATCGGTAACGACTTGTATGAACGCATGCTGGACAAGCGCATGGCATACAGCTGCGGTTATTGGAAAGGCGCCAAAACGCTTGATGAGGCGCAAGAGGCCAAGCTGGACTTGGTCTGCCGCAAACTGCACCTCAAGAAAGACATGAAGGTGCTCGATATAGGTTGTGGCTGGGGAAGTTTTGCCGAATACGCAGCTCGAAAGTATAAGGTTAAAGTTACCGGCATTACTCCGGCGGCAGAACAGGTCGCTTTAGCCAAACAACGCACAAAAGGACTGCCAGTTACCATATTGCAAAAAGATTATCGGCACATGACAGGCAAGTTTGACCGTATCGTTTCTATAGGCATGCTGGAACATGTAGGGCCTAAGAACTACAAAATCTTCTTTGGCAAGTGCCGAAGGATGCTCAACGACGGCGGAATTATGCTGCATCATACCATCGGCAATAATCAAGCAGCATATGGAACAAGCCCTTGGATGGACAAGTACATATTTCCAGGAGGTGTTATTCCGACACTCTCACAAATCAGTCATGCCGTCGAAAAACGGCTTATTATAGAAGATGTGCATAACTTCGGGCCGTATTATGACAAGACGCTGATGGCTTGGTATCGCAACTTCATCAGACACTATCCTGAAATTAAAGACCGCTACAATGAACACTTTTATCGGATGTGGAGTTTCTACTTGCTGGCTTGTGCTGGCATGTTCCGGGCTCGTCAAATGCAGTTGTGGCAAATTGTCATGCGCAAGGTCGAAGCCTCTTCGCCTGTATACGAGTCCGTACGCTAGCGTTAATTAGTACTCGGGAGGATAGTTAGGAAAGAAGTCCAGCACCAGTTGGCGTTCTTTGAGGCCGGCTTTCTTGAGGTCTTTCTCCAAGTGCTCAACCATAGGTTCCGGCCCTGATACGTAGACCAGAGTGTCTTCGGATGGTTTTTCTAGGCCCAGAATCAGTTCTGCGCTGAGACGGCCGCGTTCACCGCCCCAGGCCGCCGAAGGCTCGCCGACCATTATGGTGGACTTAACGGCAGCTTTCGCAAAAGTGTCTTGAAAGATGATCTCGTCTTCGCTCCGCACTCCATATAGAAGTTTAATAGGGCGTTGCTCACCGGTTGCAGCCAGCCAATCCAGCATACTGTGAAACGGCGTAATACCAATTCCGCCGGCCACAAAGACTAGTGGTGTCTGGATGAGCTTGGGCAGTACGAAATCACCCATAGGCTCGGCCATGTTGAGCTCAGTCCCAGGTTGCAGCTTGAAAAGGACCCGCTTAAACGAGCTGCTCTTGTCATTGCCGGCGTATTTGGTAGTAATGCTGAGCAGTTCATCAGTCGGCGGGGATGACAGGGTAAACCAGCGCTTGATACCGCGCTTATCGGGGTGCTTATGAGGGATCGTCAGCTCAGTAAATTGGCCCGCTGTGTAGTGGACCGGCTTTTCAGGCCGGAAGTAGAATGTGGTTATGTTGGCGGCTTCCTCCCGGGCGCGCTCGAAGACGACTCGCATACTTTTATTCTAACAGATCACATATTCTGACGTTTGGGCCCGGCATTACTTGTCCTCAAAACGGTCCGGGTAATCAGTAATGACACCGGCCAGACCATACTTGGCCCAGCGTCTGGCTTTTTGCGGATTGTTCAGGGTGTAGGCGTACAGTGTCCGTTCTCCCCGGCTCGCAGCCCGGATGAAGCCCCGCCAGAGCCACAACTGGTTCATGGCGACAACATTGGTGCCGACTTGGCGGGCCCGGACGCGGGCCCGGACGCCGCTCCACGGTTCGATAACTATCTTTTGGATATCAGGCAGGGCAGCATGCAGCTCCAGCAGGGCTTTTTGGTCTTTGGAGGCCAGCGACAGGTGGCCAGGGCGCATGCCTTGGGCGATGCATTCTTTGATAACCTGAACTATCGGGGCTACTGGCTCGCGTGGCTTAACTTCGATATATAGTGGTACCTGTTGGCCAACCGCCTCCAAGGCTTCTTTCAGTCGGGGAAGGTCCGGTTTATGCTCCCTGAGCTCTCGGTAAGAATACTTGTTGATTTTGTACTTATTGCCGTTTGGGTCAATCACCTCGGCGTTGTGGTGCAAAACAGGGATGGCGTCATGCGTTACGCGCACGTCGAACTCGATCATATCAACATGATGCCCGACTGCCTTTTTCAGGCCGGCAACGGTGTTTTCCGGAGCTAGCCCTCGAGCCCCGCGGTGGCCGATAATCTTCATCCACTATAGTGTACAATAATCTTGGCAAGCTATTTTTGTACTTTCGAACGAGGCCTAGGTCACGGTCTCTTACCGAAAGTATAAAAATATCAAGCCAGACGTAAGATTAGAGAGGAGAGAAAGTGGCTGACTTTAACCAAGTGTTGGAACCGGGTGATTATCGTAGCGGCACAGTTAATACTGTTATAGAAATTCCCAAGGGCAGCTTTTTGAAGATCGAGTGGGACCGCGGGCGTGCGGTCTTTATGCTGGACCGGGTCGAGCCAAGTATTTATGCCAAGCCCGTTAATTACGGATTCATCCCGCAGACATTGGACGAAGACGGCGACGAACTCGACACGCTTGTAGTATGTGATGAGCCGATTCCGACCGGTGTCTGGCTGGAAGCCCGGATCGTAGGAATTATGAACTTCGAAGATGACGGCGATATGGACCACAAAGTTGTCGTAGTGCCGGTCGATGACCGTAATACCGGGGACAGCATCAAGCACTTGCGTGACCTTGGCGGCCGCTGGCAGCAAAAGGTCGCCGAGCACTTCAACCACTACAAAGATCTCAAGAAGCCCGGTACTACAAAGGTTCTTGGCTGGGGAGACGTAGAAGACGCCAAGAAGATCATTGCGCAGTCCATCAAGCGCTACCAAGACAAGTAACCATGCAGAAGATTATACCTGCGGATGCGGTATTGGTTCCCGACCAGGCCCGGCGGGCCTTTAAGGGAATGATCTTTGACGTCTATCAGTGGCCCCAGAAGCTGTTTGACGGTTCCGAGCACACCTTTGAGATGCTCAAGCGGACTGATACGGTCAGCGTGATCGGCGTAGCTGGCGAGAAACTCCTGGTTATCGAGGACGAGCAGCCGCACCTCGGCAAGCGACGGAGCTTTCCTGGCGGCCGAATTGATCCTGGGGACGATAACGTGCTGGCCGCTGCGCAGCGCGAAATGTTGGAAGAGACCGGCTATAAGTTCAAGAACTGGCGATTAGTTGAGGTTAGGCAGCCATACCGCAAAGTCGAATGGTTTGTGTACGTGTTGCTGGCCTGGGAGGTTACTGACCAACAATCTCCTGAGTTGGATCCGGGCGAAAAGATAACACTGCAGGCAATGGATTTTAACGAAGTAAAAGCGCTCGTTATGGACGATTATGACTACCTAGGAGCCAGCCGGAAGCTGTTTAGAGACCTGGGTAGCGTTGCCCAGCTGCTGGATTTGCCAGAATTCTCAGGCCGCGAAGTTGACCGCTGATTTGCAGTGACTTGCGCAGACTTCTATAATAGAAAATGTAAACTACAAAAATAAACAATAATAAAACTAAAAAAGAAAAGCAGGAGACCATATGAAGACACGCGTGGCAATTAACGGCTTTGGCCGAATCGGGCGGAACGCCTTTAAAGTGGCGTTCGAGCGCAGCGATCTGGAAATCGTCGCTATCAACGACTTGACCGATACAAAAACGCTGGCCCATCTGCTCAAGCACGATAGCAACTACGGGACATACGACAAGAAAGTCGGCTACGACGACAAGGGGATTATTGTAGACGGCAAACATGTCGTGGTGCTCGCCGAGAGAGACCCGGCCAAGTTGCCGTGGAAGGACCACAAGGTTGACATCGTTATCGAGTCCACCGGGTTTTTCGTCAAGCCGGAACTGGCCAAGGCCCACATAGAAGCCGGCGCCAAAAAGGTTGTCCTCAGCGCCCCGGCCAAAGGTGACCACGCCGGTGATGCCACCACCGTAGTACTGGGCGTGAACGAAGATAAGCTGGACGGCGCCGCCGACATCATAAGCAATGCTTCCTGTACCACTAACTGCATAACGCCTGTAGCGGCCGTTATCGAAAATAATTTCGGTATCGAAAAGGCCATGATGACGACCATCCACAGCTACACTGCCAGCCAACGGTTGCAGGATGCGCCGGCCAAGGACCTTCGCGAGGCCCGAAACGCGGCCGAGAATATCGTGCCCACTACTACAGGAGCCTCTATTGCCGCCGGATTGGCGCTGCCGGCACTGCAGGGGATCTTCGGAGGCATGAGCGTCCGTGTGCCTACTCCAGTCGTTTCTTTAAGCGATTTCGTGATCATCACCAAGCGCAAAGTTTCGGTCGAAGAGGTCAACGAAGCTTTTAAGCAAGCTGCCAAAGAGCCATATTACCAGGGCATCCTAGACGTTACCGATGAGGAACTGGTCAGCAGCGACTTTATCGGAAACAGCCATTCGGCAACCGTCGACCTGCGTCTGACCTCAGTTATTGAGGGCACTATGCTCAAAGTTGTGGCCTGGTATGATAACGAGTGGGGCTATTCCAACCGCTTGGTTGAGGTCGTAGCCGACGCCGGTCGCCTTCTCCATAACAAAAAAGCCTGAATGACGCTTGGAATCGGCATCATTCTCCGCAAACGCGCTTTCAGCGCTCGGGCTCACGCGCCGGGCAGCGTTCGCTTGCGAATGATGCCGATCCTGCTTGTCCGCAGGCTTTCTTGAGGTTATCATTAGGCTATGAAGATTGCCGTTACGACAGACCATGCCGGCTTCGAGGCGTTGCAGGAGCTGAAGACTTTTATCCAGTCGTTGGGGCACGAATATGTTGATTTTGGTCCCAAGAGCCTTGACCCCGACGATGATTACCCGGACTTTATGTTTCCGGCTGCCCGGGCGGTGGCCAAGGGTGAATGCCAGGCTGGCATTATCCTCGGTGGCAGCGGACAGGGCGAAGCCATGGCCGCAAACCGTATCAAAGGTGTTCGATGTACCCTATTTTATGGTCCGGTAGTGGCGAAGGCTGCCGTTGACGCCGAAGGCACCCGCAGCGACGACCCGTACGAGATTGTCCGTTTGAGCCGCCAGCATAACCATGCCAATGTACTCAGCCTGTCCGGCCGGTTCCTCGATCTTAACGAGATGAAGCAGGCCATTGAGATTTGGCTGGCCACGCCCTACAGCGACGCCGAACGGCACATTCGCCGAATTCGCAAGTTAGATGAACTGGCGGGCTGATATGGCAGTGGTTTGTCCAACGGTCACGGCCTACGATGAGGCTTCATATAGGGAACAGATGGAGCTAGTCTCATCGTTTGCCAAGCGAATTCATATTGACCTGATGGACGGTGACTTCGCGCCGACTGTCTCTCCGCCACTGGACAAGATCTGGTGGCCACCGGGGCTTACAGCCGATTTGCACCTTATGTACCGCCGGCCCGGACCCCTACTCTCCCAGCTCATCAAGCTCAAGCCCCATCTGGTAATCATCCATGCCGAAGCCGATGTCGATCACGCTGAGTTTGCCGGTCAGTTACGTGAGGCAGGTATCAAAGCCGGCTTGGGGCTTTTACAGGCCACCACTGTCGCTTCGGTCAAGCCGCTTTTACAAGCATTTGACCACGTAATGATTTTCAGCGGTAACCTAGGTCATCATGGCAGCATCGCCGACCTAAGTCTTCTCGAGAAAGTCCGCGAAGTCCGCGAGCGCCAGCCCGGCATCGAGATTGCCTGGGACGGCGGCGTGAACGACCAGAATGCCCGACAGCTGGTGCAAACTGGTGCTGATGTTCTCAATGTCGGCGGGTTTATTCACAAATCCGATGACCCCGCAGTCCGCTACAGGCAATTGTTTGACCTGACTTCTAGTGTTGTTTAGGAAAGGTAATGTCCTGTGAATGCTCGCCCATTAGCATATCGACCATTGGCGCCACCAGTTTGTTAAGATGGGCGGCTCGTTCATCCAAGAACGACAAACCTACAGTGCTCATTAGGACACCGGGCACTTCTGCTGGCAGCCACGATGTCACGAGACCGTAGCCCAAGAGCCCCACGCCTGCCATAGCAACCCTCAGCTTAACGCGTTGGCTCGGCGTATAATCCGGTAATTCTCCGGCTCTGGACCGCGCATAAATGGCGGCTCGTTGGATCAGCCGCTCCATAACGAGTTCGGAGTCTATTTGATCGCCAGAACTTCTCTCATTGTCGAAGGCGTTAACATGCAACACCCGGCCGATCCTGAATGCATGATTGAGCGGAACATTCATAGCTTCGGGCGACGGATGTTCGCTAAAATAAAGTGACGCTACCGGCAGCCGGTCGGGATTAAAGTTAAGCTGCTCGCCCGAGAACATCCGGGTCAGATTTTCATAATCGACCTCGGGAACACCGCCGGCCTCCTCAACCAAATTGGCTCGAACCAATACCTGTGCCTGGCCCGGATCGCGCCCTTTGGGCCGCTCATAGGATAAAAAAAGCTCAGCCATACGCATAAACATATTATAACACTATTTTAACAAAATTAAAGTGTTTTATGCTCTTGCTTGCGTGATGTAAGCTGTAAGTACACATGCTTAAAAAACTACCGCTAGCCCAGCTGGAAACGATCGCCAACGACATCCGTGAAGACATTATCCGGATGCTGGAACACGCTGGCAGCGGGCACAGCGCCGGGCCGCTCGGGCTGGCCGATATCTTCACGGCGCTGTACTTCGATATTCTCAAGCATGACCCCAAGAATCCCGATTGGCCGGAGCGCGACATTCTGCTGCTGAGCAACGGCCACTGCGTGCCGGTGCGCTATGCGACCATGGCGCACGCCGGTTACTTCGACCGAAAGGAACTCATGACGCTCAGGCAGCTTGGAACGCGCTTGCAGGGCCATCCCGAGCGAAAGCGTCTGCCGGGCATGGAAACCACCAGCGGCCCGCTCGGCAGCGGACTAAGCCAGGCCTGCGGCATGGCTTTGGCTTTGCGCATGGACAACCAGCAGCACCGTTGGGTGTATGTGGTGATGGGCGACGGCGAGCAGGACGAGGGCAATGTCTGGGAAGCGGCCATGCTGGCCGGCAAAGAAAAACTGCACAACATTATTGCTATAACCGACCGTAACAACATCCAGATCGACGGGCCGACGGAGTCGGTGATGCCGCTGGAAGATCTCAAGGCCAAGTGGGAGGCTTTCGGCTGGCACGTACTGGAGATTGACGGCAACGATATTGAGGCGGTGATCGATGCCTGCGCCATGGGCCGCGCTATCGAAAACAAGCCGGTTATGATTATTGCCCACACTATTCCAGGCAAAGGCGTGGACTTCATGGAGTACGACTTTAACTGGCACGGCAAACCGCCGAATAAGGAAGAAGCCAAAAAAGCTCTGCACGAACTGCGTACCCTGGGCGGAAAAATAAAAGGCGAACATGAGTGACATGTACCTAGTTGACGTAAGCGGCAACCTTACATCCGAGCCGATCCGCAAAGGTTTTGGCCGGGGACTCCTGGAGGCCGGCAAACGCTGGGACAATGTAGTCGCGGCCTGCGCCGATTTGACTGATTCGACACAGATGAGCCTGTTCGCAGAAGAATTCCCAGAGCGCTATATAGAGATTGGCGTGGCTGAGCAAAATTTGGTGACAACTGGTTCGGGACTGGCCGCTATGGGTAAGGTTCCTTTCGTTAGCAGCTACGCGGCATTTATGCCAGGCCGCTGTTGGGAGCAGATTCGCACCACTATTTGCCTGAACGACAGGCCGGTTAAATTGATCGGATCGCATGCCGGCGTGTCTGTCGGGCCGGACGGGGCCACGCATCAGATGCTGGAAGATTTGGCACTGATGCGGGTGCTGCCGAATATGGTAGTCCTCGCTCCTTGCGACAGCGTTGAGGCTGAAAAGGCGACGCTGGCCATGGCCCTTGACAAGCGGCCGAACTACATGCGCCTGGCCCGCGAGGCCACACCGATTATCACAACTGATAAAACACCGTTTGAAATTGGACCGGCGTACGTACTCACCGAAGGAGCTGATGTCTCGCTTATCGCAACAGGAACTATGACCTACCAGGCCCTGGTGGCAGCTGAGGAGCTGAAAAAAGACGGTATCCAAGCAGAGGTAGTACATGTGCCGACTATCAAACCGCTGGATGCCGGTACGATTCTGGCCAGCGTGCGCAAAACCGGTGCAGTTGTCACGGCGGAGGAGGGGCAGATCGTTGGCGGCCTCGGCGGCGCTATCGCAGAATTGTTATCCGAGGAGCAGCCGGCACCTATAAAGCGCATCGGCATGCGGGATCGTTTCGGCGAGTCCGGCGCGCCTGACAAACTGCTGGAATACTTCGGCCTGGACGCCAGGCATATTCGGCTGGCCGCCCATTCTGTAGTGGACAAAAAGTAGAAGCCTGGGACAACGGCGGCAAGCACGAGCGTGTTTGCAATGATTGCCTGTGTTTGCCACAATAGGGGCAGAGCACACTTTAAAAACAATAAAAACCATAGGGGGGCATATGGCAGAAAAACCGGATGTAATGAGTATTGGTGACATCGTCACCGATGACTTTATAGAACTTTTAGAAGACCAAGCCGTAACGTACGAGAATGACCAGGGCAAGTGGTTGGCTATGCCGTTCGGTACCAAGATTCCTTTTGACCATCATGAGGTCATACCGGCTGTAGGCAATGCCAGCAACGCAGCAGTAGCATTCTCCAGGCTGGGCCTCAAGAGCAGTTTTGTCACCAACGTAGGCGGCGACCAGGAAGGACGCGATATGATCGCCGTCTTGCAGAAAGAAGGTGTCGACCACCGTTTTGTACGGGTTAACCCCGAGAACAAAAGTAACTATCACTTTGTGCTGCGCTATAAGGCGGAGCGCACTATTCTTATCAAACACGAAGCCTATGATTACCACTGGCCGAGCCTGAAGCCGGACGAAGTTCCGCAGTGGATCTACTTCAGTTCTATCAGCGACCACGCCATACCGTATCACGATCAGGTTTCCGATTGGCTTGATCAAAATCCTGATGTCAAGCTGGCCTTTCAACCTGGTACCTTTCAGATGGAAGCCGGTGCTGAGCGTTTGGAGCGTGTTTATAAGCGAAGCGAAGTGCTGGTGCTGAACCGTGAGGAAGCAGTTACGGTCGGCGGCGGCAACCACGAGGACATCCATGACCTCATTAACCATTTGCATGCCTTGGGACCGAGAATCGTGGTGATTACGGATGGTCCGAACGGTGCCTACGCGTCGGATGGCGACAACAGGTTCTCTATGCCGTTGTATCCCGACCCGGCGCCACCGGTTGACCGCACCGGTGCCGGAGATTCATTCGCGTCAGCTTTTGTGGCAGCACTGGTTAAAGGCAAGAGCTTAGAGGATGCGCTCCGGCAGGCACCGGTCAATTCCATGGGCGTGGTTCAGAAAGTCGGCGCCCAAGCCGGTCTACTGACCCAGGAAGAAATGGACCACTACCTGGCCCAGGCCCCCGACTGGTATCATCCCTCCCGCCTGGAGTAATTAGCCTGCCTCGGGGGCTTTCAAGCTTTTCCAAGTTTCTATGCTTATGGTAATCTGTAGATACGGACATTGATTATGTGGCGCAAAGAAAAAGACAACGATAAAAGAGGGGTCGA
>DAHUYJ010000016.1 GCA_027315225.1 Candidatus Saccharimonadota bacterium | reverse complement strand
TATTAGGCGGATTCATACCTTTATTATACAGCTTGCTTACGCTTGCTGTATAGGGCGGGCAATTCTACGACTCAGGATCAATGCCGGGCTTGCTATAAAAGCTATACGTGTAGCCAATAACGACCAGGAGTAGCAGGACCACTACATCTCGTGAATTCAACTCACCGACCGACTGCATTGCTACTATGAAACCTACCAGCCCTGTTATAGAACCGGCCAACCGCCGTTTTTGTTTAACCGACACTCCGTAAAGTCTGGCAGCCGTCAATATTCCGTGCACCAAGCTGTAAAACGTCGCTATAAGCAACACAAAGCCAATCATCAGCATAAAAGAGGGTACACTGCTGGCGCTCGTGAAACCAAAAATAATAATGTCTGCCAATAGCAGGCCTGCCAACCTCGACCGTTTATGGAACAATTTGGATATTGCTTGCATGGAAGTGCTTACCTTTCAATAAAAAGCCGCCGAACGGTGAGGGCGTCGACAGCTTGGGGGCATGGTGCCGGGGCGATAAATCCGCTCGTTAAAATAAACTATTGTAGCGCTTACCGCCTCCGGCTAAGGGTGAACCTGGGAGCAACCGAAGGTTGCCGCAGGCTCTTGACTGACCGCTCCTCTAGCCGGTAAGGCTAGATAGAGCGTTATTCGGGGGACCCGACCCACCGCGTCCGTAAGCCCGTAAGTCCGATCCCCGCGAGGATCTTGGCCGTTACCACATTGTTCGAACGTTTTTGTTTTGGTGACTTACGGTACATAGACTAGCACGCCTCGCACGAATTGTCAATACTCTTATGCTTTTATGGTATGCTCGCGAGCCAGGTCCATCATGGACGGTTTATGGACTATTTGCCGGCTGCAATTTCGTGTTCGTGCGGTTTACGTGCGGCCGTCAACCGCCACAGTCCGAAAGTTATGCACAGGTTTGTGTACTATTAAGCATAATTGTTATTGACGGCTTTTGCTGCATTCTATAAGATAAGCATAGCACTTGAACAAATTAAGTGCTCAAAAACAAAAAGGCCAAATAGGGACGACGATTTCTCGCAAGTCGTTGTCCCGCCAAGACCAAACCAAAACGATCAAAAGCAAAACGTAACAAAAACATTAAATTATCGTTAAAACACCTTGTCTTTCCCGGGGCAAGGTGTTTTACTTTGTCCTGCCAAATGAACATGGTATCGATGCGACAACAAGGTCCAGGCCGCACCGGCGCGCAGGCATATTGCGTGAGGCACCTCGACTTGTGCCGGGCATTGCGTAACGCAATGCCCGGCAAACGCGTCACACCCTCAGCTATATAAAGAAAGGCGTCCCATGGACTTTGCCGTGCAGAGCGTCATAGCAACTGGCTATGAAGGAACGATAGTCGACATTGAGTGCCACTTGTCTAATAATCTGCCAAATATTGTCATAGTAGGCTTTGCCAACAGGGCGGTTGATGAGTCAAGAGAGCGTATAAGAGGCGCTTTTTCGACTAGCCGGATAATGCTACCCCGCAAGCGTATCACTGTTAATCTGGCACCGGCCGATATACCCAAGGCTGACAGCGGCTTTGACCTGGCTATAGCCGTCGCCATTCTAAGGGCTGATGGGCAGCTCCGGAATATGCCGGACGGGCGACAGGCTTTTATCGGCGAATTGGGGTTGGACGGCACTACCCGGGCGGTACGGGGGATAATCGGTAAGGTCCTGGCCGGCCGGGCCCGGGGCATCACTACTTTTTATATACCGGCAGCCAACCTTCGGCAAGCCCAACTGGTTCCCGAAGTTACTCTCATACCTATCGGCAGTTTATCTGAACTATATGGTCACTTAGCCAAAACCGCTACGCTGCAACCTATAGTGACCGGTCTAGGGGCTTACCGGGCCGACCCGCCGGCCCGCCAAATTTACGCCAGGCGGCTGGATGAAGTCATGGGCCAGGCCCAGGCTAAACGCGCCTTAGAAATCGCGGCGGCCGGCGGACACAATATACTCTTCTACGGGCCGCCGGGAACCGGAAAAAGCATGCTGGCAAAGGCCCTGCCCGGCCTGCTGCCTCCATTAAGCCGGGAGGAGGCGCTGGAAGTCACCCACCTGCATAGCTTGGCCGGTCATGACTACGAACAAATAATAACGCGACGCCCCTTCAGGGCGCCGCACCACAGCATCAGCTATGTAGCGCTTACCGGAGGCGGAGCCCAGATCCGGCCTGGCGAAATAAGCCTGGCCCACCGCGGCGTGCTGTTCCTTGATGAACTGCCTGAATTCAACCGTATGGCACTGGAAGCGTTGCGGCAGCCGCTTGAAGACCAGGTGATCAGTGTGGCCCGTTCTCGGGCAGCGACTGAGTTTCCGGCCAATTTTACTCTTATAGCGACCGCCAACTTCTGTCCCTGCGGCTACTATGGTTCCGACAACCAGTGCGAATGCACGGCCGCGCAGCTAACGCGTTACCGGCACAAGCTGTCGGGTCCCATACTTGACCGTATTGATTTATGCAGTAATGTCCATAAAGTCCGGCATGACAAGCTTCTGGCCCAACCCGCCAAGCGAACCAGCCAGGATATTGTGCGACGCATCCAAAAAGTCCGCGACCGGCAAGCTGAGCGCTTCAATAGCGCACATAAGTTGAATGCCGACATGACCAATGACGACATAAAACGGCACGGGTGGCTGGAGGATGAAGCCGCTACGTTACTTAACAACGCCGCCCGGAACGTTATGCTATCCGCCCGCGGATATATGAGAACCCTCAAAGTCGCCCGTACTATCGCCGACCTGGAAGATTCAAAGTCTATAGCATCTTCCCACGTTAGCGAAGCCCTGACATATAGGGTTCAGGTGACCCAGGATAGCAAATATCGTTGACCTCTGGAAGTCCATCTGTTAGAATGCTCAGTACGTTCAAACTAATAATGATTAACGGAGATAGTTATAGCCAAATATACCCGCCTGAATGAACAGATTCGGGCGCCGCAGCTACGGGTGATCGACGAAGACGGCAAGCAGCTTGGTATCCTGAGCCACCAAGAGGCCCTGCGGATCGCGCAGGAACAGGAACTTGACCTGGTTGAGATCTCGCCCAGCGCCAATCCGCCGGTCTGCAAGATAATAGACTGGGGAAAGTATAATTACCAGCGCACCAAGCAGCTACAGAAGAACCGCAAAAGCGCCCGTGCACCGGAAATGAAGCAAATCCGTTTTGGCCTTCGGATCGGCGAACACGACCTTAACATCAAGCTCGACAGAGCCGCCAAGTTCCTAGAAGCCGGTCACAAGGTCAAGGTCACGCTGGTGTACCGCGGACGCGAGCAGGCGCACAAAGAGATCGGGTTCCAAATCGCCGAGAGAGTCATACAAAGGTTTGGTGATACAATAGTAGTCGATCAACAGCCCTCGCTTGCTGGCCGACAACTGAATTTCGTTATCAGAAGCAGTAAGAAGAAGCCCGCCACCGGCGATCAGGCAGCTACAGAAGGAGAGAATGATGCCAAAGCTTAAAACCCACAGCGGTACCAAGGACCGCGTTCGCGTTAGCCCAAACGGCAAAGTCCGTGTGGGCCACGCTAATATGAACCACTTTCTTGGCAAAAAACGGGGCAGCCGCAAGCGGTCCCTGACCGGCCTGACCACCAGAAGCGGCCGGATGGCCAAGAACATTAAGAAGAACCTGGGAGTATAAGATGCGCGTCAAACGAGGAGTCACCAGTCATAAGCGGCACGCTAAAATCCGCAAGGCTACCAAAGGTTTTAGCCACCCCAATCGTGTCAGCGTTCGGCGTGGCCGGCAGGCATTGACCAAGTCCTTGCAGTACGCAACTCGCGACCGCCGTGAACGTAAGCGCACCTTCCGCGAACTCTGGAATGCCCGTATCAATGCCGCCGCCCGCTTGAACGGCACCACCTACAGCAAACTTATAGCCGATCTCAAAGGCGCCGACATCACTCTGGACCGCAAGGTCCTGTCCGAGCTGGCCGTCAACGAGCCCAAGGCCTTCGCCGCCGTCATAGACGCCGCCCAAAAGAAAGTTTAGTTTGAACTATACTGTGTGTGCCTTACTCAAGTTGTTCTGATTGAGTTGGCATAGTGATTGCTATACGCGACAAGAAACTTGTTGGCGCAAGGGGTAATTGTACAGGTTGCTTCTGGTCATATGCAATCAGTGATTCTATACGTGCATATGTAAAACCTATCTCTTGGGGCTTTTCGAGTAGTCTTCCGTCAATTCTTTCTCTCATGTATACACCGCTTTCGAGCAATATTCCGCCTCCCTGCTTAAGAGAGAGCCCCCCTATGCGCCCCTCTAGAACATCGCCTAATTGGGCAGGAAAACTGTACGCGCTATACATGTTTGGTCCAGCGTAATAAAGTGAGGTACCTTTCCTGATTGGTTGAATTACTACTAGTTGCCCTAGCAGATCCTCTTCATGCTCTTCATCCCAGGCTGCTATCTCTTGTTGGACTTCGTGTTTTGGGACCTGCATAGCGATCATGGTTCCGATGCGTGCTCGGGCTTTAGTGATTTCATCAAGGAAGGGTACAAAATGAGGATCTGATGCAATATCGAGCTCATTTGGACCTTCAAAGATATGACGAACCATTTCAGCGAAAGTAGCAGCAAACGCCTCCTCGTCTTCCGGCAAGTCACTAGCATCAATCGCTACCGTGTTCGGCGCTTCTTTTACAGCTCTAACGATGCCATCAGGATCATCTTCGTCAATCGCCTGTTTTTGGGCTTGGTCCCACGCTTCCTCGATAGACAGCTCACCTCCTACTACAGAATTATGCAATCCCCAATCCACACTTTCAGGATCTACTCCGTCAGGATACGTACTCATATAGTTCGCTACTCCTTGGCCATCAAAATTGGGTCAGATTATCTGTAAGCCGGGTTTTGTACCCCTCACGGGGTGCTGATCATCTATCTAGGCTGGCCGTTGCCGGCCGGCTCAAGCGGTTATTATGATGAATCCTCAGCGGGAAACTTCGGGCTTTAGGCCCGTAAGGTTCCATCTCCTTGCAGCAGGCAGGGTTTACCTCCCGCACGCGTCACCGCGCGCGGCTGCGGGCTCTTGCCCCGCTCGTTTCACCCTTACCTCAGCCCTAAGGTTGAGGCGGTTTCGTTTCTGTGGCACTTTCCCTAGGGTCACCCCCGGTCGCCGTTAGCGACTGCCAGTTCCCTATGCTGCCCGGACTTTCCTCGTGGCACCTTTATGAAAAAGATGGCCACGCGATCAGCCAATAATCTGACCACCTGTATTATACCATATTTTGTCGTTATCGTTCTTCATGGTCATATCGCTGAATACGTGAACATGCCATTGCTATATACTCGAGGCACGTTAGCGAATATAACATATATGTTATTTCACGAAATCGTATAATACAAAGCAGGAATGTGGCAATAGGTTGCCAATAGGCCGCACAGCTCTACGCAGAATTGCCGTTGAGGTGCTCGTCCAGGGCACGATTCACAGCGGCATCGGCCAGTTTGTTAAATTCCCGCGGCACATGGCTGAAGTTCACGTGGTCAAACTTGGCAGCCAGCTTTTTAATCGCGTCGTGTATCGGCCAGAGGTCGCGGTTCTTGACTTTGAATATGCCTTTCATCTGGTTGACGACCAGCAGGCTGTCCATGTAGACCTGCACATCGCGGATACCCATCTTAAGGCATTCCTCCAAGGCAAGCTTGAGTGCTGTATATTCGGCCTGGTTGTTGGTAGTAACCCCTAGATAAACGCCTTCGTCGGCCAGAACATTATCTTCTTCGTCCATGATGACGTAGCCGCTGGCGCTGGGTCCCGGGTTGCCACGTGAACCGCCATCGGTGAACACTTTGACCTTGTCCGGATGAGCGCCAGGATCCGGCGCCTTCTCGCCAAGCGGCCCGGTATCCTTAAAGATCCGGTCAATGGCGTCGGCCATCTCGTAATCCTTGTCGGTGACCTTTTTGCCGCCCTCGTGCGTGATAAGCCAGATTTGCACCACGCTCCATTCATTCTCCCAACGGGGGTGGTGCTGAGTCTCTTCGGCCAGCTCCGCCACGCGTTCCATGAACGCCCAGGCTTCTTTGAAATTCTCGAAGTTGAACTGCTTATACAGCCCGTGTTTGGTTTGTTTCCACATGAATACTATCTTAGCATGGTCGGGCAGAAGCCCCGTTCTTTGAACCAATCTTGAGTATAGCTGAATGGCTTATAAATAATCCAGAACCCGACTGGTCTTTGCGCCTCGCTGAAGCAAGTAGAACACCTTACGCCCAATCTTATGACTATTAACCAGAAGGTCAGTAGTTAGTTCTAGGTGGTAGGCTTTGAACTAGCACTCATTGCACAAGACTGCCAAAAGTGCTAAATTATATGCAACACTTTGGAAGTCGGTGTACCCGTGAGGTCGTGAGCCTCGCACCACCCTACAAGCTCGGAGGGTATAAAACAAACCAGCTTACCCACACAGCTTCGGCTGATTGTCTTCCACTAATACTAAGTTGATAACTTCTTTAGTAGAAGTGGAGTTTGCTGTGGGTAAAATTAAAACCTCAGCAGAGGCTGACGGCGATTGGCTGTTAGTTGAGCTGATAGAATTGCTTCAAAAAATAGACGAAAACGGTAAATTAGCAAAGTTAAACGAAACGTCCATAAGTGATAATAACGGTGGGCGGATAGAGCTATGATGTAGGTTTGTATCTTGGATTAGGGTGTGTTGCTGTTTTTGATTTTCTGGTCTATGTACCACGAAAAATAACCAGCATACTTTCGCTGAAGTTCGGGCAGTTGCCAGTCATTGCCAGTTATTCTATGGCGACAGCTCGTTGTTTGGCAGTTGCAGTCCATAGCGTAATCAGGCTCAGCGTAGTGCATTGCATAGTCAAATGTAAGTTCCTCGCCAGCCTTAACGTCCTTCATTGCTACAAACATTAAGTTGCCAGCTACGCCACAATTTGGTTCACAGCTATGGTTGAGAAATACCATTGACGCTGGGAACTCCTCATCAGTCAAAGGCGCTATAAACAGGTTATCGGCTATCTGCATTTCAGAATCCTTGATAATGTGCCTGTTTGCGTCCAACGTTGCTCTGTCTATGGCGTGTCCTAGTTTAACCGCCACTACTTCGCCTCTTGAAATTGGGGCTGTGGCAAAGAACCCCTTTTCGTGGATTTTACTTGGCATATTTTTTGTTGTTTTGGGAGAAGTCCAAGACGAAATCAACATAAAAGTATAATAACAGAGTGTTTTTTACAAAACTATTCAATTCGTCTTCAGCACTTCATAATAAATTATAGGAATCTCAAATGGCGGCAACATTCAAACAAATGCAAGACTTCATAGAACTCCGTGCCGAGAACGTGAGCTATGCTAAGATTGCCAAGCAAATCAAGGTCAGCAAGACTACTCTTATTGGTTGGGCAAAGGACTGCGAACTTGAAATAGAAAACCGCCGTGCCGTAACCCTGGAAGCCCTAAACGAGCAGTACAAGGTTGGTCAGCAACACCGTTTACAGATGTGGTCTGAGCAACTAGAGGCGGTACGAGTGGAGCTGAAAGCACGGGGCTTGGCTGATGTGCCAACCGTGAAGCTGATTGAAATGCTGGATACATTAAGCGAGAAGTTACGGGGCGAAGCCTATGATGTACACTTCAAATCCAAGCCAGTTACCAAGCCGTATGAGGTTGAGTTACTATCAACCACCCACCAAGACGTGTGGCACGGCTAGTACCAAAACCCTACTTTTTCTGTACCGTTTTCTTGGAATCTTTAGGTCTTCGCTTATCAGCCCATTCCTTAGCCTTAACTGATAGATAGTATTCGCACATCATCTTGGCGGCATACACTTCCGTGAGTGTTATGGCAGGTGGCTGAGTGTCAGTGGCACCAGGCAGAAGTCGGTCAAGCTCAATACACCGTTCCAGGCTTTCGTGTAAGCCTTCTGGAATTACACGCCGCAGAGTATCGGAAACATCTTCACTGTCTTTTCTATCACCAAAGGCTTCAACCGCTTGTTTCAGACCTGCAAAAAATTGCCCAAAGGCATTAGGCTCCAAGCGTAGGTGTATATCGCTTTTTGCCAGTAAGGAAAGTCCTGTTATGTAGGTACTGACAGCGTTTGTCTTCGGCTTGTCTTTCAGCCCAGTCAGGAAGGCATAAACCATAACGCTGGTACCTAGCTCGTTCTGCCCTAACACAAGGTGCTGCTCTTGCCAATTAACCTCAAGACGAGGGTTAATCCCGACATCAACTCGGTAGTTTGGGTCGCCACTTTCAAGGTCTTCCAGTTCGTCATAATACTTACTTGTATCACGGGGTATGTGCCACCAGAAGAAGCCCTTAGTACCAATGTTCATTGCGGCAACAAACAACTTTGACTGGGTAAGACCTGCTTGGTAGATTGCACCCACAGGAATTGCCTTCGGCATTGTAAACTCAATAACCAGCTCTCGTTTGTCTTTTTGTCCGAGCTGTAACGTAATACCCTTGATGTCTTTGTTCCACTGACCAAGCACCTTAGGGCGGATTGAGTGAGATTCGCTGATAATCTTCACTTTCATTCGCCACTTAGGCTTGCCAGCCTCTGTCTTACTGGGCTTTTGACGATTCAACTCCTGTTGCACCAGCTCCTGAGCTTTTGCGTTAATTTTCTGGCGCTCTGAGTACAGCCAGTTAATCCACAACTTGGCGTCACCCTTAAACTCAACTAATTTTCGGTTTGATTCACCACTTAGAAGTATGGCTTTGTCATCTGGATTTTTGGTGGAACCCATAAACCACTCAAGTGCAGCAGCTTCCTCGCCTTCCAGTTTGGCGTTCTCAATATCTATACCCTTTGAAGCCTGTTCCATACCTAGACGTGCCTCAGTTAGCTTCAAGAGATTATCAAGCTCGGCTTTGGTAACAGTTTTTGCAACATCAGTGGGGTTATTCACATCAACATATAGGCTTTCTAGCCGCTTATTGTGTATAGAAGTTCTGAGGTCAAAGAGAGACTGCATACTTTTCTTGGTTATTAGCTCTCTACCAAATGAGGCGCCCCACATTGCCCAAAACAGCTTCGCTTCGTGGTCTTCGTAATCAAAATGCACACGCCGCTCTTCTTCAACCCTAGGTTCCGCAGCAAGCTGCATACCTGCCATTTCTGCCTTGCCAATCTCCTCAAGCGCCAGCACCCCTAAATGATACGCAATGTGCCGCTCTGACGGTTTAACGTGCGTGTTTGCGGCTGCCAAAAGTGTCTTGGCATTTGCAAGGCAAGCGGCTCGTAGTTTGTTGTATTCGGCTTGTGTCATTGTATAACTACTCTATATCATTGGTCGCAACAGAGAAAGTACCTAAATAAAATAGTCTCTCAGAGTGTTAAAATCGGTATATGGCAAACACCTACGAAGACGAAGACATAGACCTAACTAAACTGCGCTACGTATTGTATGCCCGTAAGTCCACCGAAGACGAAGACCGCCAAATGCGTTCTATTCCAGACCAGATTAAGGAGTGTACGCAGTTAGCTGACAAGTTAGGGCTGCACGTTATTGGTAAGGCATTGGAAGAAACCAAATCGGCTAAAATATCAGGACGCCGCAAGATTTTTGACCAAATGGTAGTAGACATTGAGGCTGGCAAATATGACGCTATTTTGTCTTGGGCGCCAGATAGACTAAGCCGTAATATGTTAGAAGGTGGTAAGTTGATTGACCTCGTAGATGAGGGTAAGCTCAAAGACCTGCGCTTCCCTACGTATCATTTTACAAATGACGCCAGTGGCAAGCTGACGCTCGGTGTGTTGTTTTCAATATCTAAGCACTTCTCTGATGACCTGTCTCGGAAGGTTGGACGTGGTATCAAAGGCAACCTCACGGAAGGCAAATCGGCTGGTACACCAAAATGGGGCTACGATAGACCAGAAGACGGGCTGTACGTACCTAACCAGTTCTTTGAAGCGGTACAGCAAGCGTGGTATCTACGGGGAGACGGTGGAACCATTGACGAAGTTAAGAAGTACCTAGATAGCCAAAACTACCACCGCCTAACCAAACTGACACCTGACAAAAAAGGCAGAGGCAAGAAACAAAGAGAGATTAGACCCAGCAAATCAACTATCGCCACTATGTTTCACGACCCGTTTTACTATGGGTCACTTGTGCAAGCCGAGCAAACAATAGACCTTCGTAAATTGCCTGGCTACAACTTTGAGCCAATGATTGAAGAAGAACTCTACAACACGGTTCAGGCTCTCGGCTACCGCCGTACCCGTGATACATCTAGCAAAAAACGGGCAACATTTTACCCTCTGTACGGCTTTGTGTACTGTGCAGTCTGCAACAGCGACAGGTATATGGTAGTTGGTAAGAATAAGTCAGGTAGCGGCAAGTATGTGCTGTCATACCGTTGCGACAACCCTACTTGCAATCGTAAGCCCAAGTCGTTCCGAGCAAACCACGTGTTCAGCTCTCTTTACGAGAAACTGGTCAATTTTGAGCTGTCAGACGAAGCCTACGAGCGATACAGCAAACGGATAGGCGATACTACCGAAGCCAAGATTATTAAAATTAAGGAAGAGGTACGTAGCCTAAACGGGGTGCTGACGCATAAGAGCCGAGAGCTTAAAGACCGTGCTTTGGCTATACCCACTATGGATAAGGGGTCAGTTGCCCGTGTTACTAACGAAGAAAAGGTTGAGGAGCTGGCAAAAGAAGTGGGCGAACTAGATAGGAAGATTAAAGACCTGAACGCTAAAGTCCAGAACCCTCAACAAATCCAAGCAACCAAAGAGGAGTTTTTGAACCTGCTTAAATTGGCTTCCGCTAAGATGAAGGCGGGGTCAGCAGTAGAAAAAGACGTCTATTGCCGCATTTTGTTCTTGAACTTACGTGTAGACAATGAAAAAGTGGCTTCCTACCTCTGGCGAGAGCCGTTTGCCAGTCTGGTGAAAGCCACTGAAATCCTTCCTGGTCGGGGTGACAGGACTTGAACCTGCGACCTCACGGCCCCCAGCCGTACGCGCTACCAACTGCGCCACACCCCGTTCCTAAAAACTCTTGCATTATAACAGACAGGGTTCGAGTCGTCACAAGCAGTGTCAGCAGGATTATAATCAGCGCAATGACGACTAGCAGCTCAAGAAAAGTGAAGCCGCGCTCTGTGTTTAGTCTCCTCATAGTAAATGCCCGCCTGTTGATGGTTATATGATGTCACGAATAAAGCATACGTACAACATCTGCTATAATGAACACCGATAAGCAGTAAAATAATAACCATGAAAATCACAAAAATGAGGGTGAAGGGTTGGGTCGTTGCGGCCCTGGCCGTGCTTTCTCTCGGCGCGACAGCGCTACCGGGCAGCGCCAGCGCCACCACACCGATATCCCAGGGCTTTCTTATCAAAGGCAACCCGCCGATTGGCTCAATTGTCAGCCTGCAGAACAATTCCTCCGACTACGTCAACACCTCCACGCCCGGCAATGTGAACAACATGCTGGGAGTCATTGTCGGCGGTGATTCCCTGTTGTCGCTCTCTACCAGCCAGGGTGCGCACCAGGTCCAGGTAGCTACCAGCGGCTTGGTACAAATATTGGTATCGAACATCAACGGCAGCATATCAACGGGCAGCCAGGTTACCGCCTCGCCGATCAGCGGTGTCGGCATGTTAGCTACAAACAACGTCAAGGTGATTGGAGTCGCCCAGGGTTCGCTTACGGACAACAACGGCAGCAAAGAGACTTACAAGGACAAGAACGGCCAGCAGCATTCCGTACTGATCGGCCAGGTGCCGGTCCTGATCAGCGTTGCTTACTTCTATAAACAGCCGGATAAGACAATCATACCCTCGGCTATCCAGAACCTGGCCGATGCCCTAGCCGGCAAATCGGTCAATTCCCTGCCGATACTCATCAGCATGGCAATCTTCATCATCACGCTGATCGTGGTAGTGAGCATGATCTACTCCATGATCCACAGCAGCATCATCTCGGTCGGACGCAACCCGATGTCGCAGGCGGCCATTTATCGTGACCTTATCCAACTGTCAACACTGGTGTTGATAATACTCGGTGTTGCGTTCGTAGCAATTTATATGGTATTAACTCGCTTATGAATACTTTTTTGCAAATATTTTTCTTCGTCGATGCTTTCATAATAGGCGTGCTGGCAGCCACGGCGGTGCGGCATGCCTACGCCCACTTCAGGCCAGAAAAGCACGAGCCGGAAAAGCCGCACCATCCCTCCGGCGATCACCTTCCCACAGAGATGCGCAAACGCCTTCTGGAAGAGTCCGAGCACCACTACCAAACCATTTTGGACAAATCCGCGGCCCGGCTGCAACACGACCTTGAGACCTCTGCGGAACATATCAACAAGCAACTGGATAGACTGGCAACAGAAATAGTCGGTAACGAGCTGGAGCACTACCGCATAGAGCTCGACCGGCTGCGCAAACAGACCCAGACCGACATTGGCAATATCAAGACAGAGGTAGGTAAGCACCAGGACGAATTCAAAGCCAGGATGCAGGAGGACGTAGCAGCCGAAAAGCAGCATCTGATCCAGAAGATCGACACCAAGCTGGCCGACGCAGTGATGTCGTTCCTGACCGAGACGTTACAGCACAACGTGGACCTGGGCGCCCAGAGCGCCTACTTGACATCGATGCTTGAGGAGCACAAGGCCGATATTATTAGGGGGGTGGGCGATGAAACTGAAGCTGCCAAATAGCCTGTGCTCACCGCAAGACCTCAAAGCTGCCACGCTGGAAGTCCGGGAGTACGCCCGCTGGTTTGCCCATGCTTCCGTCAAAAAGCGCCTGGGCGCCGGAAAGACCGCCGCCCCGCCGGATATTTCGCAGGCCGCGCATGCTTTGATCAAGGACTGGCACGAGGACAAGCCGCTCAACCGGGAAGGGCTGGACCAGCTTATCTCAACCCTGGAAGAATACGGGACGAAAGCGCCGCACATGCACATTACCCTGGCAGCACTGCCGCCCAACAAGCTCAAAGAAACGCTTATAGCCTGGTGCCGGGAGCACATCGCGCCTGACGTCCTGGTAACGTTCGATTTTGATTCGACGTTGCTCGGCGGGCTGGTGGTACGCTACGGCAGCCGTATCTTTGACTGGTCGTTCCATCGCCAGATCATGGCAGCCCGCGAACGTTTTCCGGAGGTCTTGCGCCGTGTTTGACAGCCAAGCTTTTCAGCGTCTGGTGGAAGCCGACCATCTGACCGGTGAAGTTGTGGCATCCAACAGTTTCATCGTGGAGGTCAAGGGGCTGGAAGGCGTACGCCTGGGAGCCCAGGTACTGTTCGAAGACGGCCAGCACGGCCTGGTCCGCGAAGCGTATGGCGACCGCGTCATTCTCTTTAATATTGATTCTGAGAAAATGGAACCGGGAACCCTGGCAGTCGTTGAAGATGACTTGCTGAGCATACCGGTCGGCAAGGAACTGGTTGGCCGGGTGATTTCCCCTATGGGCCAGCCCCTGGACGGCAAAGGCGTGCTGCGGACCACGAAAACATCCGGCATCTTTAACGAAGCGCCCGGTATCATGGCCCGCAGCATGCTCAAGGACCAACTGGCCAGCGGGGTTTCGGCGGTGGACATGTTCTTCCCTATCGTGCTAGGTCAGCGGATCGCCGTCCTGGGAGACAGCAAATCCGGCAAGAGCACCTTTCTGAGCCAGCTTAGCGCCAACCAGGAAGGCTCCGGCCGCATCGTGGTGTACGTCCTGATAGGCAAACGTAAGGTTGATATAGAAAACCTGCTGGCCGGTCTGCGCAAGTCCGGGGCTATGGATCACACCATCGTGGTGCTAGCCGATATTTTCGACTCGCTTACCATGTCATACTTGGCGCCTTATGCGGCCTGCGCCATGGCCGAACACCTGTGGTATAGCGGCGAGGACGTCATCATCATTTACGACGACCTGAGCAGTCATGCCGAAGCCTATCGTCAGCTCTCGCTTTTGCAGGAAGTCGACCCAGGCAGGGATTCCTATCCAGGCGATATGTTCTATGCCCACTCTTCCCTGCTGGAGCGGGCCGGTAAATTGCTCAAAAACGATAAGACGCTCACCGCCCTTCCCGTCATAGTAACGCCCAATGATGACATCACTGCGTATCTTTCCACCAGTATTATGTCGATCACTGACGGCCAGATTATCTTTGACCTGGGGGTATTCCGGCAAGGGATCCGGCCGGCGGTCAACGCCGGCTTGTCAGTATCGCGCGTCGGCGGCCAGGCCCAGACCGGACGCCAGAAAGCCCTTTCCGGGAACCTTTTCCAGAGGTTGGCCCGCTACCATCAGGCCGAGGAGTTCTCGCACTTCGGATCCAGCCTGTCCAAAGAGGCCAGTATAGACCTGAAGCTTGGCCAGCAGCTTTATGAAGCGCTTAAGCAGCCGCCCGAAGCCCTTTACTCGCTGGTTGAGCAGCAACTAGTGCTGGAGACGGTCCTGCTCGGCGGAGGCCAGGCCGAGATCGACGTGGCCGGCTTGAAAGAATCCGCCAAAAAAGCCGGACCGAAAGTCAAGAGCGATAAAGACTTCGACAAGGCGGAAGCCGAATTGCTTAAGAAGCACTCCACACAGCCGAAAGAGCCGGCTGCGCCGGCGGCAGACCAGTCGGCACCGTCACAATCAAAAGAAGAGGCAAAATCCGAGGACAAGACCCATGCGGCGCGCTAATGTCATCCAAAAAGAAACGGAGCAAATCGTCACGGTGGAAGACCTGACCGGCGTGTTCGAGAGCATTGCCAGCACGCAGGTAGCCAAAATCAAGAACAAGGTCGAGCTCTCCAAGGGGTTTTTTAACCTGTTGTGGAAGCGCTACAGCTCCATACGCATAGACCCTAATTCGCGGATTACCAACCGCGACGACAACAAAAAGTGGGACCGTAAGGTATTCGTCATCATATCTGCCGAGGCCGGCCTTAGCGGCGACATCGACCAACGCCTCATAGAAGCAATGCTGCAGAACTACGACAAATCCACCACCGACATAATCGTGCTGGGCAGCCACGGGGCCAACCAGTTAAGCCAGCGCGGCATCCCCTTCATCCGTTACTTTCAGGTGCCTGTGAGCGAAAGTTACATCGACGTCAGCCCAGTAATCCAAGCCATTGCCTCGTACTCCCAAGTTACTATCTACTATGAAGAATACGTGTCGCTGGGCGTGCAGGACATCAAAACCATCGACCTGATATCCAGTGTGCGGGCCATGAGCGAAGAGGCGGACACCGACGAAGACATCATCACGGACAAAGACACCATATTCGAGCCCTCTCTCGAAGAAATCGCCGACCAGATGGAAATGACTATGATGACCTTGGCCTTCAGCCAGGTTATCCTTGAGTCCAGTCTAGCCCAGGATGCCAGCCGTTTTAATGCTATGGCCATGGCCAAAAAACGGGCGTCCGAGATGGTCACCTCTTACAACCTTGAGTACCACCGTGCTAAGCGTTCCGAGAGCGACCGCCGGTTGCGTGAAGTTATGGTAAGCCTTAAGAAAAAGAAGCAGGCGGCGAGGCGCTGACATGAAGACAGACGTGCATACTTCCAAGGATACGGGCGGAGAGGTCGGCATCATACAGTCGCTGCGCGGCCTGATGGTCGAGGTAGAGATACTTGGTGAACAACCCGAAGAGCGGGAGCTCCTCGGCGTCGATGGCTACCCCGAAGTTTTCCTGGAAGTTAACTTCTTCAAAGCCCATACTGCCATCTGCGTCAACCTGACCAACAGCCAGGTGCTGCGTTGCGGCCAGAAGGTACGGCGGACCAATCAAAAGGTCAGCGTGCCGATCGGCCAGGACACCTTGGGTCGGGTGTTCAACGCTCTGGGCGAACCGCTCGACAACGCCCCTCCGGCCAAAGGGGAGCGGCGTGCCATAAGTGAGCCGAGCGGCACAAAAAAATACCGCGACGGGGAGAAACTTGAGCTGCTGGAGACCGGGCTCAAGGTAATAGACTTCCTAACGCCGTTCGTAAAAGGGCGCAAGATCGGTATCGTCGGCGGTGCAGGTGTCGGCAAGACGGTGCTGACTATGGAGATGATCCACAATGTCACGCGCAACGACAAAAGCCTGTCAGTGTATTGCGGTGTCGGCGAACGTATACGTGAGGGTAACGAGCTTTATCAGACGCTGAAAGAGACCGACGTCCTCAAGAATACCGTGATGTTCTTCGGCCAGATGGACTCCACACCGGCCATCCGTTCCATGGTAGGTCCGGCGGCGGCCACCGCGGCGGAATATTTCCGCGACGAGGAAGGCCGGGACATACTATTCTTCGTCGACAATATTTACCGCCATATTCAGGCCCTGACCGAGCTCTCCACCAACCTCGGGCTCATACCGTCGGAAGGCGGCTATTCTTCTACGGTGTTCTCCGAACTCCGCCGGCTGGAGGACCGCCTAAGCTCCACCGCAAGAGGTTCAATAACCTCTGTGCAGGCAGTATACATCCCAGCCGACGACCTGAGCGACCCGGCAGTGCAGGCTATCCAGCAACAGCTCGATTCCGTACTGGTCCTGTCCCGGTCTATCGCTGAGAGCGGCATCCGGCCGGCGGTCGATTTGCTCAAGACCACGTCCTCGCTGCTGACGCCGCAAATCGTGGGGGAACGTCATTACCGCCTGGTTGGCAGAGTACAAGCCATTATGCAAAAGTACGAGTCATTGAAGAATATCATCGCTATTGTAGGCGAAAATGAGTTGAGCCCGGCCGACCGGTCCGACTATCAAAACGCCAAGAAGCTGATCGAGTTCTTCTCACAGGATTTCGCCGTGGCCGAACACCTGACCGGCCGGCCGGGCCAGTATTTCACCCACGAGCAAACACTCGACGGCATCGAGGAAATCCTGGGCTCCAAACCCTCCTCCAAACCGGAGTCGCCCGCCAAACCGGATAATAAGCACCCGAACCATGAGTCATAAGGACGATGATGCCGTACAGCTGACCGTCATTGCCCGTTCGCCCTTCCATATATATTATGAGGGACCAGCTAAGCGGGTTTCGGCAACCAATAAGGTGGGGCCGTTCGACATACTGCCCGAACACGCTGATTTTTTCTCGGTTATGAGTCCCGGCGACGTGGTCATCGAAACCGAGTCCGACACCATGCAATTCAGCATAAGTAACGGCATCATCGGTGTCCGTGACAACGAAGTTATGATCTTCGCGAACATGTAGCTACGCAGTTCCGGGAATTACTGCTCTGACTGATAGTCGAAAGCGCAGCCGCCAGGTCCCGGCGTGCCGCTGACGGCTATGCTGAATCCGGCGGTATTGAGACTGCTAATATAAAAGTTACCGGCACAACCGACAGGGGTCATAACAACATGCGGCGTACTGCTGTAGCGGCTGCTGAACGACACGTAAGCCAAGGTGCCGCCACTGGAACCTACGCCGATATTAACCGCAACCGTGCCGGCGCTGTCGTCGCCGCTAATCGACACGGTACCGTTGGAACCGACGCCTGAACCGGCGCTGACCGATGGTGCGCTGCCTCCGGTAATCACGTGGCCGGCAATAGTAAGCGTGCTGGTGGATATGATACTGCGGGCGCTTAATGAGCTGGAGGATAATGCGCCACCGACCGTCAGGTTACCAGAAATATTCGCGCTGTTATTAACCGTTAATAACTGGCTGATGGTTACCGCTCCCTGGAGCCGCGCCACGCCCGTCACCAGCAAATCCTGGCGCAAATTCAGGTTAGACAGGGTGCCGTCGCCGTTAACGTTGAGTTTCTGGAGTGACGTATCGCCGGCCTTAAGCTGGGTTAAGCTGGCGTTACTGGCGGAGAGCGTGCTGCTCAAATTCAGCTGGCCGGCAATACTGACATCCTTACCCATTTTGACCGTCCCGTTAAACTGGGTGTCGGGCCCGACTATAAGTTCGGTGCCCACGTCACCTACCGCGCTGCGGTTTACCCCGAGCTTGTCCAAAGCACTTTGGCTGATAGTAACCTTTTCCTGGTTGTTCTGGCCGCTTTTGGCCTGTCCTTTAATGACGAAGGCGATGACACCGGCGTTTATCGCCAGTATGGCCACTACTACCGCCAGGCCGATGAACGTGGCCTTGTGGCTAGGGCGATAGGTACGATGACGGCGCGTATGGTTATCATCCTTATGCTGGCCGTTAGCCGGTTCGTGAGAAACCGAGGCTTCGGCTTTTTTCTCAGGCTTATCCTCGTCGTCCCTGGGTTTTAACACCTCAGCCGCCGGTAACCCGCCGACCTCGTCTTTCTTATCAGGAGATGGCTGCTTATCCACCCTTTTGCCTCAAATTTCTGTTCTTGTTATCGCCGCTTATTATAACGCTTAAGCCTATTGCCAAGCAAACGCGCTGGAGGTTTGCAAAATTACGCCGCTTCGACAACAATAAGTCTATGAGGAAATGGTTGGTACGGGGCCTGTGCGCAGTGGTGGCATTTTGTTGTACGCTCTTTACCTTGGCAGTTGCCTACGCCACCCCGTTTAAGTCCAGCCACTATGAGGTGGTCCAGAGTTTTATCGGTGGTGGTGGCCTGATCCAGGAGAATTCAACCAACTACCAGGCCGGTGAATCTATCGGCGAACCGGTGGTCGGCGGCTCCTCCTCTACGAATTATCAGACTAACGCCGGCTACACGACAACTAGCGCTCCGGCCCTGACATTTGCAGTCGATACCTCAAATGCCAGTTTCGGCAGTTTTTCCCCGAGCACAACAGCAACGACAACCTCAGCTTTCCAGGTTTCCGACTACACCAGCTATGGTTACACCGTGCAGGTACTTGGTACCCCGCCGACCAATGGCAGGCACACCATCGCAGCAATGTCGACCACCGGCGCGCCGCAAACTGGAATCGAGCAATTCGGTATTAACACGGTCGCCAACACCTCACCGGTGTCGTTCGGCGCCAATCCGGTGGGCGGCGCCGGACAGTCTGCCACAAATTACAACACGCCTAATCAATTTCGTTACGTC
>DAHUYJ010000015.1 GCA_027315225.1 Candidatus Saccharimonadota bacterium | reverse complement strand
ATCCCGGGGCGGACGTGCTGAAAGGCGCTTCGTCATGGGGTATTACTCTCCTGAGTACCTGCAATCCTGCGACATTATGGTGGCCCGTGACGCGGCGGGAACGATCCAGGCCTTTGCCAGCCTCGTGCCAGCAGAATTTGACCATGAAGAGGCCACCTACGACCTGCTACGGCACGCTTCTGACAGTCCGGGCAATATAAATGATTTTTTGCTCATGAACCTTATTGAGCATCTGGCCGGGCAGGGTTACACGCGGCTCAATCTCGGACTTTGCCCGCTATCCGGCCTCGGCAAAGTGACAACGGTAGCCGATAATAAATTGGTTGACGGCTTACTGCGTTTCGCGTACGCCAACGGCGACCGCTTCTATTCTTTTAGCGGGCTGCACCGCTTTAAGGCCAAGTATGAGCCTGAGTGGCAGGACCGCTATGTTGCCTACCAGGGCGGCCTGCGCGGCTTTTCCAAGACTATGACAGCCTTGATGCGGACTATGCGGGTGTAAACGTAACTGCCTTCGCCAAAATTTCCCTGATGCGTTGCATGCTCTCGTCGTGCACCGCTTCGATTGAGCGGTTAGCGTCGACCGTGGACACCTGATCCGGGTAGCGTTTGACGGCTTCGTGATACCCCCGGTTTACATGGTCGAAAAAACTGGACGGTTTACTCTCGAAATAGTCTGCCTGTCCGGGTTTTTGGCGGACACGCTTCAGTGCGTCGTCAACATCGACGTCATAGAAGATAGTCAATTCCGGCTTTAGGCAGGCCATGCCCCTGCCGACATGTTGCCATCCCAATTTAGCTTCCAAGCCGCTTCCGAATATCTCATACGCGGCCAGCGACAGCGGCCCCCTGTCCATCAGGATGACGTTTCCCTGTTCGCGTTGTGCTTCAATGGCACCGATCAAGGCCTCCTGGATGGCTGCCGAAATATAAAGGTCGGTTGTATCGGGCCGCGCGACCGGCGACAGTATGACGTCGCGCAGGGCTTCTCCAACGGGTGTCCCGCCAAGGCTACGAGTAGTATTTACGGCCCAGCCCTCGGCAGTTAAGACCTCGGCGGCCATACGTAGTTGTGTGGTTTTTCCAGTGCCGTCGATACCTTCAAAGACTATCAACAGGCCGTTTTGCACACGCTTGTTACCGGAGAATGATGATTTATCACCCATGTATCTATTCCGCACCCTCTACTCAATCACCGGCTAATGGCAGCCAGATCGAGCCTAACTGAAGGCCCCATACTGGTAGTCAAGTAAGCGCTTTGAAAGTAGTCGCCCTTGATGCTTGAAGGTCTGTTGGCCCTTAGATTGCCTAGGAGCGCCTGAAGATTCTGTATGAGCTGCTCATCAGTAAAACTGACCCGGCCTACACTCAAATGCACGATACCAGAACTGTCGACGCGGTATTCAACACGGCCGGCTTTGGCTTCGGCAACAGCTTTGTTGACGTCTGTCGTAACCGTGCCGCTCTTGGGGTTCGGCATAAGGCCGCGTGGTCCCAGCAGCCGGGCGTATTTGCCGAGACGCGGCATCAAATTTGGTGTAGCAATCAAGACGTCAAAGTCCATTTTTTCCCTTTCTAAATCGGCCAGCAAGTCATCAACGCCGGCCTTATCAGCGCCAGCACTTTTGGCGGCCGCGGCATCGTCGCTCAAAACTGCTACCCGGACGGTTTTGCCCGTTCCAGCCGGTAGTACCAGGCTGTCGCGGACATTCTGATCGGCTTGGCGGGGATCAACGTTCAGGTTAACGTGCAGCTCGACAGCCGCGTCAAACTTGACATGGCTGGTTTTTTTGGCAAGGTCTACGGCCTGCTCCAGACTGTAACGCTTGGCCCTATCGATCTGCTCGGCACTTTTACGGAACAACTTGCCGCGGCGTTCCAGGCGCGAGCGTGCCTGCTTAACTGGCAACTTGGTCTTGGACGCAGGCGCCTCGCCACTGGCCTTGCGATCATCTTTAGCTTGCTTTTCGGCCGTTTCGGCGAGAGCTTTGGCGCTGCGCTTGCCGGCTTTTGCTAAGGCTTTAGAAGTTTTTCCGACGGCCTCCTTTGTACCTTTTGCGTTGGCCTCTACCAACCCTTTGATTTCTGCTATCTTGGCGGTGCTATCCACCTTAATGCCTAAATCCTTGGCCTCTTTAATCCAATCTGCCTTAGTTTTTGCCATCCGTTACTCCTTTCGTGGTACGCGCGGCCGTTACAACGGCCTCCCACAACTTATAATTTAAGATACTTCATTCGATCTAGCGCCCGGCTCAAAGGCCAGTATCTCATCAGCTTGCTTGCGTATTTTAATAAGCGGTCCGGTCTTGTCTACTCCTGAAAGGCTAATTATAATCTTAGCCCTGTCAACAGCCAGGGGGGGTATGCTCTCTAGCACACCGGTGATATTGTGTGATGGCCGGGCTGCTTGGCTGAATAAGCCCATCATCATTACCCCAATTTCTTTGGAGTACGGAGAGGTTTGGCCCTCTACGCTAATTGTATGAAAGTTGTCGCTTATAAACTGATCGACATGACCAGGCGAAAGGGAACCCCGGTCATCGACTGGTAGCCTGCCTGGCTGTCCCTGCTCTGCGAAGTCAGCCATCGACTTCGACTCCCATGCTGCGGGCAGTGCCGGCAACCATTTTTTTGACTGCTTCGACATCGTCAGCGTTCATGTCCCCAGCCTTGACCTGGGCTATCTCAGCCAGCGCTTGTTGGCTGAGCCTCTTATCGATCTTTTCGCTATTGGGCCGGCCGGAACCTTTTTGGATGCCCAGTTTGGAGCGGATCAAGTCGTCGGTCGGAGTACCGACCACGCGAAAATCCATGCTACGATCATCATAGATGGTAATATGGGCGGTAACTTCTTGGCCTTGCATGCCCTTGGTGGCCTCATTAAACGGGTTAATGAAGTCCATCATGTTAACGCCGTATTGGCCGAGCGTGCTACCTACCGGCGGCGCCGCGCTGGCTTGTCCGCCGCGGATTTTCATCTTAAGATTTGCTTTAACTACTTTTGCCATAAAAATAACTCCTCCTGGAGTGCGTAATTATCGCAGTATACTACGCTTTACCCCTGTTGTCCATAGCTTTTTTAGATTGTGGGCAGCTCATCATATTCTCGCATGGCTTTATCGGCTTTGCGGGCTGAGTATAGCCCAGCGATAGCCAGGGCAGCTCCTGCCACACCTTCTATTACGTTAGGTGAAATTATTGTGTCGGCTATTATGGGGCCACTTGCTATAAGCTCCAAGGTGCCTGATATCCCCCATAACAGTATGCTGCGCTCCGTCCGCGCGCTATGTGCCAGGTTATCACGGCGCATCTCTGCTTCTAAGGCATTAAAATCAACACTCATAGGTTACACTCGCTTGACCTGCAGGCCGTCCAGCTCGACGGGGGTTTCACGGCCGAACATGTTGACGAGCACCTTGAGCTTGCCCTTGGCTGCGTCGATTTCATTAATTGAACCGTCAAAGCCCTTGAAGGGGCCGTCGACAATATTAACAACTTCGCCCACCGTGAAGTCGATCTTGTGCTTGGGTTGCTCGAGACCCATGCGCTTCTGGATTTTCTCGATCTCGTCCTGCTCTATAGGCGTCGGATCGGTACCGCTGCCGACGAACCCTGTCACACTCGGCGTATTGCGCACAATGTACCAGGCATCGTCGCTCAGCTTCATCTGTACAAGCACATACCCCTGGAAGATGCGCTTTTCGACAACACGGCGTTTGCCGTTCTTGATCTCTATCATCTTTTCTTTGGGGACAAGGATCTCAAATATCTTGTCTTTCATATCAAGGCTATCGGCTCGCTGGCGTATGCTCTCTGCGACCTTTTCTTCGTAGCCGCTATAAGTATGGATAGCGTACCAGCGCTTGGAAGTGTCATAACGATTAATGCTGCTCATATTATCCCCTTAGTAACTCGCTCCTTAAACTTTTAATAAAACCTTGAAGGCCTTGTCGAGGCCATAATCCAACAGCGCGACAGAAGCTCCGAAAACAACGGCAAATATTATCACCGCAAAAGTCAGGCGGCGGCTCTCCTTCCATCCCGGCCATGTAACCAACTTGAGTTCGCGCCAACTATTACGGAAATAGGCCGGAAAAACTACCTTGCCAATCAGCTTCAGGATCCTGCCCAGCGCCCTGAACGGCTTTAACGCGAAGAGTTTCTTGAGTCCTCTGCCGACGGGTTTGAGCGGACCGGTTGTCTTTACCGCCTTGCGGCGCAGCCTGGCTGTACGTTTCGGCCGGCCGGCTTCCCGGGACACCTTTATAGCCCGTTCACGGAACGTTTCGGGGTTCTTTACTCGCCGTTTGGTTCGTTTAGACGGCTGCTCGGCCACTTTAAGGTTCCTCCGCCCTTCAATTAAAAAACCTACATTATCTGTAGGCCTATCGCTGTCAAGTGTATCAAGTTGTTTGCCAGAGGTCAAGCACGATTTGGTATAGTTTAGTATGTCATGACGCTTATCATCGTGCTATTCGGTCTCCTGAGCGGCTTGGAACTGATCCTCTGGCTGCCTGTTTTATG
The DNA here is from genome assembly GCA_027315225.1 of Candidatus Saccharimonadota bacterium. Lineage (GTDB taxonomy): Bacteria > Patescibacteriota > Saccharimonadia > Saccharimonadales > UBA4665 > DAHUYJ01. The sequence continues at coordinate 17,803 of DAHUYJ010000015.1, read as the reverse complement.
GCGCAGGCCCAGGGTACCGGCCGGCGTTATTGCCGTCGTGCTGCCTGTAGTCAGCGCTGCACTGGTTATAGAATTCTGGACGGCATGGTCGGTAGTCGTAGCAGTTTTCAGTATCTACAGGGCTATTAATCTATGGCGTTTGGTCGAATGGCGCGTCCAGACCGACTACCTCTATTACGCGTCTCGCCAAACATCGCACTGGTTGATAGCCATTCAGCTTGTTTTCTTGTCGCTTGTAGCCTTAAACCCACTGACCACGCTATCGTGGGTATATTGTATCGCAGGCGTGCAATTGGCGGCTGCGCTGGCCCTGTTTATTGCGACAACGCATAACCTGATATCAACCAGACTCCCCAGGATAACTGATGCCTATGCCGACCGCGACCTGCCAAGCCTGACGGTAGCGATTCCGGCACGGAACGAGACCGAGGATCTGGAAGCTTGCTTGCGATCACTCACTGCCAGTAACTATCCGAAGCTGGAAATCCTGGTGCTGGACGACTGCTCCCAAAATAAGAAAACGCCAGAGATTATACGAAACTTCGCCCATGACGGCGTAGTGTTTGTGGGCGGAAATCCGCCGCCCGAACACTGGCTGGCCAAAAACTATGCCTATCAGCAACTTGCCGATGAAGCGAACGGCAATATCGTATTGTTTTGCGGAGTAGACGCACGTTTTGAAGCCGACAGCCTGAGGGTTATGGTGCAAACCCTACTGCAAACCAAGAAATCAATGTTGAGCTTTATACCAAGGAACCAGCTGGCTGGCGGAAGTGGTCTGGGTATGGCGCTACTACAACCGGCACGCTATGCCTGGGAACTGGCGTTTCCCAGATTCAGCTCCAAGCGGCCGCCGGTGCTGAGTACCTGCTGGCTGGTTTCGGCAGCCGTCCTGCATGGCGCCGGAGGATTCAAAGCAATCAGCCGGGGATCGTCACCGGAGAGTTACTTTGCGCGGGCAGCCATGCGCCAGGGCGGCTATAGTTTGCTGCAGAGCGATACGACAATAGGCCTGTCCAGCGCAAAAACCTTCGGTGAACAGCGGGACACCGCTATCCGCACCCGCTACCTCCAACTACACCGTCGGCCGGAAATAACAGCGCTGTTAAGCTTCGTCGAACTGCTAGTCCTGGTAGCGCCGCCCGTCATGACGGTGGTAGCCGGAATTAAGCATGCCTGGATCCTTACATCACTCGGCGGCCTGGCCAGCGTACTGTTAATCACGGTGCATGCCCGGTTTGTGGCGCTTGCATACAGGCGGTTTTTATGGCGCGGCCTGATAGCACTTCCGGTAGCGGCTCTCTATGACATCGGCCTGCTTAACTACTCCATGTGGCAATACGAATTCGGCGAAGTTATATGGAAAGGCCGTAATGTCTGCGTTCCGGTCATGCGTGTCATTTCTCGTTTGCCAGAGTAGAGTCCGGCGCAGCACTAGCACCCAGGTTCGGCACGAAAATGCTGAACGTCGAACCCTTATCGAGTTCGCTATTAAGGTCGATCTCGGCATGTAAAAGCCGCGCCAACTTCATCGTCACGTAGAGGCCAAGGCCGGTTCCGCCTTCTTTGCGCGTACGAAAATCTTCGCTGCGGAAGAATTTGTCATAGACCCTTTTTTGGTCCCCTTTACTAATCCCGATGCCGGTATCCTCTACGGCAAACCGGACGCCAACCGACTCCGCCGTTGCCTGCAGCGTAATGTGGCCCTTGGCAGTGTACTTTATGGCATTGGTAATAAAGTTCTGAAGGATTTCACGGGTATACAACTTGCTGGAGTAGAGCAATTCCAGTTTAGGGTCAACTACGGCCTGGAACTTCAGGCCTTTGGCTTCGGCCTGGGCCGTGTAATTGCTGGCCAGTTCTTTAATCAGGGCATGCACGTCCACTGCTTCGACCTCGACTTTCAGCTTGCCGCGTTCCGCCCGACTCAACGTCGAGAGGTCGTTAATGATATCTGCCAGGAACAACACCTGGTTGTGAGCTTCCTGCAAGGCCTGTTTGATAGCTGACATGTCGCCTGTTTTATCCGCGGTGAATTGGGCATTGCTGATATTGCCTTCAGTAATCGCGACCGGGGTGCGTAATTCGTGGCTGACGACACTGATAAACTCATCACGCTCTTCCTCCAGTGATTTTTCCCTGGTAATATCTCTCATCAGCAGGACATATCCGCGCCTGCCTTCGGCACCATAGCCCAAGTGGACCGGTGCAATGCTCAGGTACAAGTTAACGAACGTGCCGTCTGAGGATTGCAAACGCAAGTCGCGGCTGGTTACCGGCACAGTTACCCCTTTGACCATGGAATCCACGTCCCTCGGTTGACTGTTTTTATCGACGGGCTTTAGAAGACTCCCTAAATTGCTACCTACCTTTATAGTGTTAACATCAAGCAGGTTGAGAGCCGCTCCGTTATATAGTACGATGTTAATCTTCTCATCAACGGCAATAACCGCATCTGCTACACTGTTGATCAGGCTGGTCAGGCGCTGGTGTTCCAGGACTTCTTTAGTCTGGCTACTTTTAAGTTTATTGATTGTATCGAGTGTCAGCTGCCATATAGACGAGTTGATGAACACTATCGATATTACCGTTACGCTGCTACTAATTACCCGTACGTACGAATCGGCAGTTAGGCCATGGGAGTGATAAACCAGCCAACCTACAGCGGCAGCCGACATTGATACCATGCCGACGGCTGCAACTCTTCTGTTGAAGTATATGTCCATTACCATCATCAGAAGCAACCACCCCAAAAAAATAACAGTTGGGAAGCCGAGTATAAAGACGCTCAGGAAAAATCCTAAAAAGCAGTAGGCGTAGACATACGTTAGGACTCTCTGCTTGGTGTAGGGGTTCCAGAAGCCCTGCAGCAAACCGACGACAACCATACCGATACCAATTGGCCAGCACATCCAAAGCACCGGCTTCGCAGAGCTAATGAGACCGAAATAAACGAAGAAAGCGACCAAAGCCAGTAGTTCCGATACCAGGAAGCCGACTATACGGATGGTAGTAATTACGCGCGGGTCTTCAAATAATATTTCCTGGGGATCCATGTGTGTTTTACTTAATGCGCCTTACATAACCGTTATTATATAGGATTTTAACACTTTCGCATCAGCCGGGCTCGATTGCAGGTGCTCCGTTCGTCATTACCGGGTGAAAGCCGCGGAGTCGCTTCTTCAGTTCTTTAACATTTGGTAAATGGAGGCTCATTTCTTGCCAAAACGGCGGCCCGTGCCGTAGTACTTTCGTATGCGTAAGCTCGTGTAATATGACGTAGTCTATAAGTTCCCACGGCAATTGCATCAAAAATACGTTAAGGACGATGTTTTTGTCCTGGTCGCAACTGCCCCATCGTCCCTTCAGGCGTTTAATACCGACGTTGCGATAGGTAAAACTGTGTCGCTTGGCCAGAGCGGCCAGGCGCAACGGCAAAAGTTGCTCAGCTTGCTGACGCAGGGCCCGCAGACACGCCTTCTGCGCTGCGGCCTGTACTTCGGAACTTTCGGGTGTCATACCTGCCGGGAATCTGATAAGAACTTCTGTTTTGCGTATCCTGCCAGTAGGTCTTTTGATACCAGGCTGTTCCACAAAGACTAAGTGATGGGCTTTGCCGACAGCCTGACCCTGCCCCAGGATCGGCGCTGGACTGTGGAGGTCGCGGATCCATTGCTCACGAGATTGGGCAAAGCTGAGACCGGCCCTATACGGGGCCCAGGCAGGTATGCTTACGCGTACTTGCCCCAAAGGCGTAACGCTGAGCCGCACATGCCGGTTGGTTTTCCGTTTGTAGACTGTCACGGTCAACCCGTCGCCCAGCTCAAAATCTTTGCCCGGCATACTTAATTAATCCTATCCTTAACCTACTGGCGAATGGATATATTGCGACGTCCCATGTCGTAGCGGGTATGTTTGGGTATCAGGTTAACCATGCCCGGCTTAATGACCCGTGAATTGGCGTCGCTTTGTCCCAGCACACCCTTACCGCGCAACTTACTGACGACGGCACTCAGCTGCATATTAAAAAGGTGCTTGCCGCTGACTACGGCATAGTCTTCGTTGTGCCCGGGATTTTGCATTTGGGCAATAATACTGTCGTACGTGGTACGGTCCCATTGCGCCGCGTACTTATCGTCAGCCCGACGGCGGTCACGCTTGACGCTGCGGGAGAAGGCCGTCTCCTGATCCATCTGGAACCATACAACAAGCGGCTGCGCCCCGTGCTTGAACGCCATATCGGACAATGCCCGGCGCTGCTTGGCGCGCGCAGCGTTAGCGTCATAAGCCACGCTCAGCCCGGCTGACAGGAATTCTTCGGCCATATAGTTCATGAGCTGCTTGACAACATCATTTTCCTGCTGGTCATAGCGCGGCTGTTCGAACAGCTCGCCCCTGATGCGGTCGGCCTGCAGATGCGCGGCTTGGACGTTATCACAAAACTGCCGGGCAAAGTAGGTTTTGCCGGCACCAGGGTAGCCATAAAACAACAATAGAAAGGGCTTGGTGGGGAATATCTTAGCCATGCTGTATCTAGGTATACCAAATTTTGTGCCTTTTGAAAAGCCAAAGAACAGATGACAATCAGGCGGTTTTGCCGTATTATAGCTAGTGGATTTGCATTACGCCAGGACGAAGGGGCATAGTACAACGGCTAGTATAAGGGTCTCCAAAACCCTAGATCGTGGTTCGATTCCACGTGCCCCTGCCATTTGACAACAATGTGATTAAAGTCAAAGTTCGCCGTATTACGCTTGTGCTATAAAAACTGAGGAGTTATACTGACTTCAGGGAAGTTCAGAAATAATAAACATAAAAAGAGTATCAAGTGAAAGTATTAATGCTCGGGTGGGAGCTGCCACCTCACAATAGCGGCGGGCTGGGGATTGCATGCTATCAATTATGCAAATCGCTCTCCCGCCAAGGTGTTGATATAGAGTTTGTGCTCCCGTATCAGGCCGAGCACGACGTTGACTTTATGGATATAACAGCGGCTCATCCCGGGCTTCTAGCGGATATTACCCAGGCTGGCGGAACCGCCTACGAAAGCTATCGTTTCCTCCTGGAAAAGGTAAAAGAGGGCGAGAGCAGCGGAAGATGGCTGGGTCTGCACGAGCAGCAGCAACTCTACGAGGATGCCGTTTGCCGTCTGGCCGAAGAGCGGGAATTCGACCTGGTGCACGCTCATGACTGGCTGACCTTCCGTGCGGCGCTCCGGGTTAAGGAGCTTAGGAACTGCCCTATTATTCTGCATGTCCACTCCTTGGAGTCAGACCGGGCCGGCGCTCAGCCCGGCAATCCTTTCGTCCGTGAAATCGAAGGCCTGGCGCTTACCCTTGCCGACCAGATTATCGCTGTCAGCGAGCACACCAAACAGATGATTGTGCAAGATTACGGCATCCCGGCTGACCGTATACGGGTTGTCCACAATAGTATTGACCCTGCCTCCGTAGAGAGCCTTGACCCCGATAATGCCTACTGTTACCTGGAAGCTATGAAAAAACACGGCTACCGGGTGGTGGTCAATGTCGGCCGTTTGACCATCCAAAAAGGCTTGCCTAACCTGCTCCGTGCCGCGCAAAAAGTCATTAGCGTGGAGCCTAAGGCGCTGTTCCTAATCGTAGGCAGCGGCGAGCAATATTATGAACTGATCGAGCTAAGCGCCGAACTAGGCATCGGCTCCAACGTGCTATTCGCCGACTTCCAGCGTGGCAAGAACTGGCGTGATGCGTTCGCCGTCGGCGACCTGTTCGTCTTACCGTCGGTTTCCGAACCCTTTGGCTTGACCCCATTAGAGGCTATCGGCTACGGCACCCCGGCCCTTATAAGCAAGCAGTCAGGCGTCAGCGAGGTGATCAATAACTGCTTGAAAGTCGACTACTGGGACATTGACGAGATGGCTAACCTGATTGCCGCAGCGGTCCAAAATCCCGCGTTATGCAGCGAGCTTCACAACCGCTCACGCCTAGAATATGAACGTCTGTCATGGGACCAAGCCAGTTCTAAAGTCAGGGATCTGTATAGCCAACACATGGTGGAGGTACCGGCGTGAACAAGGCCATCGTCCTGTATCTGCACGTCCACCAGCCCTACCGTTTGCGTCATTACACCGTCTTTGACAGCGGCGCGCGGCATGATTATTTTGATTCCGACTACGAAGCCCAGACCAGCAATGAGCGTATTCTCAAGAAGGTTGCCGAAAAGTCCTACCTGCCCACTAACCGGCGCCTGTTGCAATTATTGAATGAAAACCCCGACTTCAGACTAAGCCTGTCGATTACCGGAGTTATTATCGAGCAGATGGAGCGCTGGTCGCCGGAAACACTGGAATCGTTCCGGTTGCTTACCGAAACCGGCCGCGTGGAGATAGTCGCCGAAACCTATCACCACAGCCTGGCGTTTTTCTACTCGCGCGAAGAATTCGAGATACAAGTTGAGATGCACCGCAACAAGATTCAGCAGGTGTTCGGCCAAACGCCGCAAATCTTCCGTAATACCGAGCTGGCCTACAATAACGACCTGGCCCGCTGGGCAGACCAAGCCGGCTACAAAGGTATTTTGGCAGAAGGCTGGGACCCGGTACTGGGCTGGCGCAGCCCCAACTACGTATATCGCCCGGCTAATACCGATAACATCCGCTTACTGATGAAGAACTACCACCTAAGCGACGATATCGCTTTCCGGTTTGGGGACAGCGAATGGAACGAGTGGCCGCTGACTGCTGACAAGTTCTCGCACTGGCTGAGCGAGGACCAGAACGCCACCAACTTCAACCTGTTTATTGACTATGAGACTTTTGGCGAGCACCAGTGGGATGCCTCCGGTATATTCGGCTTTTTGGAGCACTTGCCCAGGGAATGGCTGAAGACCTCCGGGCACACCTTTATGACTGCCAGCGAAGCGATAGAAGCCTATGAACCGGTTGATACCGTTGATGTGCCGCAAACCGTGACGTGGGCCGACACTGAACGCGACCTGTCCGCCTGGCTCGGCAACAGCATGCAAAACTGTTCTATTGAATCGCTCTACAAGTTAACCGACAGGGTCATCGGAACCGGCGATTGGGCGCTTATCGAAGACTGGCGGCGGTTGCAGACCTCCGACCACTTTTACTACATGTGCACCAAATGGTTTAACGACGGCGACATCCACGCTTACTTCAGCCCCTACGACACGCCTTACGAGGCGTATATTAACTTCATGAACGCCTACCGCGACCTGGAGTTCCGTCTCGCGGAAAAGAGCGTAGATGCGCAAAGGGAGACTTGAGGTGGGGCGTCCTGTAGTTTTAAGCAACGGGCAGCTAATGGTCGGACTGGATGAAAGCGGCCTGGTGCATGACTTTTATTATCCGTATGTCGGCCTGGAAAACCTGACCAACGCCCGTTCCAGCCAGCACAAAATCGGTGTATGGATCGAGGGAAAGTTCAAGTGGACCGACGATGGGAGTTGGGATATCCAGGTTGACTTCGAGCCTGACGCGCTCATCAGCAATATCACGCTGCACTCATCTGAGCTCCAACTGTTACTGCATCTGCAGGATTTCGTCGACGTCGAGCATAATGCCCTGCTACGACATATCACTATTACCAACGAGGCCGAAGTGGAGCGGGACATCCGTATCTTCATGCACCAGGTGTTCCAGATTTCCAGGGCCGGACGGGCCGACACGGCATTATACGTCCCCGACGATCATTATCTGCTGGATTACAAGGGACGATATTGCTTATTGATAGCTGGCAAGTTTGCCGATGGAGAAGCTTTTGACCAGTACGCCGTCGGCAACTACCGCATTGAAGGCAAAGCCGGCACGTACTTAGACGCCGAGGACGGCGAACTGTCAGACAACGCCGTCGAGCATGGCGGCGTGGATAGCGTCATCCGTTTCCGCAGGGACGTACGCGGCAAACAGTCGGCTGTAGTAAACTACTGGGTTATTGCCGCGAGCAGCCAGTCTGATGCCGCCGATATACATGCAGGTTTCAAACATCAAGACATAGAGACACGTCTGAGGTCCACCAGGCAGTATTGGCAAACCTGGCTCGATGACCAGGATGTCAAGATCCCGGATTTTCACCGCCGGGACCTGCAGCACAGCCTGCTCATTATAAAAGCCCATTGTGACGCCCGGGGATCAGTCCTGGCCAGCGGCGACTCCAGCATCTTTAACTATGGCCGTGATTATTACTGTTATTGCTGGCCGCGGGACGCCGTTTACGCACTGTGGCCGCTCATTCGACTTGGACATTTTGACGAGATCAAGTCGTTCCTTGAATTTGCCCGCGATACCATGCATAAAGACGGCTACCTGATGCACAAGTACCAACCGGATCGGGCTATAGGCAGCACCTGGCATCCCCTGATTCACAACCGCCACAAAGAGCTGGCTATACAGGAGGATGAAACAGCAAGCGTCCTTTACATAATCGGCGAATACCTGGAACAAAGCCACGACAAGACGTTTATTGAGAACCTTTACCACACGTTCATTGTCCCCTGCGCGAACTTTATGTGCCGCTATATCGATGAGCAGACCGGTTTGCCGCACGCCAGTTATGACCTGTGGGAAGAAAAATTCCTGACCACCACATATACCGTCTGCACCGTGATTTCCGGTCTGCAGACCGCCGCCAAGCTGGCGCAAGCCGTTGAACAGCCCGGAGACGCCATGAAATGGGAGCAGACCGCTGCAGGTATTCGTGACAACCTTGACAAGCTGTACCATCCAGACGGTTATTTCCGTAAAGGTTTCTTGCTCCAACAAAACGGTGAGCTCTCCTATGACGACACTCTCGACATTTCCAGTCTGTACGGGCCGTTTATGTACGCAGGGTTATCGTTTGACGACGAACGCCTGTCAAGCACGCTGCGCCATGTGGAGCAGCGACTCCTCAACGGCTCTCCGAGCGGCGGCGTGATCCGCTACGAGCACGATAATTACTTCTTGACCAAACGTCATTACAAAGGCAATCCCTGGATAGTTACCAGTTTGTGGCTGGCGCAATATTATAATGCATCCGGAAAGGTCGACCAGGCCAAAGGCTTGCTGGAGTGGGCTTTGGACCGTGAACTGCCAAGCGGCGCCTTGAGTGAACAGTTTGATCCGGAAACCGCCACTCCGCTCGGCGTTACGCCCCTCGTCTGGAGCCACGCCGAGCTGGTTAACACCTTGCTGGACTTATCAGGGAAGAAATAACCTGGTGCTTATACTTAGCGCTTGGGGGCTTCGTTGCGGCCGAGGTTCTTTTTTGTCTCAGTGAATACAACGTGGCGCCGCAGCTTGGGGCTGTACTTTTTCAAAGATAGTTTATCGGGCGTGTTCATGGTGTTTTTGGTCGTGTAATACAGGCGCTCGCCGCTCTCTTCGCTGACGAGTCCGATAATCTTACGCTTGTCGCCTTTTTTTGCCATATTAGTAACTACCTTGTTGCCAATTAACTTAGACTTTATAGTAACAGAGTACCAACTGATTGTAAATGGAGCCACCTGTCGGATTCGAACCGACGACCTGCTGTTTACAAAACAGCTGCTCTGACCAGCTGAGCTAAGGTGGCGAACTACGGCTTAACAGTGATAAAAGTGTAGCAAAAACAGGGACAATTTGCTACTATTGTGTGGTTGCGGATGCCATCTTAGCTCAGTGGTAGAGCACTTCCATGGTAAGGAAGGGGTCCCGGGTTCAAATCCCGGAGATGGCTCCACGAGCCATACCGTGCAGGGTTAGTGAAGCGGTCAAACACGGCAGACTGTAAATCTGCTGGCTTATGCCTTCGTAGGTTCGAATCCTACACCCTGCACCATTGAGTACGCAAAGCCTCTTCGGAGGCTTTTTGTATCTGTTGAGGCTCCGTTCTAACCTTTTCTAATTCAGATCGTATGCGTTTAGCGTTTTTTCTGACCGGAATAAGCCATTCGTGATGCTGAATTTGTAGCTGGCCGTTCATCAGCACTGGATGTTCGCCAATAGCCAGCAGGATATCCTTTTTACTGCCCAAATCTCCGGCCTTAAACTTCTCACTTGCGTTTGTTAGCTTCTCAAAGGTGTCAGTAGCAATCTCATACCAGCTCTTGACGCGGTGTGCGGTGTCGGCTTGTTCCTCTTGTAATCTCTTTAGATCGACTTCCGCTTGGGCCCTTGAACCGTTGACATTGGGGCGTAGATGACATTTTGGGCTAGCGAGGGCAATGTTCATTACGGGCTCACCACTTTTTGGACTCATCTCCAAAAGCGGCCTTACGTAGTCAATTCCTTCTTTATTTCTGAAAACTAGCTCGTAGTCTTTTGCCTCGTCAAGCCGGCCACTAGCCTGCAAGACATTAATAATGTCTCTCGTGTCTACAAATACGGTAGGAATTTCGCTTGTACCTGGATCAATACAGTGGAGCACCACCATTTCAGGAGCTTTTTGTAAGTAAATACCATCAGTGTGCAGAGAAAAGTATCGACTCGTTCCTGAGTTATCGGCCATATGTGCCAACGGGTTCTCCCTTACGTGCAATACTGCACCACGCGCCTCTCGGGCGCTTATTGTGCTCTCATGAGCTGACTTCGGTTAGAGTTTAATTAGCGTCTGCATAACTTCGGTATTATCTATCGGCAATTTATAGTAATCACTTGCGTTAAGGGCGCTACGTTGCATCATACGGTAAAGCGCCTTTTGCCAACCGTACATATTGTGTCGACTTGACTGTGCGATTGAAGACTGAGAAATGAAGTAAGATGCTTGGTAAGGGTCAAAATTAAGTTCAGGGCTTAGGCCTCTCAAAGACTCTAAGGCTTTAGGGATGTTCACAGTATCATGATAACCATAAGATAGTTTGAGATGCGTTATGCCATCATTGTAATCAAGGGTGTCTAGTATCGCCCTTTTATCGGCTGGTACGTGTGCTGCGTTTGATGTCTCAACTGTAACTATGGCTACCTTTTCCGGCAATTCGTGCAGTTCTGAAACCGTGGCATTGAGGGCAAGTGGTGTGTAGTCAGAATGGTGGCCAATATACACAGCAGCACCTGGAATCCTCTTTATGTCAGGACCATTATGGAGCTTATCTATAAACTCATTGAGAGGCTTCTCCTTATTTTGGCGCTCAGCATCTATAATTCTTTCACCTTTTAACCAAGTATCGAATAGTATAAATACTAAGCACCCAATAGCTACGGGGAGCAGTCCGCCGTGCAACAATTTCTGCAAATTTGATGCTACAAACAGCAAGTCGACTACCAAGAAAGCTGCCCCTGCTAATGAAATTAAAGCGACCGATTTACGCCATTGGGTACGCATAACTACTAAGAACAAAACCGTGTCAACTGCTATAGTACCGCTAACGGCGATACCGTAAGCACCGGCTAGCTTAGTAGAAGACCCAAACCCGATGACTAAAGCAATCACTAGGGTAAATAAGAGAAAGTTAATGAAAGGCATGTATATTTGGCCGGTCACGTAGATGGAGGTGTGGCGTATTAGCATCCTTGGTAGCAATCTAAGACGTACCGCCTGGCTAGTTAAGGAGAATACCCCCGATATAACGGCCTGGGAGGCTATAAGGGCAGCAATTGTAGCAATTATAACTACGCCAACGCGCAGATACGCTGGAAAAAGCTGGACCAATATGCTGCCTGCTAAGCTCGGGGCATTAGTAATTAGTGCGCCTTCGCCCATGTAACAAAGAACTAGTGCCGGAAAGACTACCCAAAACCAAGCCCTGGCAATGGGCTCGCGGCCAAAGTGACCCATATCGGCATAGAGCGCCTCAACACCGGTAATTGCTAGGACGACAGCTGTTAATGAGATAAAGGCTATAAAAGGCTGGTGTATAAAGAAGCTGATGGCTGTCCATGGCAATAAAGTGCCTAGAATATCCGGGTAATGCCATATTTGTAACAAGCCGCCAATCCCTATTACAATAAACCAAACCAGCATTAAGGGACCGAAAACCCAGCCAATGACTGAAGTACCGTATCGTTGGAACCAAAAAAGTACGACAAGAAAAAGTAAGGTTAGCGGCACTACCGCGTAGTTTAAATGGGGCGCGACAACCTTAAGCCCTTCAACGGCCGATAGAACGGATATAGCCGGCGTTATAGCGCTATCCCCGTAAAAAAGCGATACCCCCACTAGGCCTAGAGTTATAAATATCCATTTATAGTGCCGACGTAGTTTGCTGTTCCTGACAAGAGCAATGAGAGCCATAATCCCCCCCTCGCCTTCATTGTCAGCCTTCATGATACAACCTATGAATTTGACCGATACTACAAGAATAATGGCCCAAATAATTAGTGAGACAATCCCGTATACATTAGTCCTAGTAAGCTCCACCCGGCCACCCGATTTGCTGAATACTGTCTGAAGCGCGTATAGGGGGCTGGTGCCAATGTCCCCAAAAACCACCCCTATAGCACCTATAGTTAACGTTGGTGCCAGGATTTTTTTGATTTTCGGCATATGCCATATTATAGCTAAGGCATGTCACGAGTTATAATTAAACTTTAATTGTCGTCCACTCCAGTAACCTACACTCTTGGCAATGACAACTCGCTTTACTGGGCATCATCAAAGGATTCCAGGCATTCTGCCAACGTCAGAGCCAGGAGCCTAAGGGCTGGTTGTGTCTGCATTGCGCGTAGGCGATCGGAGGCCGGACCGTTGCGGTACGGCGTAAAATACGCTTACCCTAAATACCCCCGGGCGCGGGCATAGATGAGGTTCAAGAGGTTGCCACCGACCGCGCCGAGCATCAGGTTATCACCGGCCGCCTCCAGGACAATCCGGCCCGGATCGTGCTGGCCGAAGTCCTTGATGTGCGCTTTTACGCGCATCGGATAAACTCCGGTAAGTCTCATAGGCCTGGTATCATACCGCACCAGCTCGCCGTATACGAGCTTGACGGGCTTGATGGCCTGGTGTTTCCGGGGCCAGTTTACCCTCTCGGTTTGACTGATGGCCTTAAGCTCCTGCTTAACCGCGCCCAGCGCTTCCGGGGCTCTGAACTGACGCCATAATTCCTCAAGCTCTGCCCTGCTCGTGCCCCTAGCTAGCTGTGCCGCTATGACGGCGTGGTGCCCTCTCAGCCAGGGCCCGCGTTTGGGCTGGGCGCTGATCAAGATATCTGCCGCCTCCTGCATTGACTTACCGAGGAGTTTCCTCGGTTCGCTCTCAATCTTGGATGCTTCATCCCCTCCTATGGGCGTGACCTCGTCGACGCCTTCCGGAACTCCACGGGCACCCGTGCCGCTCCAGCCCTGCAAGGTCTCGGCCTGCATTCTGGTAATCCCGATTTCGCTGTGAATCGGAGCCAAAGGTGTGCAAATAATCGTGGACAAACAATTACCGCCAGCTATAATACGGCCCGGCAGGTCCTGCCAGTATAACTCATCAATCAGGCCACTATTAACAAAGGTATTAACGAGAGCCACGTCCGGCCTCATCCTGTTGGCGGATGCATTGGTAACGACCAGGCGCCCTTTGGCGATGCGATCTTCGTACTCGGCCGCCGGTCCGGTCTGCAGACCGGAGAACACGGCCGGCGCATCGCTGCCCCGTGCAAGGTCCTCCAGGCTTACAAGCCTTTTATCCGCCCATTGTCCGGGACAGTTCGGGTCAAGATCCCCTAACCGGCTGCCGACCCTGTCCTGACGGGCAGTTGCTACGCTGCCCAGTTCCAACCGCAAATCAGGATTAGCAATAGCTTGCCTGAACTTCTCCGCTACAAGGCCGGTAGCCCCAGCCTGGTCAATTACCAAATTGCAACTCAACATAATGTACTAATTAGGGTATGGGTCAGACGACCACGCGGCGGGGACGAAGAATACGCTTGGCCCGGGCCGGCGGCTTGAGCTTCTTGATCCTGTCGGCCATAAGGTCGGCATCCGCTTCCATACCGCGGTTCTTATACGCTTTATATAGTAATGTAAACGTTTCCTTGTTCGGCTCCAGATCAGCGGCTTTATCTAGCTCCTGGAACATCAGCTTGTCGTTGCCAAGCTTCTCCTGCACTTTGGCATAGGCTACATGGCGCGCTGCCAGGTTATCCTCGAGCTTGAGTGCTTGCTCGAAAGCGACGGCGGCCTTTTCGTAATTCTCTGTCTCATAATAAATTAGCCCAAGATTGTGCAGACTGGAAGGCGTGGCTTCGATGCTGGAGGCAATCTCGAAGCAATCGATAGCATCGCGGTACTCTTTCTGCTTGGCGTAGAGGATGCCTAGGCGGTTGTATGCTGCAGCATTCTTTTCGTCGATCTTAAGAATTGTCAGCAGCGCCTTTTCGGCCCGTAAAAAGCGGTTCTCACGCATGCCTTGATGGGCTATATCCCACAACCGCCCTAACCGGTCCCCCACCCGGCGCGATACATTGGCAAATTCATCGTCACGAATATGGGCACTGCGATATGCCAGAACTGCGAACAGGGCAACGATTAACAGCTCATACATTGATTGTTCCATTATAACATGGTTTTAGAAGTGTATGACGAAATTTGTGAGTGCCAACTTTGGCTGGACGTTGCCGTCCAGTGCTTCGTCCGTCCTATAGGCGGCGTTAAGCACTGCTTCCCACTTACGCGACGCCGGACCAGTGGCAGTTTGCAGGCTTACTCTGGCCATTTGCTGGATGATTCGTACGGTGTCCAGGGCTAACTGCCGTTGCCTGGCCAATTCATCAACCATTAATAAACGCCCGTAAACCGGCTCGCTGAGTAACCGCCGGGCTTGTTCGGTAGCCTTGGTTAGGGGATGCTCCGCATCCTGGAGCAGGGCGCTCATAAGGCCAGGCAACCCACCGCTGATAGCATATGCTTGCTGTACAGCCTTCTCCTCGAAACCGCGGGCCGCAAAATACGTGTTAGCCATCGATTGGCCGGGACGCTTAACCGCAATATGCTGCAGACGGGAACGGACCGTCGGCAACAAGGCGTGCCCATAGTTAACTGTTAATATTATGCAGGTACCGGCCGGGGGCTCCTCGAGCGTCTTGAGAAGCGCATTCTGGGCTTCACCGCTTAAGAAATGGGCGTCTTCGATGATAATCACCCTGTTGAGAGGAGCCGTCACTGGAACTTTTAGACTTAGGAAACGCTCCAGTCCGCGGATTGCATCAATACCGATACTTTTGCCGTCTTCACTTCTGATAATCATATGGTATGGATAATCGGCCAATTTTTGCGTTGTGGTAAGAAGCTGCTCAGCCAGCGCAGTAGCCAGTGCCAGCTTGCCACTGCCGGTCGGACCGGCCAGCATAACAGCCTGGGCAGGTCGGGTTGCGAAGTCGCTCAGCCGTTGCTGCGTGAATTCGTGCAAAAGCAGGTCCTGCTCCTCTGAACTTTCACTCATCAATGTACCTGCCCCTCAAATTCTTGTGGTGTATCGGCACTAAAAACCTTGCGATGGCGGTTAGGCAGCGTGATCTCCAGCTGGCGTGCATGCAAAAAGAGGCGCTCCGCCGGTTGTCCGCCGTACAGCGTATCGCCCGCAATCGGGTGACCTAGCTTTTGCAGATGAACGCGAAGCTGATGCGTACGGCCAGTCGTCGGTTGGAGCTCTAGCAGACTGAAGCGCCCATCGGTCCGTAATACCGAGTACGCCGTGACAGCCGGTTTGCCTCGTACGCCAACCCGGAAGGTCTGCGGCTTCTTAGGGTTTCGTTCTATCGGCATGTCAATGACTGCTTGGCGTTGATCCGGCATCCCTTCCACTACCGCCATGTACGTCTTCTTGACTTTTCGCTGCGAAAACTGCTTTTGCAACCAGTTAAGCGCTTCGGGCGTTTTGGCACAAACCATAACGCCGCTTGTTGCCCGGTCTAGGCGGTGCACGATGCCTGCCCGATCGCCTATCATGCCATGCCTCAGACGCGCACTTAGCCACGACGCAACCGTGGCTTCCGGGTTAAATGCACCTTTGCTATGAGTCAAAACACCGGCCGGCTTATTGACTACTACGCAATCACGGTCCTCATACAACACCGGCAACTCAATTGCCAAAGCGAAGACCTGGTCTTCCTTGAGGTTGACGCGAATGCTATCCGTATCCTTTACTTTGTACGCGGCTTTGCGCTGCAGCGAACCGTTCACTGTCACTTCGCCGTCTTCGATTAAGCGGGCCGCTACTGAGCGGCTCAATTGGTGCTGCCGGGCCACTAACTGGTCCAAGCGTTCCTGGCTGGCTGCCTCTGCCTCCGCGTCCTTTGTCATTCCCTCAAACCGACAGCTTTTTGTACGCTCAATAGCACCTGTCCGGCTTGCTCATTCATCTGCTTCTCAGACACACTCAACTTGTTAAGTATAGATTTTTCGTCGACCTTAGCAAGTTTATCCTGAAAGTCTTGCAGAAACTCGGCCATCGTATCAGCTAGAGCGGTTTTGAGCGGACCGTATTGCGTGCGGCCTTCGTATTCGTTCTGCACGTCGTCGAGCGTACGGCCACTGATCAGTGCCAAGAGCGTAAGCAGGTTACTTATACCTGGTTGCGTACCGGCATCGTACGCTACCTTGCCCAGGCTGTCCGTTTCTGCGCTCATGATCTTTTTGTGGGCCTGCCCCGGAGTATCCGTCAGGTAAATGATGCCCCTGCGCGAATCCTCGCTTTTACTCATCTTCTTGGAAGGCTCTTGCAGGTCGCGGATCCTGAGCCCCTGGTCTTTGCCAAAGAACTTATGCTGCTCCTGAACCGGTTTGGGCACAACGAATAGCTCACCGAACCTGTTATTCAGCCGCTCGGCAATGTCACGTGTAAACTCCAGGTGCTGCGTCTGGTCTTCGCCGACCGGCACGTAACTCGCTCTGTGCAGCAGAATGTCAGCCGCCATCAGCACCGGATAGTTGAACAGTCCGACGCTTACTTGCTCCTGGCTCTTGCCCGCCTTGTCCTTGAACTGCGTCATGCGGTTCATTTCGCCCATACCGGTAAAGCAATCCAGAATCCATGTGAGCTCGCTATGCGACGGAATATAGCTCTGGCGGTAGACGTGCACGTCGGGATTGTCCAGCGGCAGGCCGGCCGCTACAAACACCCGCAGGTTCTGCATAATAGCTGCCTGCAAAGCACTGTGATCAATCGGCGTCGTAAAGCTGTGTAAGTCAGGGACAAAGAGGTTGACCTGGTACTCTCCTGCCCGCTTCCTGGCCATATCAATGATAGGCAGCAACGCGCCGAGATAATTCCCAATGTGCAGGTTGTTATTGGCCCTAAGGCCGGTCAAAATAACTGGTTTATTCATATGCTTCATATTATAGCCGATCGCTCACAGCAAGAAAGTTATCCAGTAATTTGCGTCCCGACTTGGTATAGAAAGACTCGGGATGGAACTGCACGCCCTCGGCTGGCAGCGTCTTGTGCCTAATGCCCATTATGACCTGCTGGCCGTCTTCTTCGACGTAGGCTGAACGCTCCAGCTCATCGGGTAGCTCGGCTCTGACAATCAGGGAGTGGTAGCGCATCACGCTGGCCGGATTGGGGATTCCGGCAAAAATCGTATTACCGTCGTGGGTTATCTCAGAGGTTTTGCCGTGAACCGGCTTGTGGCGCGTGACCTCTCCCCCAAAGGCCATGGCCAGGGCTTGGTGGCCCAGACAGACTCCCAGACTGGGCACGCCTTCCCCTGCGAAGTGCTGAAGCGCCTCTATTGACCGGCCGGCAGCCTCAGGACCGCGCGGTCCAGGTGAGACCACCAGATAGTCCGGCTTGATCCTTAGGAGTTCGCGCGGACTGACATCATTCCTGAGAACCATTACATCGGCTCCGGCATTCATCAGATAGTTTGCCAGGTTGTAGGTGTAGGAATCGTAGTTATCCAGCAGCAGCAGTCGCCC
>DAHUYJ010000014.1 GCA_027315225.1 Candidatus Saccharimonadota bacterium | reverse complement strand
GCGACGATGCAGTCTGCGTGGTTAACCACGTACAGGTATTCAGCGTTCAGGTGTTGCGTCTGTGAAAGCACGATGTTCGTAGTGTGCAACAGCACATAAAGGTATAATCCGGCCAAAGCTCCCAAAACTGCAAACAACTTCATTCCATAACTTATAGCAACTGCAGGCTTGCACTACAAGCACAGCCGTTTTGCTATTTGAGGAGATCTTTGAGTTTCTCGACCAGTTCTACCGGGCTGGGGTTCAGGCCGTTCAATAGAGCCACGTACAAGCTGGTGAAGTCACCGTAGTTGGAGGCCCAGAGCAACTGCTTGAGAACGGTATCCCCTTCGGGCTTGACCACCTGCGGCGCGGGGCGCAGGCCAGAAAGCAGCCGTTCGCTCACCACAAAACGTTTTTGCACCCTTTCGTTCTCTAAGTCGGAGCGGATTTCCACGACGGCGTATGGCTTTTGGGTCGGATGGCTGGACCAGCCGACAAATTCATTGTGGTTAAACTCAGGATATTGGTTGACCCAGGCCACATTCTTGGCGTTTTCATTAAAACAAATCTTCCATTTGTTGGCCGCCGGGAACAGCTTGGGCCCGCTGTACATGACGATGGATTTGCCCATTAACTCCAGTGCGAGCTGTTTGGCCGGGTTCTTATCGGTCGGAACGTCCGGCCGCCACGACGCGGTCTGGCCCTTCAGCCATTCGCCGGCCGCGCGCAGCTCCTCCAGCTTTCCCTTTTCTACCAGTCCTAGCGGTTCCAGTATCTGGATAAGTGCCGCCAGAAAGTAGAAAGATGACATGCGCGGCTGGATGCCGCCGGGAATCTCAAATAGCGGATATTGTTTTTCGCGGGCCTTTTGTGCCAACTGTCCACCGCTGCCGAGAACTACAATCTGGGCCTTTCGGGCCTCTGCGTCCTGCAATGCCGCCAGCGTCTCTTCTGTATTCCCGGAGTGGCTGGAAGAAATAAAGAGCGTATTAGGGCCGACGTAGGCCGGCAATTCATAGTTGCGGACCACTTCAAACGGCACCTTGACGCCAGGCCAGGATTGCAAAAACACCGCCGGCAAGGCTGAACCGCCCATGCCTGCCAGCACAGCGTTATCAATGCCAGAGAAACCGTTAAGCTGTACTTTGTAGTCATGCAGCAGTTGTTGCCACTGCTTTTCGGCGACGCCCAGCGCGTCCTGTGCGTCCCGTTCGTGAATAAGTTTTAAGTTGTCTAACATGGACCCTCCAAACTCCTTGTGCTTTTTATGTAAGGTTGTATATAGTATAGCGTAAAGGTAACGCGTGAGGGGGAATAATGTTCGGGCACCAAGATGACGCGCCGGCACAGAAAGCCGAAAGTAACACGTACGTAGCAACTGGGCAGCTGCAGGAACAATCCACAGTTCAGCCTGTTGTACCTGCCCAATACGGGTCTGACGACAACGATAACGATAGTACTCAACCGGACATGGCTATGCCTACCCCTAGCCTGGCAAAAGATACGACGGATGACAACGCCGATGATCAGGGACAGGCCTGGCAACATCCGGGTACGCCCCTGGACGCAGGTACGGATGATGATGCCAAACAAGACAATAAGCCAGGACCTATTGACGACGTCATCTCGCCGGCTGGCGGGTACCCTAAACGAACCAGCTACCAATATGGTTCCGGCAATGGTAATAATTCAGATGCTTCTGACCCCCTAAAGGCCCTGAATCCCAAGATACGTGAGCTATTCACCATAAAAGAAGAGGCTCTCGATGAACTGGAACCGCTCATTGACAAGCTTGACCTACCGCCCGAAGAGAAATTTCCCGCACTTATGATGATCATCCAAACAACCGATGACCAGGATTTGATAAAGGCCGCCTACAATACGGCGCATGCCATCAAGGACGACAAGACCCGGGCCCGCGCCTTATTGGACATTGTGAACGAGATTAACTACTTCACCGCACCCCAAGACGACCAGCTCAAACCCGACGAAGAACTATAAGGTAATGTAAGCCCGTACCGGCTATGGCCGCAGCCGTAAATATAAGTATTACGTCTCCGGGTCCGGTGTTGGTAAGCGTGCTTCCTCCGGTACCAGCCGCGCCCGGGGTGGCATTGCCGCTTGAGGCCGAGGGAGCGGTCTTGGCGGGTTGCTTAGAACCGCCGCCTGTTGTAGCCGCCTGATGGTTGCCTTTGTTGGTCGCGGTTGCCTTATGCCGCGATGTGTTTTGGCCGCTATGGATCAATAGTGCTACCAGCGCAATGATAGCTACCAGGATCACGGCGCTCACCACAGCCGGGTACGGGCCGTTCTTGTCAGTAGCGGAAGGTGCATCCGCCAGCGGCTCCCCCGATCCTTCGGCACGATATTGCTCCAGCTCTTCGGATCCCGGGAGGTTGTTCTGGTCAGTATTTTGACGACGAAACAAGCTCATAGTTGCATGATACACGCAGCTAGGACACCTTCAAAGCATGAGCGTTAACGGATGCCTACATCATGCCGCCCATACCGGCAGGCATGCCGCCGCCGGCTGGGCTATCAGACTCTTTTTCGGGAACATCAACAACCAGCGCGCCCATGGTCATCGACGTGCCGGCAATAGAGATGGCATTCTGAACGGCCTCCCTTGTGACGCGGGCCGGGTCAACAACACCGGCAGCTTTCAGATCCACCAGTTTACCCGGGTTGTTCAGGTCTACGCCGTGTCCCGGCTTGCCGCTCTTGACCTGAGGCAGCCATTCATCAGCATTCAAACCGGCATTGGTAGTCAGGATCCTAAAAGGCTGCTCCAATGCCTTTAGTAAGAGCGACCGGCCGGCAACAACCGAAGCGTCATCTTTGGCATTATCACTGATCGCAGCCAGTAAGTTTATGAGTGTTACGCCGCCGCCGGGCACTATGCCCTCGTCCAGCGCAGCTTTGACGGCATGAACAGCATCATCAACGCGGAATTTCTTCTCTTCGATTTCTGTCTCAGTCGCACCGCCAACCTTAATGACAGCGACCTTGCCGCTCAAAGCTGCGCGCCGTTTTTCCAGGTTTTCCTTGTCGTATTCGCTGGTTGCGGCTTCGATCTGGGCGTTAATCTGCTTAATGCGCGCCTCGACTTCAGCCGGCGAACCGCCGCCCTCGATAATGGTCGTCTCGTCCTTATTGACGATTATCCTGCGAACCGAGCCGATAACGTCGACGTCGACATTCTCGAACGTCATGCCACGGTCTTCGGTAATGACCTGCGCACCTGTCAGTATGGCAATGTCGTTCAACACGTCTTTGCGGCGGTCACCGAAGGCCGGCGCCTTGACAGCCACCGTATTAAAGACACCCTTCAGCCGGTTTAGGATTAAGGTGCCTAGGGCCTCGCCTTCCACGTCTTCGGCAATCAGGACCAGGTCTTTCTTGCCAGACTGGGCCAACTTCTCCAGCAGCGGCAGGAACTCCTGTATGCTGGTAATCTTCTTGTCGGTAATGACCACGGCGGCTTTGTCGTAAATCGCTTCCATACGCGCCGTATCAGTTACCATGTAAGGGCTTACGAACCCGCGGTCAAAGGTAAAGCCCTCCACGACTTCGGATTCCATCTCCAGACCCTGGCCTTCCTCAACCGTAACCACGCCGTCCTTGCCGACTTTATCAATGACTTCAGCGATAAGGTCGCCGATCTGGGCGTCACCAGCCGAGATGGTGGCGACTTCCGCCACGCGCGACTTTTTGCCCTGGATGTCTTCAGCGAAGTCGCCAAGCTTGGCTATGGCTTCGCGGCCGGCAGCTTCCAGCCCCTTGCGCAGCAGTATCGGGTTGTGCCCGGCTGCGATCAACTTATTGGCTTCATTAAGAATGTGGTACGTCAACACAGTCACAGTGGTGGTGCCGTCGCCAGCCACGTCATTCATTTTGGAAGCGGCCTGCTTGATAAGCTCCGCGCCGACCTTATAGCCCAACGTCTCGTCATCAACGTCGGCCAGGTCCACGCCTTTAGCAACGGTAACACCGTCATGAGTAACCGTCGGCGAGCCGTAACCCTTGCCGATCACCACGTTGCGGCCCTTAGGGCCCATAGTTGTCTTGACTGCGTTATACAAAATCTCCGCACCGCTTAAAACCCGTGTGCGGGCATCCGCGTCATAAAAAACTTTCTTGCTCATATTCTGTCAATCCTCCCTGTTATTTGACCGTCGCCAGGACGTCTTCTTCTTTTACTAAGATATACTCGTCTTTGCCGACTTTAACCTCGGTAGTGCTGAAGCTTTTATATACGATCCGGTCTCCCGTCTTCACCTGTTTGACGGCAGGACCGACGGCTACGATTTTGGCAGTCTTCGGCTTTTCCTGCGCGTTATCTGGTATATATAGTCCGCTGGCTGTCTTGCTCTCGGCCTCTTCTTGAGTGGCGACTACGTAGTCGCCGAGCGGCTGCAGTGGTGTACTCATCAGTGAACCTCCATAAAAATTTATACTTTAGCAGGTGTCTACTCGCACAAGGCACCTGTTTCTGGCACTCAATATACTCGAGTGCTAATCCCAGGTCAAGCCTTTATTTGCGTTTGGCATTTACTATACGCTATTTATATGTTATAGTTTACTGCATGTCAGAGGCCTCTCCTGGTGCATTAGACCGACTCGTCAGAATGAACCCGACTCAGGTAGCGAGCTTCGTATTATCTGCGGACATAGTGCGCGCATCAGTTACCGCAGCCGGCGAGGCACTGCTGCTTTTGCCTGAGCGAGGTGCCCTGCCTATATACTGGACAGCTGACGGCTACCCGGATGAAGAAAAACCCATGGCAGGAGACGGGGTGGTGCAATTGCCAATCGGTACTTTTGACTTCATGTCATCCGATGCGCGTGAACTTAAAGGGACACTGAATACTCAGCAGAAGGAAGCGGTGGTGGCCAGGCACAGGACACTGCTGACGGATGCAAGCCGTATTTTAATAATTGACGAGGTCCAGAAGGGCGGAACTATTACGGAACTGGTGAACATTGTCGACCGGCAGCGCGGCGAACAACCTAATCGTATGTACGTAGTCGCGGCCCAAGACAGCCGCAAGAAAGTTTCATCGGAGTCCAAAACGCCCGCCTACCAGTCGCTAGTCGTAGGCACCAGAAAAGGCGCTACTGCAACAGTTGTGCCAATGCCCCTTATAGCCTGTGATCACGATGCCTTGTTAAACACCTTGTGGTATCCAGGCAAAACGCGAGTCCCTATTGAGATCAATCCCCCGATAGAAATACGCCCCAACAACGAGGCAGAGCTGATCTTTCGAATTCTGGGTATGGCGGTAAGAAACCGCGAAGCGCTGGAAGATACTACGGTCCTTGATAAGGCGTTCTCGTTTCCGCTTGGCGAAAAAGCTTCCCATCGCGTGGAACTGTGGCGCGAGGCACTTATAACCCGTCTAAAAACGAAGGTTACTTAGACTCTCTCAGCGCCGCTCGTGCCACGGCAACTTCGTTCCAGGGGTGTTCTCCATCAGCCTTCTCCATGGTCTTTTCGTGGCCTTTGCCCAGAAGCAACAACATATCGCCCTTCCCTGCCCGTCCGACAGCAAATTTGATAGCCTTTGTACGGTCGTGAATAATAAACAGGTCCTTGTCCCGTGTCTTCCCGGCCGCTTCCACTCCCTGGGCAATGTCCTCCATGATCTGTTGCGGGTCCTCCTGGCGGTCATCTTCCTCGCACACGATGACTTCATCGGCATACTGCCCTGCCAGCTTGCCCTGCAGCGGACGCTTGCCTTTGTCGCCGCCGCCCAACGAGCCGAACAGCACGATCAGCTTGCCCTTCACAATAGGCCGCACGTCCTTGAACAGCTTCTCGAAGCTATCCGGCGCATGCGCATAGTCCACGATCGTCTCGAACTCCTGCCCTTCGTCGATGCGCGTCATCCGGCCTTCCACGCCTTCAAGCGCCGCTATACCTTGCTCTATCTGCTTCTTGCTCAATCCGACCGCCCGGCCGACGCACGCGGCGGCCAGCGAATTGTAGACATTAAAGCTGCCCGGTATGCGGCAGTGTATGCGGTAAGCCTCGCCGTCAATTACGGTCTCGTAGCGCACGCCCTTCGGCTCAAGCTCTACGTTCGTCGCCTTCACATCTCCTTTTTCCACGCCATACAGAACCGGCCGTTTAATGTCTTGGGCGAATAGCCCGGCACTGGGATCATCGGCATTGATAATGCCGGTGCGCAGGCCGCGACGATTACGATTAGTGAGTTTGAAGAGCCGCCGCTTGGCATCGCGGTACCGCTCAAACGTTCGATGGTAGGCTAAATGCTCGTGAGTCAAGTTAGTCAGTACCGCCACAGAATACGGAACGCCCCATACACGGTGCTGGGCCAGCGCGTGGGACGTTGTCTCCAGCACCAGCCATTCCGCGCCCTGCGCCTTCATGTGCTTGAGCCGTTGCATCATCTCTGGCACGCTGACGTTGGTCATGTGGTGCATCTGCGGTTTGATGTCAGCGCCAACTCCGTAGCCAACCGTACTCATTAGTCCGGCTTTATAGCCGGCCTCATGGAGCATGCGGTGAACCAAAAACGAGGTCGTGGTCTTGCCGTTAGTTCCGGTTATGCCGATTACTTTCAGTCCGCGGGCTGGAAACCCGTTAACCGCATTAACCAGTACCGCTTCGGCCAAGTGCCCGTAGGGCTCAATCACCGAAAACAGGCCGCCCGGAATAAGCTTCTTGACAATACTTCTAAAACCCATATCACTACCAGTATACTGTAACCTAAATGAAGATCCTGGGAATTGAGAGTAGCTGCGACGAAACGGCTGCATCCATCGTGGAGGACGGCAAGCGCCTGTTGAGCAACGTCGTGGCTTCCAGCATGGATATTCACGTGAAATACGGCGGTGTGGTACCGGAAATCGCAGCCCGCAGCCACATCGAAGCGATCATACCCGTCATACAGCAGGCACTCGATGATTCCGGCTGCTCCTGGGATGATATTGACGGCATTGCCGTGACCCAGGGACCTGGGCTTATCGGCAGCTTGCTTGTAGGTATAATGACAGCCCGCAGCCTGGCCATTGCCCATGACAAGACGCTCTACGCCATTAATCATGTTGAAGCCCATGTCTACGCAAATTTCCTGACCGAGAGCACCGTGCCGGGGTTGAAGCTGCCCGCCAACCAACCCGGTTTCCCGATGCTGGCCCTGATTGTTTCCGGGGGACACAGCCAACTTGCGATGTTCCGTGACCATTTCGATTACGTATTACTCGGCCAGACGCGGGATGACGCCATCGGCGAAGCCTTCGACAAGGTAGCCAAAATGCTCGGCCTTCCCTACCCTGGTGGCCCTTCTGTCGCCGCAACTGCCACTAAGGGTGATCCTGATGCCTTCCAGCTGCCAAAGGCCCGGATGAGCAAATATGACTTCAGCTTTAGCGGCCTCAAAACAGCTGTTTTGAGGCTCGCTCAGGCACAAATTGGGGAGAACTATGACTTTTCCTCCACAAAACTGCCTGGGCGGCTCTCTGAAGCTCAGAAGGCCAATATTGCCGCCAGCTTCCAGCATGTGGCGATTGAGACTGTAGTAGACAAGGCCAAGCTGGCATATGACGAATTCAAGCCTGCCAGCGTTGTGGTTGCTGGCGGCGTGGCAGCCAGCCAGGAGCTGCGCCGTCAGTTGTCGGCAGCCCTTCCCCTATCAATAGCCTACCCTGATCCCCTGCTCTGCACCGACAATGGCGCCATGGTCGCCGCGCTCGGTTGTTTCCAGGCGCTACAAGGCCAGGCTGGCACCGACCCCTATAGCCTGGAACCCCGGCCCGGACTCTCCATGTAGTTCGGTTTTTGTTCGCAGAGATAGCGACGTTTTTCCTATTTATTTACAGAGGTGGTATGATGGATGGCATGAAACTGCCAAAGGCTTATGAACCGGAGCAATACGAGCATGACATCTACGCCCTATGGGAAAAAAGTGGAGTTTTTACAGCCGATCCGCATAGCCGCAAAGAACATTTCAGCATCAGCATGCCGCCGCCAAATGAGACGGGCACGCTGAGTATCGGCCACGCTCTGTTTTTGACACTGCAGGACATCATGGTGAGGCATGCCCGGCAAAAGGGCAAAGACGCGCTTTGGCTGCCAGGAACCGACCACGCCGCGCTGGCCGTAAACGCCATCATCGAAAACCAGCTGGCCGAAGAGGGAACCAACAAGCATGAGATAGGCAGGGAAGCGTTCCTCGAAAGAACGCGCAACTTCGTAGGTGATAGTCGCGAGACAATGCTCGGCCAGATGCGGGCCATGGGTGCCAGCGCAGATTGGACGCGCCTACGCTACACCTTGGACAACGCTCTGAACCGCTGCGTGAATGAGACGTTCGTCAAGATGTACAACGACGGGCTGATTTACCGCGGCCACCGTATCGTTAACTGGGACCCGAACCTCGAGACCAATGTTTCTGACGACGAAGTAATATACCAAGAGGAGCAGGGAAGGTTTTACACCTTTAAGTACGGGCCGTTCCAGATCGGAACGGCACGGCCTGAGACAAAATTCGGCGACAAGTACGTGGTTATGCACCCGGACGATGCCCGTTACGCCCAGTACAAGCACGGCGACACGTTTGAAGCGGAGTGGATCAACGGTCCCGTGACAGCTACGGTTATCAAGGATGAGGCCGTGGATCCGAAGTTCGGTACCGGCGTTATGACCATAACGCCCTGGCACGACCACACCGACTTCGAGATCGCCGAGCGGCATGGTCTGGACAAGGAACAGATCATAGACTTTCACGGGAAACTATTGCCGGTTGCCGGAGAGTTTGCCGGCATGCCGATAGCCGAGGCCCGCCCTAAGATCGTAGAAAAACTGGCGAGCAAGGGGCTGCTCGTCAAAACAGAGGGAAACTACAGGCACAATATAGCCTTGAACGAACGCGGCAAGGGCATGATCGAGCCGCAAATCCGTCTTCAGTGGTTCGTTGATGTCAACAAGCCCGTCATTGATTGGAAAGGGAAGCGTTGCAGCCTTAAAGAAGTCATGCAGTCGGTTGTCCGTGACGGCGATATCCGTATTATTCCGGGGCGCTTCGAGAAGGTCTACTTCCACTGGATCAACAACCTGCGCGACTGGTGTATCAGCCGGCAAATCTGGTGGGGACATCGCATACCGGTGTGGTACAGGACCGATACTGACGGCAAAGAAGAAACCTATGTCGGAGATCAGCCACCGACCGATGAGAGCGAAGGCTGGCACGAGTGGGAGCAGGATCCTGACACGCTTGATACCTGGTTCAGTTCGGCGCTTTGGACCTGGAGCACGCTCATCGACCCCGGGCTGGCTCAGGATTATTCCTTATCGCTTAACGACCTGCTGGAGAAGAGTCCCGACTTTCAGGCATATCATCCGACCAGCGTAATGGAAACCGGCTGGGATATCCTATTCTTCTGGGTGGCGCGAATGATCCTGGCGACGACCTATGTCACCGGACAGGTGCCATTCAAGGACGTCTATCTGCACGGCCTGGTTCGCGCCGAGGACGGTAAAAAAATGAGCAAAAGCCGGCCTGAATCCATCATCAACCCCTTGGACGTTATTCCTAAATACGGCGCTGACGCACTGCGCATGGCGCTCATCATGGGCGTTACACCCGGCAACGACCAGAGTTGGGGCTGGGACAAGATTGAAGCCAACCGGCACTTCTGCAACAAACTCTGGAACATCGCACGTTACATAGAGGATATCACGGGCGACAAAACGGACAGGGAAGGGGCCTCTCCGACCGCAGCCGCTGACAACTGGATATTGAGTAAATTACAACGAGCGCAAAAGAAAATATCCGGCGACCTGGACAACTACCGGTTCAGTGAGGCGTACGACACGCTCTATCACTTCATCTGGGACGACCTGGCGGACTGGTACATAGAGGCCAGCAAGACCGAACCGAACCGGCAGTTACTCGCCTATCTGCTGGAGGCCGTGCTATTGCTGACACATCCGTTCGCCCCGTTCTTGACCGAGACTATCTGGCAGACACTGTCCTGGGGGAACGACTCGGTCCTGGCCGGCAGGGAGCTTAGAGACACTCTAGGCAGCGATAGCAGGCGCGCTGTCGAATTTGATGAGCTACAGACGATCATTAAGGAGGTCCGGTATATCATCAAGGCGCTTCAGGCATACGGCGTAACGCTCTACTACACCGACGCGGCGCTCCTGAGTAATAACGCAGAAGTCGTTAAGCGCTTAGGACGGCTAAAGGCGGTCACCAGGGTACGTGACGGCACCGGGCTCTACCTGACCAACACCCGATACTCATGCTGGCTCGATATCGACAGCGACACTGCCCAGGCTTACGCCAAGGAACTAGCAGGTAAGCATTCTGCCCAACAGTCCGTGATTGACCGTCTGGAAGCCCGTCTGGCCAACGAGGACTATGTCAAGAACGCACCCGGAGACATAGTTGACCAAACCAGGAAGCAGCTGCATGAAGCCAAAGAGCTGCTCGGTGGCATCGAGCAAGAACGTAAGCGGTTCTCGGGTCTCTCGGGGAGGGTTTAATTTTCAGCGGGCTCCAAGGCCTCGCGGACCCGTTCGGCAGCCTCTTCCGGTCTAGCGTCGTCGAACCACAGCACACGCCAACCCAGACGCTCCGCGGCCATAAGATTTACGCGCGAATCATCAATCAGCAGGATCTCGCCGGGCGGGCATCCGGCCCGACCCTGGGCAATTTCATATATCTTGGCTTCCGGCTTTATAGCCGCCACTTCCGAGGAGTCAATCACCGAATCATAGGCGATGTTGGGGATCCGGTTCTCTCGGCGCATAGTGCTGAGCAGCCCAGGCATAATATTCGTCAGTAAGCCTACCTTGTAATGCTCACCAGCCCACTTAACAAGTTCATGCATTTGCGGAATCGGCTCTACTGTCCGCAAGTAGTAGTCCTGCCACTTTACCTGTTTTACCTGCAGCTGCTCGGCAAACTTAACGTTGAAGTCGTCAAGACTCATGGTGCCCCTGCAGACGTCGTCATTATAGTGCCAGAAGGCGGTTTCTACGGTGTCCAAGGCGGCTCCTGTAACTTTTGACAATTCGGTAAAGGCAGCCTGCCAAAAATGTATAAGGCAGCCGTTGACATCAAAGTAGACAAAACTGACGCCGCTTTTGGTCTTATGTAACGTGCGATTGCTTCTTGACGCGGGTTGTCCGATCAGTTCGTCCAAGCTGACGCCCAGGGCTCCAGCAATCGACTGAATGGTAAAAATCGACGGCGACTTTATGGCGCCACGCTCGATCTTGGTCAACGTTGAAAAACTAAGGTTGGCTTTTTGGCAAAGCTGCTGCTGCGTCAAACCGGCCTGCTGGCGGGCAGACTGCAGGCGCTTGCCCAAACTCCTTTCATCCATGGCCTTATAGTACCAATCACCTACATGGATCTCAAGCTAAATCGATACTAAACGGCTATCAGGCGAGCGGATGTCAGTGGATAAATAGCGCTATCACGGTGTAGAAGAAGGCTGAAGCCAGTATAAAAATTGCGCCTATGGATATCAGGACATTCTGAGTGTTGCCGTAGCCAACCCGGCGGCCGACCCGGGAGTAGGCAAAGGCGGCGACGCCGGCTCCGAAAAAGAGTGCGTAAAGCAGGTACATACCTGTATTTTACCTTAAAAGGCAAGCTTCTTGGTGATTTCAGCCAATACGGTGTGGTCCGGCTCAGCCGTCTGGTCAGGGATAAAACGTGATTCTTCGGCCGTTGAAAAGGCATAGACATGGACGTGGGCGTGCGGGACGTCAATACCTACCACCAGTTCGCCGATGTACGGCCCGCCGAGCACATCCCGTATCCTGAGAGCGACCTTTTTGACTGTCGCCGTCAACGCTTGATAATCCTCGTCATCCAGGTCCCACACGAATTCAACCTGCTTCTTGGGCACAACCAGCGTGTGTCCGGGCGTCTTGGGGTGAATGTCCAAGAAGGCGAAGGTCCTGTCGTCCTCATAAACCTTGTAGCAAGGAACCTCGCCCTTTATTATCCTGGTGAATATGCTGTCGGCCATGGCTCCATTATATAACTTTCACGGCGCTCCTCGTAATCCCGTCAGGCATACGCCTAGAGTATGCATTAAATAAATATTAATCTTAATAGTTTTATGGCTGCTTATGCTTGCCGTGAGGGGCAGACCCGGGCAATAGTGACGGGACTATGAAACGGCTCCGGCACTACCACTTGCCCTACGTAAAACGTACATTTCGTTCAATGGCAGTCATACTTATTGGTGCCGGTCTGCTCGGAGCTGTAGCGGCGCACGCTCTTGGCAGCGAAGACACGGCATCATCTTCCTGGACAGCACCCCAGTCCATGGCGTTACGGCGGATAGGGCCTGCCGGTGATATAAGGCATGCGCCGAACTTCCTGAGCAATCTGGACTGCAGCTCACTGAGCTATCGGTTGGCCGGTGGTTCTGCCATGCGGACCGGCTGCTTTACGCCCACCGCTTACGGCCTGCTGGACAGCGATAGCGACATAGCTATATTTAACGGTACCGATGAGGGCATTTTGCTCAAAGGCTACTCGCCCTCCCAGGCCCTGGCTCCGTGGCCAGGAGGTTCCGGCCTCATAGCGCTGGTTGCTGCCAGCACTGGCGGGTCGTATGTCAGCCTGTATAAAAATCCGCTGGCCAACTTGCGCAATCAATACAACCCCTCGAACAGCCTTGTAGCCAAACAACTAACCAGCGCACCGGACGTACCGCTCAAGGACACGCAAGGGAAGACCTTGGTTGTAAATCCGCAGACAATGGCATTCTCAAGCGGCGGCGGCTGGTTGGCCGTAGAATCGTTGACCGGTTCCTTTGTCCGGATCAACCTCGCTACCCTGCAGGTAAGGGCCTTTGCACCAGAGTTAACCATGCTGGGAAGTCCAGCACTGTTTAAGTCTCAGGTAGCGGTGAGTGACAATGGCCGCTACATTGCCATATACAACCAGGCGGCAGACTTTTTCAGGGTATATGACCTGAACACCTGCGAACCCGGCACCGAATATGAGGTTTGCGAATCCTACGACTACTTGCCGTTCGTGAGACATAACGTAGCCGGTTTCAAGTCGCTGGAACACCTAAAGTTTGTTAATGACGGCCTCTTGAGTTTCGAGGTCCGGGCCGACCCGGACAGCGGGGCGACCGTATATGAGCTGGCGCCGCGGGATAGCATAACGTCAATTATCAGCTATTTGGGACTGGGCGATTCATACACGTCCGGCGAGGGCGCCTTTGATTATTTGACTGGGACCGACACGGACAATAACACCTGCCATCTCTCGATCCACTCCTATCCGCTGTTGTTGGCACGCGACATATTTGACGGAGGCCATTCTGTAGCATGTTCCGGGGCAGTAATCAACGACCTTGGCAGCACCAGCCCGGACTACAAAGGGCAGGGAAAGGGAAGCGCGAAACTTTGGCTGCTGCTGCAAAATCAACCGGTCTTACTCAGCTCCATCTTGTCCAGCTATAAACCCGGCTACGTAGCGCAACATCTCTTTGTACGAAAGTACCAGCCAGGCATAGTTACGGTGTCGGTCGGCGGTAACGACGTAGGTTTCGGCGACATCATTCGTGCGTGCGTCATGCCGCATTTCGGTTCCGGAAACACCTGCTACAGCTCCTACGAGGATCGTATTGAGCTCACCCGCCTGATTGATCGTACGCTGCCGCATTGGACCGCACTATATGAGCAACTTGAGGCCGAATCGCCTGGCACGCGACTGTATGCCATCGGCTATCCGCAAATAGCTGCGGCTGGCGGCAAATGCGCCCTTAACGTGCATTTGGATCGCAACGAGATAGTATTTTCGCAGGAACTCATAGACTACCTGAACGGCACCATCAGGCAGGCCGCGGCCGCGGCCGGTGCAACGTACGTGGATATCAGCCAGGCGCTGGCCGGACACCGGCTGTGCGAAGCTGCCAGTTATGACGTTGCTATGAACGGGCTGACTGCCGGAAACGACTCGGGAGCACTTGGCATAAAGGTCTTTGGCCGTGAAAGCTATCACCCCAACGCTCTGGGCCAATTCCTGATAGAGCAGGCAATCCTGCACAAAACGCACAATCTTGGTCCGTACACGGCAACACCTGCAGAAGGAGACCCCGGCGCAGATAAACAAGTGGCGCTTGAGCGCGTACTTGCCGCACCCAAAACCGGCCGGCCGGTTAATACGATTGTGCCCGATGACAGCATGGCGACGGGTCTGGTAAGAATGGGACATCGACTATCCATATACGCCAGCGGCCTGCGGGACGGGCTACAGCCGGGCGCAAACTATACCATCAGGCTGGACGGCGCCGCGGGACCCGTTTTGCGTACTATTCCAGGTGACAGTGACGGAAGCGTCGCGGCTGGCATCGTTCTGCCAGGCGGCACGCAGCCGGGTGAGCATACGTTGGATATTGTCGGTATGAACCAGGCACGCCAGCCGGTTGACGTTACGCGGCCGGTTTACGTGTCGTTCGCGGGCAACGACACTGACGGTAACGGAGTCACCTCACAGCCTAGCGGCACACCGGGCATATCGGGAGGACAACCTGCGCTGCAGTCCCCGGATCGGCACTCAACCCAGGAGCGGCAAGTTTTAGGGGCCTCTGCTGTCAAGCCCTCCGCGTTCACGCACCCGGCAAAACCTACTGTCCCATCGGTATCGGCAAGAGTTGCAATAGTTCCAAACGAAACCGATGAATACCAAATTATCGATGATACTGCGGCCTTGTTGTTGCTCTGTTCTGTACTATTCTCTGCGGCCTATCTAAAATTTGATGCGTCCTCCCGTATGATGTTGTCCGCAAGAGCAGCTTGCAGCCGGCTTTTTAGGCGCCGTCCATGTACAAAACTGCCTTTGTTCGGCTACAATGGCTCCATGATTTGGGTCAGGAAAGGCATCGTCTTTTTACTATCGATAGTGTTATTGGTCTCTCTGATCTTCGGCGTCTTCAGCTTCAGCACCAATACGGCCCTTAAGAGTCCCTCCAAAATTGAAGGCTGGCTTAATGAGAGCGGTTTCTATAATAATTTCGTGACTACGGTCACCCGGCAAGCCGAGCAATCATTCGCAGCAAACGGCCAATCAGGCTCCGCATCACTCAACAACACTGTTATCAGGCAAGCTGCCAAGGCCGCCTTTACGCCACAATTGGTACAGCAATCCGTAAACACCTTTATAGACGGCAACTATGTCTGGCTGCAAGGCAAAACGGACAGCCCCAAGTTCAACATAGACCTCACGAAGGCCGAGCAGAACTTTGCGCGGCAGCTCAGCCAGGATGTCGAAAAACACCTGGCCAGCTTGCCGGTTTGTTCTGCGTCCGAGCTGGTCCAAGCGCAAAACACCAATATACAGGCCGTCGACCCTTTGACCATGACATGCCTGCCGCCCGGCATAACACCCCAATCCGAAGCTACGCAGCTCACCGACGACTTCACGCAGCAACTGAGCAACAGCACCGGCATTTTGGGTAACCCTGTTATCACGGCTTCTTCAATCAATGTCGGTAGCCAGGATCGGCCGTATTATCAAAGCCTTTCCGCGGCGCCAAAGGTGTATCGATGGAGCATGAGACTGCCCTTGATATTTGCCGTACTGGCTCTGATTTGCTTGTTGGGGATTATCTTCATAGCTCCCCGAAGGCGGAAAGGCCTCAGGCGCATAGCCGTTGTACTGCTGGAAGCCGGTGTCGTCCTGATAGCAGTCAAGGTAGTGGTTGACAGCACCTTCAGCCAACTAAAGCAGCGCATCCTGAGCGGCCTCAACGTAGGCCAAATGGAACAATCATTGGCTGGACTGCTGCAGCGGTTCGAAGCTCACCTAACGAAGGTAGATTTTTGGTTCGGGGTAGCCTTCTTAGCCCTGGCCATAGTGCTACTGGTAATAGTGTGGCTCACCCGCGAAAAGAATAACAAGCCGCCAAAGTTTGCGGGAGGTGGCCCGGTGAGTTCTGGTAACAGTCAGCCAAGGCCTGCGCCTGAGAGGCCGCAAATACCTGGGAACAACAGACCGACGCCGAGCCTGAAGCAGCCGCCTCGCCGGCCCAAACCTCCTCGTCTCATCCAGTAATTCGTCATTAAACGTGGCGGAAGGGGTGGGATTTGAACCCACGGTGCCATTGCTGACACTCCTGTTTTCAAGACAGGTGCACTCGACCACTATGCGACCCTTCCGTGCAGATATGATGATAACAGTGATCGCCGACTTGCAAAAGCCCGAGGCGCCTCCCGGTTCGGCCGGCCTTCGTTTTGTCTTGCTGCTGACGCTGCGCTACAATACCACTTATGGCTCAAGCTGATGAACCGTCCGGGAGCGACAACCAAGTGCCACCACAGGCCGAGGCAGTTGTTACGCCACAAGGTTCACAACAAAACACTCCGAAAGAAACCCAGGTGGCCGCCGAGAGCGGCCAGCGGGTCGTGTGGACAGCGTCAGAATTTATTGCCCACGAGAAGTCGGTTGGCTGGTACTTTGTGTTAACGATAGCGACTTTAGCGCTGGCGGTAGTGGTTTACTTCATAACTAAAGGTTACGTCTCGGTCGCCGTAATACTAGTGGCAGGATTATTGCTCGGCGTTTACGGATCCCACCAGCCGCGCCAACTCGAATACGCTATAGACGGGCAGGGTATTACTATCGATAATAAGCACCATTCGTACGAAGAGTTTAAGTCATTCGCCGTCGGCTCAGAAGGCGCCTTTTCCAGCCTAGTGCTTATGCCGCTCAAGCGATTCGGAGTACCTATCACGCTACACTACTCTCCGGACGACGAGGAGAAAATACTAGCGCTGCTAAACGACCGCTTGCCGGTTGAGGAGCATCATCTTGATGCCGTTGACAGCCTCATGCGGCGTATCCGGTTTTAGGATTTTTACGTATAAATTCTGCGTCCAAGTTGTAATCGGGGTTTGTTGCTTGGAGAGCGCTGGAGGGTTTCAGGTGGAGGGTCTTAAGCGGTCGATTCTGTCCGGTGATTTTTACGTCCCAGCTTGCGTTCCATACGGTGGATGAAACTGTGTTTGGCTTGTTTGGCGTCCCATTTTTCAAATTTATCCATGAGGGCTTCGGCTTCTTCGTCTGACATAATATACGAATCTCCTGTTTAACTTAGTTCGTATTGAAGAATTATTACGCTTAGCGTATGCATAAGCTGTAATCTTTTTTACCGCGAATTGGTTAAAGACAGCTGAGTATGCTGTAATAATTTCATGCCCAGACTTAATGCTATCTTGGCGAGAATCGATGCCTGGCAGCAGCGACATCCCTGGCCGGCTGTCGTGTACGCCGTCATCCGAAAGTATGGCGAGGACCATGCCGGACAACAGGCTGCGCTACTCACGTACTATGCGTTTCTTTCGCTGTTCCCGTTGCTACTGGTAGTGACGACTCTGGCCAGCGTGATTATCAGCCAGCGCCCGGGCTTGCAGCAGGACATCATACAAAGCGTCACAAACTATTTTCCGGTCCTCGGAGACCAGCTGTCGGCTCATATAAACACTTTGCATAAAAGTGGCTTGCCGCTGGTCATAGGTATAGCTTTCACACTTTACGGCACACGAGGTGTGGCTGACGCCTTCCGCAGAGGAGTACAAAACATTTGGCACGTCCCCAAGTCCCAGCGCGAAACATTCCCCAAGACAATTCCGCACAGCCTCAGCATTATCGTAATCGGCGGACTGGGTTTTATCACAGCCTCGATCCTCACGGGCCTGGCGGGTTCTGCCGGAAACGGTATACCATTCCGCTTGTTGTCGCTGGCGGTTAACCTGTTCGTCCTCTTTTGGCTGTTCACATTCCTGCTCGCTATGTGCCTGCCGCGGCGCGTACCGCTCAAAGACATCAGGTCAGGGGCACTGTCAGCGGCCCTTGGACTGGTTACTCTGCAGGCGGTTGGCGGCTACCTGGTAAAGACAGAGCTGCGCCATCTTGATGCTCTATACAGCTACTTTGCCGTGGCCTTGGGGCTGCTGTTCTGGATCTACTTGCAGGCCCAATTGCTCTACTACGCTATAACGCTGTCTGCGGTACGCGCCCAGCGCCTCTGGCCGCGCAGCATGTACGAAAATAGCCCGCCAACACGTAGTTGACTTGACAGGCTATACGTCTCAGGAACTATATAAAACTAACTTAAGTAGCTGCGCCACCACGCCCGCGGCTGGCCGGCGGCCTTGGCCCTGGTGTGTACCGTTTGGTCATTGGTCATGTGCTTGCTCATACGCTCCGCCCCCTTTCATCCTCAAACTTACACTCACAAGCTTAAAATAAACTGTTTGAGCTCATCATGCTGTGAACGTTCTTACAACAAGAAGACGGCCATGTTTGAAAGCGTAAAAAGACTTTAGCAGGAACTGCGCGTCACTGGTACGCGTGGCAGGATTCGAACCTGCGACCTTTGGCTCCGCAAGCCAACGCTCTATCCAGCTGAGCTACACGCGCATATTATCCCAAACCTAAGAATTTGAGCACAACAGGGGTAATTCTAGCATGCTTTACGCTAAAATACCAGAGGGTGCACCCGATCTATTCTGTTAAAATGAGTACGTCACACGAACGCGGAGGAGTGGCCGAGTGGTTGAAGGCGCTGCTCTCGAAAAGCAGTATAGGGTTTACGCCCTATCGCGAGTTCGAATCTCGCCTCCTCCGCCAGCCAAAAATCGGCTATAATAGTCGCTTACGGAGAGGTACCCAAGTGGCTGAAGGGGACGGTTTGCTAAATCGTTAGGGGGGAGCAATCCCCCGCGAGGGTTCGAATCCCTCTCTCTCCGCCAATCCTTTATGAAAGACTGTATTGATGCGGAAAGGGCGGCTATGCAGGCCTGGCAAAGGCGACAGCGTCAATCTTAACGGCGCCGGCTTTGCTCAGGACCATGGCTGCAGCCTCGATCGTGGCGCCAGTAGTAATTACGTCGTCGACCAGGATGACATGAGCATCCTTCACAAGGCGCGGGTGATGGGCACGAAACGCCCCATCGAGTTGCTGCAACCTGGCATGGCGTGACAGTTGATGCTGGTGTGTCTGGCCGCCGCGTACCAAATAGTTCCGGCAGGGAAGGCGCGTTACTTGGGACAACGCGCGTGCCAGCAGCTTGGCTTGATCGTAGCCGCGCCGCCTGGCACGGCCGGTCGCCGTAGGCACCGGAACGATCACGGTGTTCGGAGCAGCATTTTTCTCAACCAGTACTGCCAGGCGGCGCGCCATAATCCGGGCAGCGGATTGCGCCCCGGAGAATTTCAATTCCCAGATCAGGGCCCTGGCACCACCGGCATAAGTCGTAACGGTTCTTGCGGAACGCAACGGGCTAGCCTGACGGCATGCGCTACAGGTCAAGGAGTCCGGGGAAGGTCGTTGGCACCGGTAACACAGTTTATCAACAGGTGGCAGCTGGCCCAGACAGGCTGCACACAAAAGCTGCCCCTCGCTGCCACAACAGAGGCAGTTATGAGGCGCGACCGTACCAATAATTGTGTCTAAAAGGCTCATGTTGTGTTTATTGTGTTGTAAATAAGTGTTTCTTGCGTTGCACTTGCTTCACAGCCTAAGCTATACTGCTAGTAATACAAAAACGCAAGGTTTTTAATCTTTTTGCCGCCTATTGGTGGAAACGGTAAATAGCCAGTACGATCAATTAATTGTGGAGGGTACATTATTATGGCGCGACGTAACCGCGACGAAGATCTTTTGCTCGAAGAGGACGAGCTGACAGCTGCTTTTCTAGGCGACGACATCGCCCAAGCGACTGATGGCAGTCAGGCGGCGGCTCCAGCGGCACCGACAGCAGACGACGAATGGGATGAAGACGCTGCTGCAATGCCCGGCCAACTGGCTGTCGACGTGTACGAAACGCGTGAGAAACTGGTCGTTAAGGCCCGGACCGCCGGCGTAAACAAGAATGACCTAGACGTCAGTATCTCCGATAATCAATTAACTATCCACGGCACCCTCAGCTCCGGCAGCGAGGAAGGCGTAGAAAACTACTTTTTGCAGGAGTGCTACTGGGGAGAGTTCAGTCGCACCATTGCGCTCCCCGTACCAGTAAAAGAAGAAGAGATCGAAGCCGTCCTCAAAGACGGCGTGCTGACCATCAGCTTCGTCAAAGTCCAGCAGGACACCGTCAAGAAGATCCAGGTTTTGTAGAGAGTAAGGGGAATCGGGGCTTTTTCTTCCGAACCCAAACATCTTCGCAGAAAGATAAGAAAACGAGACAGATTAAAAAAGTGACTGTCTCGTTTTCTTAATACTAATTGTGCGCTTACGAACCGCTGGTAAAGTTGCCTTGAGCGGTGTTCGATTGCGTAAGAACCAGGTTGACTATAAGCTGCGCCAGGGCAACAATAATCAAACCTATAATAGCGTAAATTATTGTATTCTTGGCACTGCCAACCTTGCCGCTGTCGCCCCCCGAGGTGATGTAGCGGAAGCCGCCGTATATTATCATTATAACGGAGATGGCGCCAACTATAATTGAGAACCACTTGGTTACGCTTGTAGCTATGCCCTGCAAGCCGGACTGAACGTTACCGCCGCCCGTTGACACACAATTGCTACCGCTGGCAGCATTAGACCCGCTACATAAGTTGCTTTGAATGTTGTCGGCCGATGCTATCGCACCACCAAGTGCAGGAACAGCCAACCCCGGCAGTAGCAGCATCGAACTAGCCACACCGACTACTAAGAACTGTTTAATTTTTTGGATCATTTCTGGATTACCTTTCTTGATTGCTTATGTTTACTTATACTACACGATCATATGCTATGGCAAGTGGGCTCGTCCGGCCGTTAGCCATGGAGACGCAATTACCGCTGGAGTCCAAGTGCTGTCCGCTCGGACACGTATTAACACTATTCGCTTTAGTAAGAACCAGGTTGACTATAAGCTGCGCCAGGGCAACAATAACAAGTCCGATGATGGCGTAGATGAGCGTATTCTTGGCACTGCCAACCTTGCCGCTGTCGCCGCCTGAAGTGATGTAGCGGAAGCCGCCGACTATAATCATAATTATAGCGACCGCGCCCACCACGTAGCTTAGTATGCTGGTGACTGCAGCAACAGTGTTACCAACTCCGCTCGTATCACAGTTACCCCCAGTGACCCCGATCCCATTCAGCACCTGGCTTTTAGATGATGAGGAAGTCCCGCAAGCAGCATAAGCCGGACTGCCGGCGGCCAGTATAGGCAGCAACAGCAGGGTGACCATTACAGCCATTTGTTTAATAATCTGCTTCATAATTCTTCTCCTATATGTTACTTAATACATAGACTATTAGAGTCTTGGCAAGGACTATAATTACCAGACCGACCAGCGCGTTAATGAATCCGCTTTTTGCAGATGAAACCTTATTGCTGTCGCCCCCCGAGGTGATGTAGCGGAAGCCACTGATAATCATGATAATAATGGCTGCTGCTCCTGTTACGTAAGCGACAACGTTTGCTATACCGGTCAATGTACCGTTTGGGCCTGTAAGAGGATCAGAGCCTGTAGACTTGCTATTGCACACGGCGGAACTACTATAGTCCTGATTACCACAATCCACCTTTGTGCCTCCAAAAAAGCTATACGCTGCCACATTGGACTGAGGCACTACTATCCAGCAAGTCAGTATTAGTACCAGGGCAAGTAGGGTGCGCTTTATGCTCATAGTTTATTTACTACAAAGGCCACTATAGCTTCAGCCGAGATGGCTACGGCCAAGCCAACCAAGGAGTAAATGATGCCACTCTTGGCCTTACTGGCCCGTTCCGGGTTGCCACCCGACATAGTATATCGTAAACCGGAAACAATGATCATAAGAAGCGCCAAGGCCCCTATAATACCTAACACTACGCCAAGAATATTCGATACCTCACCAGAATTGGTAGGCGTAGAATTAGGTAACCCGCCAGGGTTTATGGGGCTTAGAGTAGTTGCGCCTACTATTGGTGCTAGGAGGAATAAAAACAGGTAAGGCTTTCTCATGATATTAGCCCAGCTGCTTGCCCAGGAAGTCAACAAACGATATCGCTACAACGGCAATAACTGTCCCTATAAGGGCATTGATGATGGTTGATTGTGCCTTAGCAGTGCCTTCAGGGTCTCCTTGGCTGGCAACATACCGGAACGCCCCTACGATCACAAAGGCTACGGCAACTGTACCGGCAACTCGAAGTAAATCGTCTACAACTGCTAGCAACACCGGAACGATGTTGTTTTGCGGTCCCAGGAATTTAAAATGAGCGATGCTGCATTGTGTAGTGTGGCTGTTTGGTGGCGTATAAAGAGCGCTCTTCGGCAGGTAATAATACCATGGCTCTAAACCGAAAATGCTACCCCCGCACGAGTTACCAATGATATCAGACGAGAATAACGTTATCGCGTTTGAAAACAGGGAGATTATCGGGCTTGGCATTAGTTACTCCTATTAAATATTCCGCCGGGTATCAGGAATTGCAGGATGGCGACCAGGAACAGGTAGGCAACAACGGCTATGATCGTGTTCTGGATGCGACTCTTGGCAGCGGCCGACTTCTGTGGATCGCCCTGAGATGCTGAATATTGTATGCCTCCAAGTATTATAG
This sequence comes from Candidatus Saccharimonadota bacterium, assembly GCA_027315225.1. Lineage (GTDB taxonomy): Bacteria > Patescibacteriota > Saccharimonadia > Saccharimonadales > UBA4665 > DAHUYJ01. Next base: position 170 of record DAHUYJ010000014.1, on the reverse strand, counting down.
ATATGGCAGCAATCAGCCCAAAGATCGCTGAGAATAGCTTAATAGCTGGGTTTACATACCTGCCCACAAAGTCGCATTGGCCGCTGTTACAGCTGAGAGCAGAATCCTGATACTGGGTGCTTTGAGCATGGTTACCATTGCCGTTGCCGCCGTTACCATTGCCGTTGCCG
>DAHUYJ010000013.1 GCA_027315225.1 Candidatus Saccharimonadota bacterium | reverse complement strand
TCGGGCAGCACGTTTCCGGGCTGATCGGAACCATTCACCGTGTAAGTAGCAAGCACCTTGGATCCCTTCTTGAGCTCGATCTTGCCGAAGGGCTGTTCCTGCACGTTGCCGCTATTCTTGAACCGGACAATGGCGCTCAAGCTCTTGTTGGAGAAAAATAGGCTGTGCAGCGTAGTGCTGTTAGCGCCCTGGGCTACGCCGAAGCCGGCGATAGACATATTCTCGATAAGGTTGCCCGGAACTGTGACCAGCACCAATGAGGCCACGCTGGCCGAGAGGTTGACGTTCTTGTTACCGCTGGCACCCACCGGAGCGAACCGGATGGCCCCGTAGTAACCGCCGCCGGCCGTTCCGGCCGGCACAGTAATATTCACGCTGACCTGTTTTTGCTGGCCAGGCATCAGGCTGAATGTCGGGTCCGGTATAGTGACAAATTGCTTCAGGCTATGGGTTGGCGCTTGTTCGCCGTTTAACAGAAGTGCAGGATAGCCGCTCTCGTTCTGGGGAGGCTGGAAGTCGTTGACCACGACCTGCAAGTGCTCCTGCGCCGAGGAGGAGTTCTGAATATATACAGAAACCGTATTAGCCGCACCTGGCTTAATGGTCAAATCGGTCCGAACCGGGGACACCGTGTAGCCGTTTGTAGCCGGCGCTGAGGCCGCGGAAGCTGTTGTGGTCGAAACGAAAAAGCCAGCGATACCGGCCAGTAACAAGAGGAATACCGCTGTCTTCAGCAAATTTTTCATCTTAACTCCATCACGGCATATTCTGCCTTGCCCTTATGGTAACAGGACAGTATCGGCTTGGCAATATAGATCACCTTAGAAGCTCCCGCTGCAGACGTATGTGAGCGTACTGGCATAGATACCTGGAGCTTGGCCTTTTGGTATATTAACGAGGTAGCTGACAGTATATAGGCGTTCATCGGCCACTGGGGCATTGGCTATGGTGTCGTTGCTGACAAATTTGTACTGGTTGGGGGTGTCATAGCCGGAGGCGGGCTGGCCGCTACCGGGGCCGACGGGGTCGGCCCCGATGCTCGGCACAGTGTTGGCCCGCAGGTTCAGCCCGAACTGCGCGCTGCCCGGCTGGGACTGGCCTGCGCTCGTCAAGGCGCTGATCACGTTATTACCGGATGTCATAGTAGTTCCGTACATCTGGATGGTGTCTCCGCTGGACGCGTTGGTGCTCACGAACAGCTGGCTTGAGCCCTGACTGCTCCGGTCAGAGCTTAATTCGCCGAAGTTAATGAAGTTGCCGGTACCCGTCGCACAGTCAAAGCTCGGAAACGTAACTGCCGCGCAGAACGTCAGGTACGGCGGCACTACAGAGCTGATCTGTAATTGGCTGGTGATAGCGAACGCCAAACCGCCGAAGTTGACTGTCGGTCCGGTAATATTCGTCGATTGGTAGGTGGATAGACGCAAGTAATATGAACCGGCTGTGTTCGGGTTTTTAATATTGGTGAAGGTGAAGCTCAACACATGCGGCGGCGTGAATGATATAGGAGTCGGCGTCCAGTTAAGCATTAACTCGTTAGTCGTCACAGGGAACATTGTAAAGTTCGATATGCCGGTCGCCCCTTTGACGTGGGCCTGAGTGACATCCATGCCTACAGGCGTGGTACAGCTGTCGTCCTGCAGCGGCGAATTGGAGCAGAATAGCATCTCTATAGAACCCAACGTCGATGGCTCGCTGATAGTAAACGTAACAGTGTATAGGCTAGTTGCCCCGGGGGTATTATTCTGGACAAACAGGCTGCGGTCGACAAGCGTCTCGCCTGCGTAGGCCTGTACGGGCGCTGTAAGGTACGCGGCCGGTATAAGGCTCAAAGCCAGCAGAAGGGCGGCTGCGCTAAAGCGTAGTCTTATTAATAGCTTGGGGTGTTGCGCAGACACTGCTGCTCCACCCCGTTTAGAACGTTCCGGTCGCAACCATGTTCAGGCTAGTGGTGTAGATGCCGGCCTCTGTAGTTGACGCGATATTACCCAAGAACGAGAACGTACCAGTATATGACGGAACCGCGCCGGTAGAAGTCATTACCGTGCTGCCACCAGCGTTGTTTGTGCCGCCTGCACTAGCCGCGTCATTGAAGCCGAATTTGGAGCTTCCAGTATAAATACCGGTTGTTAAGCCACTATTACAACTATTAACAGTATCGTCATATGTACTAGCAGCCGCTAGCGCCGCGGAACCTGCAACATCAACGCACATGCCAAACTGTTCACTTCCTACCACCGAAGTTGCCGGTGTCGTGCCAACAGCAGATATAGTGTACGGACTGGCCCCGGTATCACAGTTGGCTCCGCTACTTCTACAAAGCGTGGTGCCAGTCATAGTAACGACTGCCCCATTGCCAGCATTAGTAGCCAGGGTATATTGGGCATTGGAGTTGACATAGGCGTCAGCAACGCTGAGCGCGCCAGTCGTCGGATCGCCTAACGTCAGTGCGGGAGCCGTACCGCAGGACGTCTGGAAGACACAAAATGTTAACGTTTCGAACACTTTGGAAGTAATGCTGATGTTGGCGGTCGTGCTAAGCGCGATACCACCGGAGTCGATGAAAGTTCCGGTAGTGGGCGTACCGCCGGAAGTGTTAGCTGGTGTATAGCCAGAAGAGTTACCAGTAGCATAGGTCAGAACCCGTGCATAAAAGGAAGTGTTGGATGTAGGGTTGGTAATACCGGCAGTAAAGTTAACGGTAAAGGGGGTGCCGGCGGTCATGGATAATCCGGTAACGTCAATGGTGTGCTTAGGCGCGCCGGTGCCTACAACCGAGGCTGTACCAACGCTCGATGTTACGCCGCTGCCAATAGTCGGCACCGTAGTAGCCGCAAAACTACAAGTGTCACTAACCAGGGGGTCGTTCGAACAAAAGTCAACAATTAGTTCCTCCGCGTTCGATACAGGAGTGAATTTTAGTGCATAGGTGGCCGATGCGCTCGCGGCCGACGTACTCATTGTGATACTACGGCTGCTGATTTCCGCGGCTGACGCGTTGGAGGGCAACAACACCGGCATGAGCAACACAAATGCCATAACAACGGCCGTAGCTATCGCCCAAAGTTGCCTTGCTTTTTGCTTTAGGTACTCCACTAGAGTAATTCCCTCTTTTTTATCTTCCCTCAAGTTGTCCAAGTACTGCCTCAATGTAACATACTTATCCTTACTTCAACAAGCCCGTTAAGGAATTTATCCACAGCTTGCTTAAAACGTGGCCGTGGCCACCAAGACGTCATTGAATTTATAGGTGCCGCCCGGCGTCAGCACGCTGATGTTATATATATAAGAGATCGTGTAGTCGGTTTCGCCGGAACTGCTGTTGCTGTCCGCGATAGTATCACCCGGCACGTACTTGTATAGGTTCGCCGTGTTGTAGCCGCTGGCAGCCTGGCCGAAACTGAAGACGCTGCTGGGCACTTGGTTGGGATTGGCGCCGAACGTGCCGCCGGTGCAGGTGATAGACGGCGTTGGGCAGCTGTTAGCTACCAGGTTCATTCCGAACTGCTCGCTGCCGGCACTGCTGGCCGTCGGCGTGCCCAGGCCGTGCATGGTGAAGGAGTTGTTCTGTGGCGGGTTGGACACGGTAACTACCTGGTAACCGCTGGACAGGTAGCTCTTAACCGAGAAGGTGGCGTTAGCCGTTGTGGTGCTGCCGGTACTGAGCGCCCCGACGTCGATACTGGTACCGTTCACCACGAATTTCAAATACGGCATGCGGTCGGTGTTGAACCCCGCATGGGCCTGGTAATTCGTACTGGAGGTTTTGCCGACCCCTGTCGCTCCGAGCGACTCCTTGGCACAGTAGTTGGTTGAACAGTCATTCAACGCCCCGCCGGAACCGAAGAACACCTCGTTCACCCGGTAGTTGGGCGATGATGAGGTCGTAGCCGAAGCGACCGCCGGAGGTACAATCATCACCAACAGACTGATCAAACCGCATATAATTGCTCTTTGTTTCCCACGCATGTCACTTTCATTATAGCAGCGAACACGGGATGGTAAGTGTAGTATCATAGGGCTATGCCGGACGACGCAGAAACTCAGCCGACAAACCAGCAGCAGGATGAACCGCTAAGCCTGGAATCGGCTCCCGACGAACAGCAAAACACGGCGTCGCTAGCCGCGCCGGAGCCGGAGCCTGAAAAAAAACCGGGCCTTCTCAGGCGGCTGTTCCACCGTATCAACATCTATTTTTTGCTATTCATACTAATACTGGTGGTAGCCGGCAGCATCATATTGGTCGCGTATCTACAGAGCCGGCACGCCGCCCAGATCACTAATAGTATCAAGACGCAAAACCTCAGCCAGGGCACTCTCCAGAAGATCGCCAACAGCGACGCTACCGTCGGAAACAACCAATCGGTGCTGAATGTGCAGTCCAGCGCAGTGTTTGCCGGCCAGGTGCTGGTCCGTCAGGATCTGCAGGTGGCCGGCAACCTGCAGATTGGCGGCACGGTCGCGCTCAACAGCATCACCGTGTCCGGAGCCGGCCAGTTCGGCCAGATGACAGTGAATAAGGACCTGTCGGTGGCCGGCGACACGGCCGTCCAGGGCGCAACCACTATCAGTAAGAGCCTGCAGGTTGGTGGCAACGGCACCTTCAAAGGCTCCCTGTCAGCTCCGCAAATCGCGACGTCCGGGTTGCAGCTGAACGGCGACCTGGTGCTGGCCCACCACATCACCACCAATGGCGGAACCCCCAGCCAAAGTAATGGGCCGGCCCTTGGCAGCGGCGGTACGGCCAGTGTCAGCGGCTCCGATACGGCCGGTTCTGTAAGTATAAACACCGGCGGCGGTCCAGCGGCAGGCTGTTTTGTTACTATTGGCTTTACCGCCAAGTACGAAAGCACTCCGCACGTCCTGATAACCCCAGTCGGCAGCGCCGCCGGCGGCCTGGACTACTATGTCAATCGTTCTACCTCGAATTTCAGTATTTGCGACGCCTCCGCGCCGCCGGCGGGAAGCTCCTTCGCCTTCGACTACTTCGTCATTAATTGACTAGACCGCCTAATCCTAATGCAACGGCGGCGTTCCTTTTTCAAGCGGTGAAGGCACGTCTTGTGCGTATATTGGCATTGGCCATTTGAGAAGCACTGGGGAAAGCGTTATAGGTCCAGGATCAGATACACGCCGACTACGCCGACTACCAGGGTAATCAGGCCTATAAGAATCATCTGGACCAGGCCGCGGCTGATCGCCTTCTTGGCTAAGGGGTTGCGGCCGATCGACACGATGCTGCTATGGGCGCCCCCATAAAACAGGCTGCCCGCTATGTATAGCGTGACCAGCAGTACCGCAATACTGAAATAAATCCGGATCTTGCTAACTGACTTATTGGCTATGGAATCGGCCGCCTTGGTCAAAAACCCCGGCAAATTGTTGTTGTGATGGAGCAGCGGGTTTGGCCCAAACTGTATGTCTGCCGGGATATAGCCGATGGACACGGTTATGCCGCTGAGGGAGCCTCTCAGGGACTCTGTTCCGATTACGTTGCTCCGGCCATCAAAGTTACCCGCAGCCCGGCCGATAACCTGTGCCTGCGAGGAACCAGCCCTCATGGCAATGCCGGGAATCGCCGAAACTCCCAGATAGTCGCCGGATGTAACCACACCATTTTGGTTGCTGACCAGCAAATTATAGCGGCCTGAACCGGCCACCAGTATTTGCTGCGCCGTTGCAGACTGCGGTGTCAAAACAATAGGGGCATTATTGGTCGGAACCACTACGCCCAACATATAGCCGACGTCATTGGCAGCCAGCGGTATTACGGTATTCGGATTCTTGGGCTGAGCCCGGACCAGCATGGCCGGCAGGACACCGGAGCCGGCGTTGTAGCTTTGGACAACCGTACCTTGGGTATTGGAGCCGGCGGCGGCAGCTGGATGAGCCATATCGAACGCGCTGCATAATACCAGTAGTATTATAAGGCTACCTACTGCGTAATGGCGGTCGCGTAATTTTGCAAAGCGCATATGCATATCTTATGCAAGCAGTATAGCAAGACTTTTGCTTTTCTACGTTGGAACTGCTATCATTACCCCTGTCATTTATTCGTTTGGGCTCTTAGCTCAGTTGGCTAGAGCGCTTCCTTGACGTGGAAGAGGTCAGAGGTTCAAGTCCTCTAGAGCCCACCATTAGGTATTGACCATAACGCTATTTTTTGTTAAGATTGTCCTTCTATAAACAAGGATGTTTTGGTATTCGTAAAGGCAGCGCATTGGACGCCTTCCGGTTATTTTATGAAGAACTGAATTCTTCGCCCCGGCCGAACAACCGGATCCGCAGGCTCCGCCCTACCACAACCAGCGTTAAGTAGTTCAACTCAAGCCCGGGTCGCACAATCAGCCCGCGGGCTTTTCCCCGGATTTCAGAAAGTTTTCCACTGGCTATTTTAACAGCGCTATGTCAATATATTGACATGGTTTGTGTACACTGCGGTTCTTCTACGGGAGTTATAAATTCCAGGCATCAGCGGCGCTCTAATGCGGTCTGGCGGCGGCGCCAATGCGCGGGATGCCGGGCAGTCTTTACAACCCGCGAGGCCACTGATTATAGCGCGGCCTGGGCGGTTCGGGGCCGCCAAGGCGGCTTGCGGCCCTTCTCCCGCGACAAACTACTCCTGAGCCTCCACAGGAGCTGTCAGCACCGTACGGACGCCCTCAAAGAGGCCGGAGGCCTTGCAGAGACCGTTATCAGCAAGCTGGCCGATCAGGCCAGCGATGGTGTTATAGAGACCCGCGCAATTATCCAGGTGACCCAGGTGGCGCTGAACCGGTTCGACAAGGCGGCCAGCGTGCACTATCGGGCCTTTCACAACTAGCGGGCCGGGTCGGCCTTGGTGCTGTGTGTCTGGCCGCTCTCGTCCACCGTCGCCTTCTCGGTTACGTCAAACTTGTTTAGGTAACGTTTGAATATCAGGCGAGTCTGCGAGTTAAAGGCAGCCAGGCAGCCGTACACGATACTTGTGACCGGCAGAAAGATCCATTGCAGTACCATAAAAATCGAGCGATGGCGTTTGTAGCGGGCCGGCCGCGGCGGCAAGGTTACCAGACAGACATACACCGTTACCAGGAGCGCCGCAAGGCCGAACCGCTGGACCCGGCTGACAATCAGCGGCAATTCGTTAGCTGCCAGATTCTGCGGATGCAATAGGGGCGGAATGAAAGCTGCGAAGTAGACCAGTAGAGGACCGGTAGCCCAGGTGACATGGCCTTCCAGCGCCCTGAGCAATTTGGTAAGCACATCGGGTTTAGGGGCTTTGTTTTTGTGCCAGAAGCCCTTGTCAGCAATATAGGCGACATCGGAAACCCCATACGTCCAGCGGCGCAGTTGATAGAACTGGGCTTTGATTGACTTCCAATACGTGTCAGCCAGCACCGCGTCCTGATAAATCGGAATGCTCAACGGATACACCCGGTAATCACCATCGTAGCGGAAGTAGGACCGCCAGAAGTGATGGCCGTCTTCTACTATAGTGCGGGTGCTCCAGAAGTCCATCTCGACGAGCGCGCTCATCGGCTGGGCGTGGGCTGAGAAGTTCCGGATGATGTGCAGCCGCTGCGTGCCGACTATGTAAAAGAGGTTGTTACCGGTGGCGATCACCCTCATCAACGTCGGCGCATCCCAGATGTTATTCGTGAACATCGGCAGCGGTTGGTAAGAGGCACGCAGCGGGTTCGGGACGACACAGTAAAGGTAGCTTAGGGAGGCAAAGTAGCGCCGGTCGGGCCGGTTGTCGGCATCAAGCGTGGTGACTATCACCCGGTCCAGGTCGAAGTCGTTCTTCTCAAGGTAGGTCTGCAAGGCCCGGCCGGCGTAGGTGACGTTCCCGCCCTTGCCGACCACCTCCCGCGGTAAGTTCGGGGGATGTTTGACCGCCATCGCGTAGTGAAACTTGTCCCCGTAGAGTTTAATGAGCTCCTTTACGCGCCGTTCTGCCGGCCGTCCAGCCCGGCCTTCGTAGGCCATAACCAGGATAATTCGCTTGGGGTCATAGTCAGCCCCTAGGACCGCCTGCAGGGTCGGCTCCAGCACTTCCCGGCTCTCGTTGACAGTAGCAATAATGACAGCGTGCCACAATTCACTGGGCTTGACCTGCAGGCTGCGGGTTCCCAAAAGTCTCAGGTTTTTATGGTGCCAGGCTGGCCGCTCGGTCCTTTTAGGCAACACCTTTCCGGCATCAAGATCGGCGGCCAGCGCATTCCAGTCCAGTTTCATGTGGTGCTTCATGGCACGATAGCCCGCAATCGCCCGTGTGGAGTATGCAACAGACCGAACAAAGAAGACCAGCAGATACAGCAGTACGAAGAACACCGCCGCCGTCACGTTTATATAGCTCAGTACCAACGGCGTGAACAGTAAAGCCCAGCTCAGGAGACCTGGCAGGATTTCGAAGAAGCGGTAATGTGCGTGGCGGTCTTTTTCGAGCGGTATTTCGAGGTCAGTCATGGCCTTAGCGTAACATCAACAAGGCATTGCTTACGATTATCATAATGACCAGAAGCGGTACGCCGAGCGCCAGAATAGTTATCGCCAGCTGCCGGTGAATTTTATACGCCCGGTAGCTCAAAACCAGCTGGGACGCCACGACGAGCGCCGCAAAAACGATGAACGCCAGCAAGCCGCTCATACTGCCGTTGGTGAACTTATTAACAGCCGCCGTATTGGAACAATCCCGGCATTGGACGATGTAGCTGCTGCTGTTGCTGCTGCCCAAACTGAGCAGAATGAACAAGCTGCCGCCGATAGCCAGGAAGATGTCGACGCTGAGCAACAGCATCACTAAATGGTCATGAAAATACTTCTTGGGAGTCGCCATGTTATTCGTTATATTGTAGCATTGCACGCGTGGTGCTTTTGCCAGATTCGATACCTTTCGAGCCAGGACCCTAATTCTTCTTCGTGATTTTATTCTAGCAAACGATATGCCGTTACCGTCGCAAAAATTTATTGGCGTAGGCACCAACGACATCGTTAATCATAGTTTGATATTTGGCATCATGCCTCTTAGCATACTTTTTAAATAGCTCTAGACTATCTTTGTCGATTGCGATAGTAATCTTCTCTTTTGCCGACTTGCGCACCAGCTCAGCTGGCGATGGCAGCATATCAGCTACCACAACTGCTTCATCCAGAGCCGACTCAATGTCGTCTGGCGCATCTGTGTCCTTAATGTTGTTCATCATTATTATCCGCATTCTTACTATCATCCCATTCAAAGCCCATGTGTATAATTATACATACTTTTATATGTATATCAACCTATTTTATTGCGCACCACCTGACGATTGATCCTGATAACAGCAGTAATCTGGTGCTACTGAAGTAACTAGTTTCTGGCTACGTAAATATTTTATTGCTTTGTCCTTAGTCCCTGCCGGAAAACTTATCCCATAAACACCACTATCAGGAAGGGATAGGATAATCTTGCCGTTAATCGGCTGGATCATTTTTGTAATTATACTTTGAGCTGTCCCATACGGAACAGTGATTACTACATCACAAGGTTCATCATAGTTCTGGGTCGCCTGCACCGAGGGTGGCACAGTACAGGTTGAAGCTTTTGCGACCTGTTGAGCTTGGTGATGATGCCAAAGTAAATATCCTGATATCCCAGCCGCAATTACGACTATAGCAATAATAATCCCTTCAAGGATCGCAAAGCCAGAATTATTGTGTCGCATATAGTCATAATAGGGGGCATTCACTGGGTAGTCAAAATGCTTATGGTTGGTGCGGGTGGCGGGAGTCGAACCCGCGTTTCAGCCTTGGGAAGGCTGCATAATAGCCGTTATACGACACCCGCAGTCCTCGTGGAGCCACCTCGGGGATTTGAACCCCGGACCCCCGCTTTACGAAAGCGGTGCTCTAGCCAACTGAGCTAAGGTGGCAGGATGCCCGCAGGCAGCCGGCAAGTACCGCACCATTATAGCAAGGTCCCGGCAAGGATGCCCTATAACGTGTCAGGTTGTTATCTCTACCTTGACTCCTGGCGTGCCGGATTCAAAAGTATCCGGCTTATCAATTGCCAGGGCCAGCTTACGGACACGTTTATCGTCAAGTACCCGATCAACGATTACTTGGGCCAGGCGTTCCAGCAAATTATAAGAATCATTCTCTGTGCTTTCGACAATGATGCGTCTGAGTTCCGCATAGTCAACGGTGTCTGCCAGTTTGTCAGAAACAGCCGCCGGAGCGGTATCAACGGTTAGCTCCAGGTTGAACCGGAAGCGTTGAGGATTTTTCTTTTCCCAATCATGGATGCCGTGGCGCCCCATAACCACCAGATCTTTGATGTACACGACCGTCATGTGGTGTATTGTAACACTGATGTAATGACGGACGGCTGTGAGGAATTATTCCTGGCGGCGGATGGTTACCGCGCCCAGGATCAGAGCGGCCAGGCAGTAGCCGGCCACGACCAGCAAATCGCGCGTCAATGTTCCGGTCCACTGGACGTGGATTGTCACCTGCTTCATAGCGTCCACGCTGTAGGTCAGCGGCATAATATCGGCGAACCACTGCAATGCCTTGGCCATGTGCTCCCGGGGCGCAAACAGACCGCAAACCAGCAGCTGCGGGAAGATAAAAGCCGGCATAAACTGCACCGCCTGGAATTCGCTGGTCGCGAACGCGCTCATGAACAGCCCCAGCGCTGTACCCAGCAGCGCCGCGATAACAGCGCTGATAAGCACCGGCAGCGTGCCGCCCAGAACAGTTACGCCCAACAGCCCCAGTACCACCGCGCTGGCCACAATGGCCTGTAAAAACGCCAGCGCGGCAAAGGCCAGCGCGTAGCCGAAGATAAAGTCCAGCTTCGACATCGGGAATGTCATAAGCCGGTCCAGCGTGCCGATGGTCCGTTCCCGCAGCGTGGCGATAGAAGTCACTATGAACATCATGACCAGCGGAAAGATTCCCAGAATCATCGGCGCGATAGCGTTGAACAACACCGACGATTCACTGCGAAACACGTACTTCAGGATTGCCATTAGGATACCCGGTACCAGCAATACCAATGCCAGCGTCCGCGGATCGTGCAGGAGTTGCTGAAGCACCCTCTGCGAGGTGGCAAGGGTCTTACGCGGACTCATTGCTTATTCTCCACCAGCTTGAGAAAGCTCTGCTCCACGGTGTCCGAGCCGGTTTTGGCGCACAAGGCCTTCGGCGGTTCGTGGGCCAGAATCCGGCCGTCACGTATCAGTACCAGGTCGTCGCAGCGTTCGGCCTCGTCCATAACATGGCTGGTAATAATGAGCGTGGTGCCCTGTTTGGTCAGGTGGTGAAACAGCTCCCAGATCTGTTCGCGCAACACCGGGTCTAGCCCGACAGTCGGCTCGTCGAGCACCATTAACTCAGGCTTGCCGATCAGCGCGATGGCCAGCGAAACACGTCGTTGCTGGCCGCCGGACAGGCGGCTGACCAACCGGCCGGACTGGGGTCTCATATCGATAATGTCCAGAATCTCCGTGACGCGGCGCTCCACATCGGTGCGGCGGATGCCGAACATGGTGGCGAAGTATGTGATATTCTGCCGGACAGTCAGGTCGCCGTAAACCGAAACGGATTGGGTCATGTAGCCGACGCGGGGGCGCAACCCCGCCGAACCGGCGGGTTGGCCGAACACGCTCACGCTGCCGCCAGCAACCTTCTGGCGGCCAACTATGGCGCGGGCCAAGGTGGTCTTGCCGGCTCCGGAGGGGCCGATAAAGCCGATGAGTCGGCCCTCTGGCAACTCCAGGTCGACAGCGTCCAGCGCCTTAAAATAGCCGCCGAGTACTACAGTCAGGTTTTTGATCTTTACGGCTGCGTCCATGGCTGGTAGCTACGTTTTGCTTATCTCCGGTTTGCTATGAACAGCATACCATAAGCTTTTTGACACACCCCGTTACCTATTGGCGTATCTGGCGGTTATGGGGTATACTAGGCGTGGCCTTAAAAAACAAAAAGCAAGCAAAAATATGAATGGTCTCGGGCGAATCAGGCTCGGAACACGGCGCGACAAAAAAGCACCGGCCAGTCCTTCTAACTTATGGAGCGCCGGTTTGCTCTTGGTGGCTATTGCTGTTTGCATGGCCGCTGGCAGCGGACACCCGGCCCTGGCGGCGCAGCCGGCTATCCATCCGGAGAAATTACTGAGCCACCCTTCCCGCGCGGCCTGTGGGAGCGTGCCGGCCGGCCACGTCCGGTGCCTGGCAACCATCTCGAATAACAGCGTCTCCAACCCCGTTAAAGCGTCGCCGGCCGGCACCAGCGGCTTCGGCTATGGCCCAGTCCAGTTCCATACTGCCTACCAAATGCCCTGCACGCCCGGCGGCGCGGTGGCCAGCACCTGTACCACGCCCAGCAGCTTCGGACCGGAAACGATTGCCATAGTAGACGCAGGTAACTACAGCAGCTCCAGCGGCACCCTCGAGACAGCGCTGCAATCCTATGATAGTTACTACAGCTTGCCGTCTTGTACTACTTCCAACGGCTGTTTGGATATTGTCAACCAATCCGGTACCACATCTCCCCTCCCACCGAATGTCAGCAGCGGCTGGAGCGACGAGATCGCACTGGATGTAGAGTCCGTCCATATGATGTGCCAAACCTGCAAAATAGTCCTGGTCGAAGCCAATGACGACACGGTCAGTAACCTCAGCGCCGCCGAGGTTATGGCAGATAGTTACCAGCCGGTCGCTATCTCCAACAGCTGGGGATCCTCAAGTGACGCGTCGTCGTACGACAGCGACTTTACATACACAGGCACGGCGGTAGTTGCCGCTACCGGTGACAATGGCACTGATTCCAACGGCCAAAGCTGGCCGGCGGATATCCCCGATGTTGTTTCAGCTGCGGGTACTACCTTGCAACTTAATACCAACAATACCTGGTCCAGCGAGACGGTCTGGTCAGGTTCCGGCGGCGGCTGTAGCGTCAATTACACGGCGCCCAGCTGGCAAACCGCACGGTCAGATTGGTCCACGAACGGCTGTAGTAACGGCGGACGGGCTTTTGGCGACCTATCCGCTGACGCCGATCCAAACACCGGAGCAGCAGTTTATATCGGCAACGCCTGGTACAGTGTCGGAGGTACATCCCTGGCTACACCGTTAATCGCCAGCATGTACGCCCTGGCCGCGGACCTGCCGGCCGGCACTACCGCGCCGGCGGTACTGTACAAGAACGCTTCCTCCTCGACATTCCATGACATAACTTCAGGAAATGACTGCACAACCAGCGGCCAATCATATTGCACTGCCACCACGGGCTTTGACGAACCGAGCGGCCTGGGTTCACCTAACGGTGTTGGGGCATTCCAGGCAGACCCTGCCCCACCGTCGAACTTCCTGGTAAGCTTCGACAGCCAGACGCAGCTTGGCCTATCGTGGGACGCCGCTACAGCCAAGAACGGCGTGTCCGGCTATCAGGTGTACCGTGACGGGACTAAAATCGCCAACACTTCCTCGCTAAGCTATACGGACAGCGGGCTCACGCCGAATACCAACTACACGTATTACCTGACTACAACCGATAATTCATCAAATGTATCGGTCATAACGCCGAGCATAACCGCCGGAACCTTCCTTCCGGCCGACATCAATGAGGACGGCCACGTTGATTTGCTTGATTTCAGCCTGTTAGCCAGTGAATATGGACAGTCCGGGCCGTCTTTAGGCCGGGCCGACATCAACCATGACGGCCAGGTAAACCTGCTGGACTTCAGCCTGTTAGCCAGTGAGTATGGCCAAAACTAAGCGCGGCCAGGCCGGTGTGTGCACGCGTTTGGATCCTCGTTAGAGATGATGCGGAAAGATTTTGAAGTGCTGCTTGTCAGCCAGATGTTCGTCAGTTACTTCTTGAACACCTCGAAGTAATTCGTTATCGGTAGCCACCAGCTTGATAACAAGATGCCTGCCTCTCAGGATATGGCCGCGTGTCGTGCCCAAAACCAGGCCCGTGATAATTAACACAGCCAATACCGTAACGAGCGCGGTCCAGACGGCTCCCAGCCGCTGCCCGGAGCCGGAAACCGTGACCGGCACAATAACGGCGGCCGTCTGGACCGCGGCCAGCACTTTGCCTGTACCCTTACCGGTCTGTGGCGCGCTGTTGGTAACATACAACACTGTGCTGTAGTGGTGGCCGTTATAGGTGTATTCCAGATGGTGAACGCCGGGCGCGACATTCGTGAAAGTCGCCACGCCGCTGCCGTTGGTCGTGGTGGTCTGGACACGGGAGTGCAGTGAAACTTTCTGGTGAGCAAGCGGCTGGTTTTGCCCATTAAATACCGTAACGTGCAGCGTGAATCCGGTTGTCATCAGGCGTTGTACAGGCAGTGCGGTCTGCTTACCGGAGCTATCCTGACCTATAACCTGGTAATAATACTCAGTGCCAGGCGTTAACGGCGCACTCGCGCCGCCCAGTGTAAGGGTGGTTTTGGTAGATGGAGTTGTCGTGGCCGTCTTACCGGACAGATCTTTGGCGTCGGTGCCATACTGGGCGAAGAAGTTGACGTTCTGGTTACTGGTGACGTCCAGTATTGCCGAGGTGTACCCCACTGAAACGACGTTGCCGGTTAGGTGCACAGGTGGCGTGGGCGTTTGTTGTGGCGTGCTTGAGGGGGTTGCCGGTGCCGATGGCGAGGTGCTTGAGGTGCTGCTGCTGTAATAGTAGGTGGAGTGTTTGGCAGCCGTACCGCCGGAAGAGCCAGAGGAACCGGAAGAGCCGCCGCCTGACGGCGGCGCGGCCGGAGGCGCCGTAAAGCTGACGCTGGCTCCGGAAGCGCTCGGATTGGTGTAGCTGCCGGAACTGGTGGCGTTGGCGTTAGTGACCGACAGGCCCGTGCTGCCGCTGCTGACAAGTGCCGTAAAATTCATATCGGCGATCAAAGAGTCTGTGCTGACACCGCCAGAAAGGTTGCCTAGTGCCAGGGTAATGGTGCCACCGCTGATTGACTTCTGCAGTTGCGCACTAAACGGCGAGCCCGAAGTGTCTACACTGTTAAGCTGCAGGTCGGCGGTACTGAAGTTGACCGTAGCCTGCACCCCGTCCACGGTCGTACCCGGATTGATCCGAAGCTGTAACGTCTCGGAGCTGCCGACCTGCAGGCTGCTGGAACCCGGACTGATGTATATAACGCCGGTGGACGCCAGGACCGTTTGCATAAATGCCGGCGCGATAAGCGCCCCGGCTACCAGCAGATTGATAAGTTTTCGACCGATACGCATGTTTGTTTTTAGCTTACGCTTATAGTTAACCATAAGCGTGCACTTATGACAACCGCAAGGCTAAGACTGTAAAGTCCAGCCGCGCCTGGCCGCCCTTATACATATGGTTTATACTGGCTCTAGTGCATATAAAAACACATACGGTATGACTTTCAGGAACAAACTCCACAGCATTTCCATTAAGGTATCCGTCTGGGCCGGCTCGACGATGGCCTTCGCGCTGGCGATCATCGGCGTATTGGTATGGCTGATCACTGGGCCGTACTTCCATTTCTCCAATACCTGGCTGATCGCCATCACTGCCATCACGGACATTGTCATCTTCATCATGGTTTTTTCGATCCAGAACACACAGAACCGCGACAGCAAGGCCATCCAGCTCAAGCTCAATGAGCTTATCGTTGCCGACCAAAAGGCCCGCGACACATTCATCGGCCTGGAAGGCCTAACGGACGGCGAGTTGGCTGCTTTGGATGAGGAATTCAAGCAGCTATTGGAAAGGCTGGAGGTCCATCCGGCTATGCATAAGCTTCACAAAAGCATAAAAGAAGAGCGGGCCAAGCGGCCAAGCTTCTATAAGCAAGCCGGACATCTCGTGGATACTTTGCTCAACCCTCTAACCGGCAACGGTGACAAAAAATAACACCGCTCACGAAGCGATTGAATACATTTATTATCAAACCCGGGCCAGGCAGCCAAGTGCCGACCTAGATATGCGTACCGACCAAGACGCCAATGCCATATGTCGCGATCATGGCTATCGCGCCGCCAAATACCACCCGCAGAATTGCCCGCAGCTTATCAGCCCCGCCGGCCCTGGCACTCAGGTAGCCAGTTAGCGTCAGAGCTGCCAGAACGGCCACGAACGTTACCCAGAGCCGGGACGCGGCAGGGCCTATAGTGACAGCTAAGACCGGTATGGCTGCTCCCGCTATAAAAGAAAGCGCAGAAGAGATTGCAGCGTGCCACGGGTTATTCAAATCTTCTGGATCAATGCTCAGTTCTGCGGTCGCGTGGGCAGTAAAAGCATCGTGCTCGGTAAGTTCTTCCGCGACGGCTTGGGCAGTTTTTTCGCGCAGGCCCTTGTCCCTGTAAATACCGGCTAGTTCTTCGAGCTCTTCCTCAGGTTTGTCGCGCAACTCGGCCTTTTCCTGCGCCAGGAGCGCCCGTTCCGTGTCCCGTTGGCTGCTGACTGATACGTACTCGCCGGCAGCCATAGATAAAGCTCCGGCTACCAGACCGGCGATTCCGGCAGTGACAATGGTGTTCCGGGAGGTAGTGGCGCCGGCTACGCCGGCTACGATACCGGCAACCGACACAATGCCATCGTTCGCGCCCAACACCGCCGCCCTCAAGGAGTTCAAGCGAGTCGTCGATACGTTATTGTGCGGTTCCCCGTGGATCTCTACCCGGTCTTGGACTTTATTCTGAACCATTTTGCTACCATACCACCATCAAGCATCCCGGGATAGCATAAATTTAACAGGCAACCTAAGCGCGATGATTATAATATCCAGCGATACCAACGTATTCCACACTCTTTCGGCAACCGCGTTGGCGACTATGTGACTATTCAAATCCAGCATCGCTAAGGACGCTGCGATTACGACCAAAAGCACCAGTGCCAGCACCAGTTCACCTCTGGCTAGCTTGCTCGTATACGCCCATATAACGACAAGTGCCGCAAGTACAATTGTTACATAGGCGGTGATCCGGCTCTCCGCGTCATGTAACTTTTCGGTGTAGCTTACCTGGCCAGACCTGGCGCGGGCCACGCATGCCGGGTTACGGTAGGCGTTACAGTCCAGCGGATGTTCGACGTCGTATATAGTGAGCACCCCAATCAGCGCTACAGCAAGCGCCATCAATACCAGCAACGCTCTCCGGCGAAAGATAAGGGTCACGCCCAGTCCGCCCGCGACCATGCAGACGCCGCTGGCATATTCCAGCAGGTTGAACAACGCCGCATGGGGCTGGTGCGGCACGCCGAGCCCGCTGATTGACATCCGGGTATAACCGGCCAAGCCGTGGTTCAGCCAACCTAATACCCATCCGTTCCACAGAATAGCGCCAGCGGCCAATAGGATAGCGGAAACCCTTATTGCCATTTTCATACCCGTCTATTATGGCACACGCCGATATCCGCGCAATCCTTCACGTTTTGTAGTGACTTGCAATAAATGACATTAGGCATAATAATCACGGGTGTACATACTAAATAAACACGATGGGGAGGAGACTCATATGTGGCAATTGTACGTCTTCAGCTTCCTGGCAGGAGCGGTGGGAGCAAACGGCATCCCGCACTTTATTAAAGGGATAACCGGCGAAAAGCACCAAACCCCTTTCGGAAAGCCGTCTTCGGCAACAATCAACGTCGCCTGGGGCTGGACTAACCTGGTGGTCGCTATGCTGCTGCTGTACTGGGGCCACGTGCACCCGCATATCTTGCGGGCGTTCGCGCTGGTAGCCATCGGCGGGTTGTTGATGAGCCTGCTGCTGGCCGATACCTGGAGCAAGCACCCGGAACACAACAAATAAACTGCTCAGCATTACGCGACCGGCGCGAAAGCATCCCGGGCATAACCGGATACCACCTGCGGGGCCAGGACCGTAGTGGTGGCCGCGCAGACGTCGGCAACTATTTCCATACCATCAGCAATCCTCGGCGCGTCCCCGGAGCGGGCCGCGGCCGCCAGGCCGTAGAACCCTATGGCCGCCCACTGGCCAAACATGGTAATCTTACCCTCTCTGGAAGGATGAATTTCGGCGCCGCGCTGCTTGGCTACAGCCGAAAAGGCAGTATTAGCCATGTTTTGCGCCACGATCATGCCGGCGACAGACTTCGGTAGTATATCGGCCTTAACCAGCACGGGCAACGCCCCGGCCGTTTCTGTCTTATCGATAATAACGTCCAGGCCTTCGCCAAGAGGGCTTTTGGTTCCGGTGCGCTCCGCTATAAAGCCATCGACAAGGTCCGCTATCCTGCCCAGGCCGACTTTTACAACCCCCTTCGCCGTATTGTTTCTACTTATGTCCTTCAGGCCGGAGGCAACAAGTCCTGCGCCGATAGCGTCGACCGCGTTCGCCGGCGTAACGATACCATTGGTCTTGGCAGCTACGGTCTGGAAAACATTCCTGTCTTCCGGCTCGACAGATTCCCACTGAGCCTCTTTGCCGCTGCGATGAAGGTTCATTGCCACTGGTGCAACCTCTAAATTAAGTGCAGTCATTGTAACCTGACAAGTGGGCGGAAGCAAGCATAACCATACAAGGTTAATATTCGGCGCTGTCGTCGGCGACTATCTTTACATTAGTCGCTTACCGTGTTTTTATTAAATCGTACATGCGTGGACCTGTCAGCCCGGACGGAAAACTAGCTGCTCACCCTGAATGTGACGGCCAGGCGGCTGTCTTTTTTAGTTACGAAGGTCTGGAGGGCAGCATAATAGAAAGAGCCCTGGCCAACGACTCTTCTCTCCTATTGCTTGGCCGAAGCGTGTTAGGGCAACTTGGCGTAGACATACAACAGTCCGGTCCTGCCTTAGGTAACGGCCGCAAAGAAGCGGGCATTTGGGTACCGCTACAAATGGAAGCCCACACTCCGGTCGGACGGTCTTTAGCTCAAGATATCTCAGAATTATTGGCAGGTACCGAGCCCGGCAGCGTACTGCAGTGGCGAGGCGACACCTTGCCCTTTGGGAGATTCGCAGACCTGCAGCGTCTTGTACGGCTCGAAGCCGACGAAGTCCAGCACGACATTGACGAAGCGATAATATACGTGGGTTCTTCCGGCGAAGAAGATTCAGATACCAATACATATCGCGTCAACAATGACGGGTCACTGTCAGTTAAAGTTGCACTGTTGGAGTTCAAACTTAATACCGCCCACCTGCATGGGACTCCAGCTATAGAGGGGTTCGACGTACCCGAAGAGCGGGCGCCTGCCGAAGTGCGTTTGGAACTTTTGCATCGTGGCAGGGCCGGCATTAAGCGTCACAGCTGGACTGAAGCCAAACGCCCGGATGAGCCGTTGCCGGATTTCTTTCTAGGAGGCATACCGATTTCGCCCGGCGGCAGGTATTGGAACATACGGAAACGAGTAGCAGACAATGTGTACCAGCTGCCAAGTGCCGCTTTTCTTGATGGTAACCGTATTGATGGTGTGGGCACACATAGGGACCCTTATTATAGGAATAGGCAAGTGGAGCTCAGGTCTACCGGATGGCCGCGACCCACTCTTGGCGATACATGGCCAACCCTGGATATTTATCGCTCCAAAGAGATTGGCGAGGAATCTTCACCCACCAACTGGATGAGAATGACTCCCGAAGCCCGGCGTGCCCGTCACGAACTCGGCGTCACGGCGCTTCAGGCCCTTGAGACCGAGGATCAGGCCACGCGCGAAGCACTGTTCAATGTTGTACGAAGACCGGATATAGCGGCCTTCGTCCTGTCCAGGCGGGGCATTCGATTGGTATCCGAATCAGGCAGCCACGATGCCAACAGGCGCAACATTAAAACCGCGCTGCGCCGAACCCCGCCCGGGATACCCAAAGGCCTGGAGCACCTCCAGGGCCTGATAGAAAAACTGCAGGAAGCCGGCGACCGCACCTCAACTGTTGTGGCGGATAAACTGCGCCTGGAGCATCTACCGGATTTAGTTGATGACGGCGGCGCAAGCGCCATCCTCGCAGAGGAGTATGTTGGCGAGAACGGTTCCGTAACGCGTGATGAACTCGCCTTGCTCACCTCCTTAAGCCGGCAGAACATTGGTATCGCTCAGGCGAAGCATGGTGATTACAGGGAGTTCCACCCAATCGGCCTATGGGTAAAGCCGGGCGTAGCGGAGCGCTTACGTCAAAGCGACATGTTAGCTATAGCTTTGTTTGGAGCGGCACGTCCCTGGATAGGCGAGCAGTTCGATGCCGAGATCGGCGAGCTCATGGACGGACTTATCGAAGATGAGGGCGGCTCGGAGAACCTGGCATTTGTTCACGGTAACGGCGGCGGCACCATGTGGAGCGCCTGCCTCAATGCACGCAAACGCCACATTTTAAGTCTGGGTACTGGTATAGATGCAGAAAGGAATGGCCAGGGCAAAGTTAATAATTATGCTGACGGCGTCATAAATATGGACAGTATGGACTGGATCGTCCGCCAGCACCAACTCGACGCGCAGACACTTGTGGCAATGGTTGTCAAAGGCGCATACGGTACTGCAGCAGAGATATTTAACACCATCACTTCCCGAAAGCTGCTCATCCGCACGCCCGCGCCGATGTTTATTCGTAACCCTGATGGTGAATTCGATGGCATCAAGCAACAAATTAGAATTAACACCTCCCAGGATAGTCGTCCTAATGCTGCCAGAAGCTGGGTCGGCAATACAGTGCATTTCATCAACAGCTTGTCAGAAGCCAGGCCTACCTTGGCTGACTTCAGGAGGGACATGACTGGATATTGGGATAGCGTCGGCATCCCGGCGGAACACATTGCCAAGGCCTATGAGACCCGAAGGAACATGCTTGGAAGGATTGGGCTGAAAGTGCCTCTTAGAGAAGAAAAGGCCGTTAAAGCATATGCCGGACATCTTCTTGGCAGCGGTGCTGTGCGGGTTTAAGCTTCTAGGTAGCCTAACTCAGTCATAAAATCAGCCCACACGCCTTCCAGCCCGGGTTCGCGTTGCCACTGTTCAGCAGTAACGGCCCCCTGTTCAAAAGCTTTGGTACGGTCGGCAAGCCACTGCAGCTGATCTTTGTCGTACCAACCGGCACCTTTCGTTTCGGTTACGCTTGGGCGTAGGCTGCCGCTAAATTCCGCGGCCCGGAATACCGTCCAGTCATGATGGTCTCCGCCGGGACGGCGGCAGCGGTTGCTAACGGTCCGCTGTACGATAGGCGTACGGATGAGCCCTCTCAGAGATATCGTTAGGCCCAGTTCTTCTCTAACCTCTGCGATCGCGGCCATCTCTAGCGAGCCGTGTTCATCTACGTGGCCGGCAGGCGGCGCAACAGCTATTGGAAACTTAGCCCGGCGGAGCAATGCGACACTATCCTTCCGCTCCATAATCACGCCGACACTCAAGTTATCGCAGTTCCTGACCATTATTTATAAAAACTTCCTGAATAAACGCTCACCTAACTGGCCGTAGCCCAGCCGCCGATAAAAAGGTACGGCCAGCAATGAGGAGGTGAGATTAAGCTCCGTAATACCCTGGCCAAGCGCTATGCTTTCAGCTGCTTCAACGACTTTTCTTCCTATGCCCAGCCCTCGCTTAACCGGGTCGGATACGACGTCTTCCAGCATTCCCAAACCGGGATTAACTGCCCGGAGTCCCGCTGTGCCTATGACCTGGCTGTAGCCATCAAGCGCCGCAACGGTCGTCCTGCCTATCATCCCCTCAAGAATCATCTCCGGATCCCTGGTGTGTTTGTAATTGCCGATTTCCAGTATTAAACGGGCTGCCTGAAGGGATAATTCAGGCTCCTCATCCGGGCGATCAAATTGTACAACCTCAACAAACATATCTCTTCCTGCGCTTAGTTATTCCGTACCGAGAGCATATTGCCATCAGGCGAGATGGGTACGGGTTCTGCCCAAACCCTAAAGCTCTCAGCACCATTTCTTCGTGAATATATTTCGGTGAACCGAACACCTAAGGGGACATCAATGTAGGTAAAGCGTTGGTAAGGTTGGGACGGGTCGCCTATGTCCCCTTCTTCTTCGGCGGGGTGCTCTGCGTCAATGTCGACTCCCAGTGATACGTAAAGCTGTGTTAACATTCGCCTGGTCTCTTCGTTACACTCGCCGCTCAGTTCGACCGATATAGGGGATCCGTGCCTTTTGTCAGGATCTATAAGCATCAATGTCGAAAAACCGCTCCTCCCGCTTCCCCAACGGAGAACGTCCCTGTAATTGCACTGCAGCACGTCCTCAAAAGAATATGGCGCTCGTGAACCTTCAAACATAATTCTAGATAATAGTAACATTATATTTATCTATTGTCAACGCACGCTTGATGCCTTACACCCGCTCCATGTAGCCATCCGAGCTCGCTTCAATAACCGCCAGTATGCGGCCAGCTTGGTAACCAAGTTCATAACGATAGGCAGCTTCACGGATTCTATCTACAGCCAAGCAAGTGTCTAACAGTTCATCTACCCTATCTTCTGTCAGCTCCACAAAGTAACGAATCGGTTCGCCTAATTGATCCTTGCTTGGTCCTTTGTATGTTTGCCTATCGCCTGTTCAGCCGGCCACCCATTTCTGATAGTTGGAAACCGAGCTATCGTTTCCCAAAGACTCAAGTCTTTTTGCATTTTCTTTAAACGCACAGCTAACGGTTTTTACCTCGTCACCTTAAAACTCAGCCTCTACACCGCCTCCCGTAGCGTTTGGGTTATAGATCATAAACACAAAATATAACACTAACGGTAACTATGTAAAGTGCTCAGGCTCGGCAGGAAATACCACTTGGCGTGTCGTGGCGGTGGAGATCTGAAACTACTTCATGGCGCAACCCATGGCAGTTGTTGGTAAACGGCATTAGGTTCTTTATAGTATGCCGCCCATTCTCGGTCGCCATAGGAAAAGTGCCACCATTCTCCTTCATAAGGCGCAAAACCGGCACTCATCATAATGGCAGTTAGCAATTGACGGTTGCCTTTTGCATCTGGACCAATGTAGGGGCTGCCTGCGTAACTGTCGCGTACAAATTCCCTCTGTCTGGTTCCAAAATCTAAAGGCGAACAACCTTGGATGATCTGCACATCTACTGCGCCACCAGTGGGGTGGCCAGCTACCTCCGGTACTGCAACCCGGCGGTGAGCGGCTTCCACGAGAGCGCTTCCTTGATACTTGTCAGCCAACGTTTTCAGTTGCCGCTTAAAATTTCTTTTCTGAATTTCTAGTGAACGGTAGCCATAGACGACTTCAAGCCTAAGCTCTGGCCGTTCCTCTGACAATGAAAGCGCAGCGGCGCCCAAGCAAGCTGCCACAGCTTCCCGGACATATATCTCCTCACCAGTAATTAACTGCATTTCAGGATCATTCGGGCTAATTGACAAGTTGTCTGTTCGGGATAGCGGCACAAGCGGCTCTCCGTTTTCAATAACCTCAATCTGTTTCAGCTCGGCATAGGTAAGCATACTGTCCTCTAGCGATTTATAGACCTCTTCTCTGCCCATCACAACTCCTTAAGAAATTAAATTCAAATTAAAAACGCCAGCTGTGCGCTGGCGTTCAATTTTCCTTGAAGGAATAACTAGTCAGCACACGCTGGCAATAGATGCGCGTGATGAGAAGTGACAAAACTAACAATTATTTTAACCATAGATTATGTACTTTAATATAGTTATGGTTTCTTGTCAACGTGGCGGCCCGTGGCGTTGGAGGTCTGGAACTATTTTGCCTCACCAATTAATGGTGAAGGACTATCGACGACGTAATAGCCTACGAATACCGCCGATACTGACGTTTTTTGCTCGCAGTGCTGAGTCTGCAGACTCTAATCCCTCTGCTCGTGCGGTGGTCGTAGCCGTCATTTTTTGGTCATGTTCTTCCAGTAATCTTGAAATTGCGACTACTGGTATCGGCTCCTCACCGTCAGTGGGGAGTATTTCTGCTTTCTTGCCATAAGTATTATACTTGAGGGTGCCTAAATCCGTCTTAACACGCATATACCCGTCTCTCATTTGCAAGCCATATGGCTCTGTTTTGACTTTTGGCTCCTGGCCAGCATTTAGGTCTGAAAGGCTAGTTGTAGTCACTCTGAAGTTAGCATCCGCCTCTCCTCTTTGCATAATTACAGAAACGACTCTGCCATCACCAGACAGAACGGACATCTCATCAAGGTTATATTGTCCTGGTTCAGGATTATCAAGCACCCGTTGATGGGCTATCATAAATGCTGATAATAAATTAGCCCCCTCAGCCGTAACATTTATACGATTAGGGTCATTCTGCATAAATGCTGTATTTGGTAATTTTTGTGTAAATTCTGACATATAAAAATACTACCATAAAAGTAGTGCTTTGTCCACTTGGCGAGCCCGACCGGATAGCGGGCTTCGCCCTTTTCCGCTCCGGCATGCTCGGTGCAAGCACCTGCGCGTGTCCTCGCTCCACCGAACCGGCCGCTACGCGGTATCCGGTTCTGCGGTCGTTTGGACGACCAAGCAAAAAGCCCCAGCTTTGCTGAGGCATTTTGCTTGGCGGGCCGTAACTATACAGGTCTGGAACTACTTTGCCGTAAGCTCTTATGTTAGGTAAGGCCCCAGCTGGTCAATAATCAATTGTGTTCCTGCTTCATCGACTGGTTCTTGCGTTGGTTTACCCTGCTTGAAACCGTTGCGGAAAACCCCCTCCAGCTTTAAGCTATAATCTTCAAACTCTCCGTCAATCGTAGGCACTGACAGTCGTATGCTCTTGTCGGAGCTAAATATAACGAATAGATCTTTGAGGTCTTTATTTGTCTTGGGCTTCATGACAAGGCTGGCAGTACCTAAAAGATACTGTGCTTGACCTGACTCAAGATCAGGTAGAATGACGTCTAGTACACGTTTGACCTGCTCATCGTCGCCAGTATCGCGAAAAGATGACACACGACCACGTAATTCAACTTCGGGTTTTTCAGGAGATGAAGAAGTTTCTTTAGATAAATCTTTACGCCAAACCTTGGCATCACCACCTGGCCCATAGTATTCCTCTGCAGTACCTACTGGTTCGCCAAACATACGTCTCCAGAATGGCCAGCCAGTTCGTTGATAACGCGGTCCGTTATTTACGACAAGTTCAGTTGACCCTTGTTCCTCTGCCCTTTCAGCTAACGCTTCGACGAGAGCGCGGCCCACACCACTTCCGCGCGCCTCATCTGAAACGAGGGCCGTTATAAGTTCTGTAGGGCACGGGGTTCTGGTAAAATGCCGCATGGCCTCAGTAGGAGGCTGGACGCCCATGATACCCAAGACACGACCGGCTCGCTCTGCCACTAAGAAGTGTTGCTCACTCTCTCCTGCAATGCTGGCCCTAACGGATTCTTCGATAGCCGCAACTTCATCTGGCAGTGCAGCACCTGTATTTCTATCTCTTACCCAGTGTTGCATCACTGGTCGTAAGGCACTGATGTCAGCTTCGACAGGTTCACGGATGAGAAGGTCGGACATAATAAAATATTATCATAAAAGTAGTATTTTGTCCACTTGGCGGGCCGTGGCGGTGGAGGTCTGGAACTATTTTAGTCGTCAGCGGCTCCAGGGCGTCTGAGATCAATTGCGGAATAAAGGCTTAGGGTTTTATGACTCATATCTATAAGCTTATTGCTCGCTCTCTTCTTTCGGCTTCTCACAGGCGGAGGGGGCAACTCTTCTTTCGGGACAACCTTTACTATAGGATCTCCGTCTATTGCCGAAATATCCCGTGCCTCCACTTCGTGTGGCCGCGCATTACGGAGCTCATGAAGCTTACTATCAAGTTCGGCGGCTTGTCGTCGCCGCTTTTTTCTATTTATAAATGTAGTTACGGCAGCAATGCCGAACCCAGCCAATGTAACTTCGCCAAAACTAGCATCTGAGCTAGTTGTCTTATCCAGTAAGTCCACTAAACCAGAATAAAGCGCTACCTTTGCCACAAATAGCGCATTATGTAATCTTCCTCTCAGTAACATAAGTTCAGCCCCATAAAGCTTCTCTTGATCACTATCTGGGTGCGACTCAAGGAACTCATTTTGTGCATAATGCACTACTTCATGCTTAACAACTCTGTCGACTTCATCACTATCTAAATCATTCTTTAAAACGAATGACCCAAGGAATACCACTATGTCAGATGGTGGTGCTTGGGGATCTAAGTATCTACTTTTCTTTTCATGTAGATGTACACCCATTCCCACAAGGTTGCCTTCTAGCTGGCCCAGGGCACTAAAGTGTATGTGGCAATCCTCTAGGGGTGGTTTGTCGGGAATAGCTAGGCCATTATAAAACCTCGCTAGATTGTCCATGGATACATCTAACGACTCAACATAATGCTGTGCTGCACGATCAACACTTACCAC
>DAHUYJ010000012.1 GCA_027315225.1 Candidatus Saccharimonadota bacterium | reverse complement strand
CAGTATCCGTCGTTTTGACGTCAAGCTGAACAACAAGGTTGGCACTTTCGGCAAGTACACTATTGACGGCAACTTCGGGTATGGCACCAAAGGGCAGCTCCTGAGCGCCCAGGCGACGTTCTGGGTCATACCTATAATTCTAATCATCATAATAATTATCGTCATCCTGCTGATCCTGTTCTTAATTTTCGGCTTGCCACGAATTATCCGGGCTTACAACCGGCGCGTTGTCGAACGGGCGGACCGCCGCCGGGGCGGCGGTCCGGGAGCCGGCGGATACGGCTCCAGCAACAACCGCTTCCAGAGGTAGCCTGGTAATGACAAAAGAGCGGCCTGGCCGCGGCTTAGTGGGCGTTATCGCCACCACGCTCCTGATAGCCAATCTTGGTGCTCCCCGAACGGTGGAGGCACTCAACCTACCGCCAAATCCTGGGCCATCGTCTAGCTCGATTGGTCTGCAAGCGACTATTTCGACCGCACCCCCTAAGCAGGGCGCGACTATCGCTATCCCCGGCAACGGGGCTATTTTCACTTCTGTGCCGGTTACGGTCAGCGGCCTATGCCCTAGCAACCTGCTGGTAAAAATCTTTGCCAACAACATCTTCGTAGGCTCAACCGTGTGTTTGAACGGCAGCTACTCGCTCAGGGTTGACCTGTTCAGCGGCCAGAACGACTTGGTGGCACGGGTCTACGATGCACTTGACCAATCCGGGCCGGATTCCAATACGGTGAGCGTCACGTTTAATGACGCGCAGTTTTTGCAGTTCGGCACGCCGCTGTCCTTGACCAGCCCCTACGCCGAACGGGGCGCGCCGCCCGGATCCGAACTGGACTGGCCAATCATTTTGAGTGGCGGCACTGGGCCGTATGCCATCAGTGTGGACTGGGGCGACGGTTCGTCAACGGAACTGCTGAGCGCCTCCGTGGCCGGAACGGTCTCTATGAACCATACCTATAAGACTGCTGGTGTCTATCAGGTAATAGTTAAGGCGACTGACAAGAACGGCGACACGGCGTTTTTGCAGCTGGTGGGACAGGCAACCGGCGCCACCCAGAACAATAATAAAAGTAGTACGAACAACAACACAGTCGTCCAGAAACAGGTGTTATGGTGGCCGGCCGTGGCCATGTTGCCATTGGTGCTGCTGTCATTCTGGGTCGGCCGTCGTCATGAGCTGCACCGACTGCGTCACGGTCCGCTGGAGTAGCGGGGCTTGTTATGCATGCAACATGCCAGCCAACCTATGGATAACTTTTTAGGCCCGTTTTGCGCCTAAAAGGGCTCACATCGAGCCCTTTTATGTATAAGGCTTGCCCCTGTCGGTCCGTGTCGGGTCTATTTGTTCGCAGGGCGGGCCAGCGGATCCGGCCTTAACTTATGACAGTCTTGAAGCCGCGAGGCCGATTTGCAGGATGTTTATGGTGCATTGCCAGGAGCTGTGGAAAACTTCTGGGCAGTGAAGGCAGGTAGAGTTGCCATTACAACAAGAGCCAACGTCACAGACGTGACGGTTTAACAGGTAATATTTTACAGAGACCAGGTGCGAGTGGCCACCATCGTTAATTTATTTACAACAAAAGTGAGTACATAAATTTCCAAAAAAGCGAAAAAAACACGCATAGATTTTTTATTCAAAGGGGGTTGAACACCTTAGCGAAAGGGGTGATACTAGTTAACAGGTAGGGTTAGGGGCAAGGCGCAAGTAGCTGCTTCCTGGACACCTTCTCTGATGGACAAAAACGGGAACACTGTGCTTGCTGCTGAAGTTATCATTCCATGTCCTAGCACCACCCAAAACAAAAAATTAAAAACAAATGTTCAAACAGGTAGCACGATTAAGAAGTTTGCCGCAGCACGCCTTGGATGGCTGTGGTGCTTTATCGAACCTTGTTTTTTTGTACGCGTACGCGCGCGTACGCGCGAGCCTGGGCGTACGCGCGCGTAAACATTTGGCAGTCCTGACGGGCACCCTTGTGACGATAAGCGTTTTGGCAGGGCTGACTGCCAGCTTGGCAGCCAACCTGGTCCAGCCGGCCCGGGCCAACGCCACGGCCGCCGATACCATAAACTTCCAGGCGCGATTGGAATCTGCTAATGGTGCAATCGTTCCTGATGGAAACTACAACGTGGAGTTCAAGCTCTATAGCGGCAGCTCCGGGGGTACGGCGCTATGGACAGAGGACTACCTCAACAGCAGCAGCCAAGGGATCCAGATATTTGACGGATACCTGACGGCCAACCTTGGCTCGATTACGTCGTTCCCTGGTACGATTAACTGGGGTCAACAATTGTGGCTCACGCTGAACATAGGTGGTACTACCACCGGCACGCCAAGCTGGGATGGCGAGATGAATCCGCGGCTGCTGATTACTGCTGTACCGTACGCCTATCAAGCCAAGAATGCCACACAACTGCAAACCGTCAACGGTAGTTACACAGAGACGTTGAGCTTCTCAACACCGACGAACAACGACAGCATTACCTTGCCGGATGCCAGCGGCACGGTTTGTTTGCAGACTGCCGCGAGCTGCGGCTTCGAATCGACCACTGGTACTGATTTCATCCAAAACCAAAACTCCAGCCCACAGACGGCCAACTTTGATATATCCGGAACCGGTACGGCGGCTACGTTCAATGCTACCAGCGCCATAACCGTGCAAGGGAGCAGCGGGTTGACACTAGGGGCTTCGGGCAGCTCAACAGGACTACTTACCTTTGATAACTCTAGCAACAGCTACGTAACCACCATAAAGTCAGCTGCGCAAGCCAACAACGTGGCGCTGACCATTCCGGCCGACGCCCATTCTACAGATACCATCTGCCTGGCGACGCTGAGCAACTGTTCGGCCGTCGGCGCGGCTAGCGGCGACCTGGCTGGCACCTATCCGGCCCCGACCATCGCCAAACTGCAGGGCAGCACCCTGACCATCACCAGCCCCGCCTCTGGCCAGGTCCTTAACTACAACGGCACCGCCTGGGTGAACACCGGCAGCCCTGCGCTGTCAGGAGACTTGAACATATCAGGCACATCTACTGTTGGCACGCTAGGTACCAACGGCTCGACCATCCTCTGTTCAAACTCCGGGGAAATCAGCTCTTGCGGCAGTTCTGTTGGCAGCGGAAGCTATATATACAACAGTACATCGCTGCAGGCTGCTGCCAACTTCAACATCCAGTCCGCCGCGGCCGGAGACGTCGGCGGCATTATCCAAGGAGCCAGCGGCCAAACGGCCGACCTGCTCGAACTGCAAAATTCTGCCAACACCGTGTTGGATAGCTTTAGCTCCAGTGGGCAGCTGACCGTTGGCAACGCCAACAATAGCGCAACAGGGTCTATCTACGATGACGGTAACTTACATATAGTCAGCAACCAATCTAATCTCTGGATAGATGGCAGCAATATTGTCCTGAATGATCAGAGTGCTGCGAACGATTCAGTAATCGTAGGGGGTCCTGGCGTGTCCGATCAGCTTCAGGTGTACGGAACGCAGTTTGTCAAAACCAGCACCAACTCCACTACCGCCTTCCAGGTACAGAATGCCAGCGGCGCCACAATTTTAAACACTGATACTTCCAATAATGCCGTGACAGTAACAGGTGGCCTTAACTTAGCATTTGTTTCTGCACCGACCACAGGCCTTACCGCTACACCAACGAGCGGCAGCTCGCTTGGGATAGGGACGTACTACTACGTTGTCACTTACGTAACACCAGCCGGTGAGACAGGCTATAGCCCTCTATCTTCGGCTACTACTACCTCCGGGCAGCAAGCTATGAGCTTAACCAACATACCGATTAGCTCTGACCCTGCGGTAACTGCCCGTAACATTTACCGCTCAGATGGACCAGCTTCTCGTGATCCTAACAAGTACTATCTGGTAACAACAATAAACGATAACACCACCACTACATACACTGACATCACGCCTGATGGCTCTTTGGGCGTTCAGGCTAAGGGTATTAATACTACCGGCGGGGAATTGAGTGTGGGCGGAACTGTTGCACTACAAATGTCCGGCTACGGTAATACCGCACTTGGCCTTCAAGCCTTTTCTTCCGATACCATGGGAGTAGGCAGTTTTGGAACCTCCGATACTGCAATTGGTGACATGTCGCTGGAGCAAAACACCACCGGCTATAGCAATACAGGCGTGGGAAGCTTTACCCTTCAAAGCAACACTACTGGCTCCTATAACACCGCAAGCGGGGGAAGCGCCCTTACGAATAACACTACTGGCTCCTATAACACCGCAAACGGAAATCTTGCGCTCGTTTTGAATACCGAAGGCTCAGACAACACTGCAAGTGGTAATTATGCTATGCAGTACAATGCTGCAGGCTCAGACAACGTTGCTCTTGGTGCCTATGCTTTACTGTCAAATAATAGCACAGCAGCAACGCTAGGTACGATTACCGGAGGTAGCGGCTATACTGATGGAACGTATAACAACGTGACTTTAACCTATGTATCGGGGAAAGATCCTTCTCCTACACCGACGGCTGATATAACTGTTTCCGGTGGTGCAGTCACGGCGGTAACTTTAGTAAGCGGAGGTAGCGGGGTAGATACCACCACCGTGTTATCGGCCAACCCTTCCTCCATAGGCGGTACCGGCTCAGGTTTTAGCGTACCGGTAGCGAGCGTGACGGGCGGCAGCAATAACACTGCACTGGGCTACCAGGCTGGTTACACGAGTAACTTTTCATATGCTAACACCACAGGCTCCAACAACACCTTCTTGGGCTACGAATCCGGCCCTGGTACCTCTACGCAGCTACAAAACGCCACAGCAATAGGTACGTATTCTGTAGTCAACGCCAGTAATGCCCTGACGCTGGGTTGCGTAAGTGGCACTAACGGTTGTACCACCAGTACGCTGGTGGGCGTAGATGATAGCGCGCCCGATGCTACTCTTTCAGTCAGAACAGGCGGCCAGAACGCGGTTGTTAATATTTACGGTGTAGGCGCTACAACGGATTACGGGGTTATCCAGGTTTCAAGCCAGGGAAGCCTGGCTAATCCGAACAACCGGGCATTACAGCTGCAGCCCAATGGTGGTGACGTGCAAGTGGGGAGTAGCTCCGGAACCAACTCAACGACCAAATTTGCGGTGCAGAATGCCTCCGGCACGAGTGCCTTGAATGTGGACACTACCGACATGACCACCACGATTCAAGCCGGCACTGACAGTGCCACCTTGGGTACCCAACTCATGAGCAGCTCGGAAAGCTTCCCGGCTACCAGCGGCTGGACATCCATTAGTGGTACCGGCAGTTCGGCTACAGCCACCCACACCAATGGCGGCGGTACCACATCTCTAAGCCCCACTCCAGCCCTGTCTATCACCAGCGGTGACAATTATGAAGTGCAATATACTGTTAACAATCCTAACGCCGGCTCCACCTTGGATGTAACAATGGGCGGCCAAACGGTGGCCAGCTATAGCTTTGACAATAACAATAACTACAGTTTTAATGACGACGTCATCATAACAGCCAGCAGCACTGCCAACCTGGCCTTCACGCCAAGTACCGGCTTTACTGGCACAGTCACTGGCGTATCGGTACAACAGTTAACTACGAATGCGGCGCCGGCCTTAGTCGTTAACAACACTTCCGGAAACCCAAACCTAAGCGTGCAGGCAAGTAGCAGCCCAACCAACTTGTTCATCGGTGTAAATTCCGGCATTTCCAATACCACTGGCGACTACAACGTCGCTCTTGGTGGAGGTACTCTGGAGTCTAATACCAGCGGCGCCAATGACACTGCCGTAGGCTATGACTCTCTACAGCTCAACACCAGCGGAATTCAGAACACAGCTCTAGGCGTTAACGCCCTACAGTCCAACACGGCTGGCTCCTACAACGTTGCCGTTGGTATGAACGCCCTTATATCCAACACTATAGGTATTGATAATACAGCAGTTGGCTCAACCTCTTTGGAAAGCAACACCAGCGGCTACGACAACTCCGCCCTCGGCCAACTGGCACTACAGTTCAACACAACTGGCGCAGGCAATACAGCCGTTGGCCAGGCTGCCTTGGAGTTCAACACTACCGGTTACGTAGACACTGCACTTGGAGGCGGGGCCTTGCAGAACAACACCACCGGCATAGAAAACGTTGCTGTCGGCAACGGCACTTTGGGGACAAACACCACCGGGACCGACAACACCGCGGTCGGCACCTGGGTGCTTAATTTAAGCACCGGCTCGTATAACACGGGCCTCGGGGCAAAAGCGTTGCAGGGCAACACGACGGGCCACGACAACACCGCGCTCGGTGAGTATACGCTTAACGTTAACACTAGTGGTTACGAGAATACCGCCGTAGGCGATAGTGCCTTATTCCATAACTCTACCGGCTACTCCAACGCAGCTGTA
Organism: Candidatus Saccharimonadota bacterium; assembly: GCA_027315225.1. Classification (GTDB taxonomy): domain Bacteria; phylum Patescibacteriota; class Saccharimonadia; order Saccharimonadales; family UBA4665; genus DAHUYJ01. The sequence continues at coordinate 21,834 of DAHUYJ010000012.1, read as the reverse complement.
GGCGAAGGCGCTCTCTACAGCAACACGACAGGCTCTTTTGACTCCGCTCTTGGTTATGGCGCTGACGTAGGCGCCGGCAACCTCCAGAACGCCTCCTCTATAGGTGCATACACAATGGTTAATGAGAGTAATGCGATCTCCATCGGTTGCGTAAACGGCGTGAACAGTTGCCCTGCCAGTACCAACGTTGGTATCGACAATGCCAGCCCCGATGCATCCTTGTCGGTGGGTAGCTCTGACGGTTCGGCGGCGGTCCTGAACGAGTACGTTAATCCTAATTCAACAAATCTGGACTATGGCGTAATTCAGGTTTCAAACTCTGGTGGTTTAACCAACCCCAGTAGTCGCTCTCTGGCTCTCCAGCCGAATGGCGGTGATGTATGCGTTGGCATGACAACCGATGGCACCTGTGCCAGTACTCTGGGTGTAGGCGGATCCAATACGACTTCGGCCTTCCAGGTTCAAAACACATCAGGCACTTCTATATTGAACGCCGACAGCACCGATCAGCTTATCAGTCTGGGCTCCAATACAAGTGCGGTCGGGCTGGAAGGCAACGGAATCAGCATCAACGAGGCTACCACCAACATCATTACCAACCCGAGCTTTGAGTCCGGCACCAGCGGCTGGATCTCATACTGGAGCGGTTCGCTGTCGCAAGTCAGCGGCGGCTACTTCGGCGGCTACGCCATGCAGGTGGTCACCGTCGGCGGCAATGGCAAGAGCGACGGCGCCAGCTACCAGCTGCCTTCCGGCTTGGCTACGGGCACCTATACAGTGTCTATATATATGAAGTCGCCCACGCAAACCCCGACGATCAAGCTTGCTTTCGAGGGTAACCTAACTGACACCAACGGCGGCATCACCTGTACGCTCGACAGCAGCTGGCAGCGCTGCGTATACACCACAACGGTCAGTAGCTGGGGGACCGGCGGCTCATCTAGCACCAAGATCGATGTCATCGAAAATACCGACAATGCTACCGCCCAAACCTATCTGGTAGACGGCGCCCAGATGGAAGCCGGGGGTACTGCCACTACTTACACCGACTCCAGCCGCAGCGCCGGATCGGCCCTGTTCCGCGCCAGCACCGATTCCTCAACTGCCTTCCAGGTACAGGATACGGGCGGCACAACGTTATTAGGAATAGACACCGCAAGTCAACTAGTGAGTTTGGGCTCGTCAACTCTTTATGCCACTTCAGGTAGTCAAACCTTCAGCTACACTGGTAGTTCCCAGACCTTCACCGTTCCGGCCGGCGTAACTTCTATAAATGTTACCTTGGACGGGGCACAGGGCGGCACTGGCTATGGCGGAGGAGCAGGAGGAGCTGGCGGCGAAACCACCGGTACCATAAGCGTCACTCCCGGCGAGGTGTTGACTATTATAGCCGGTGGCCAGGGGGCCAATGGTGGAGGCGCTGGGACAAGCGCTGCTGGCGGTTACGGCGGCGGCGGCGGTACCGGTGCGAGCGGTACCGGCTATTCGACCAGCGGCGGCGGTGGTGGCATGAGCGCCATAGAAACTTCCGGTGGTACTTACCTGGCAATTGCCGGTGGTGGTGGTGGTGGTGCCGCTGCGTATGCTTATATTGGTGGCCTTGGTGGCGGCCTCACGGGTGGCACCACTTCTGGTAGTGGTAGAAATGGTGGTGGCGGCACTCAGACTGCTGGCGGTACTGTTACTATTGGGAACGTTTGTGACACGATAGCTCCTACGGTCGGATCCGCGTACCAAGGCGGCACTGGAGGTAGTGGTGCGGGTTACAGCGGCGGCGGCGGCGGCGGTGGCTACTACGGCGGCGGCGGTGGCGACTGTGCTACGGCTGGCGGTATCGGCACGGGCGGCGGCGGCTCGGCATTGGTGCCAAGCGGTGGAAGTACGACCTCCGGCGTCCAAAGCGGCAACGGGCAGGTAACGATACAATATAATGCTAATCCTGAAAACGAACCACTGGCCGTAGTTGACTCGGTAAACAAGACGGTAGACATTGGCGTAGCAGGATTTTCTCCTGATTCACAGACCTTCAACTACACTGGCAATACCCAAACCTACACTGTCCCGTCCGGCGTAATCTCTATAGACGTTACGCTTTACGGCGCGCAGGGAGGTTCGGCTATCGGCGGCAATGTCGGAGGTGAGGGCGGTAAGACCACCGGTACCATAAGCGTCACTCCCGGCGAAGTGCTGACTATTATAACTGGCGGCGCGGGCGGCAATGCTAGCGCCAGTGTTGGCGGAACCGCTGGTTACGGCGGCGGAGGCACAGGTAATGGTAGTGGTACTGATGCCGCGGGTGGCGGCGGAGGGTACTCACTCATAGAAAACGGGACAACGCCGCTAGCTATTGCCGGCGGCGGTGGCGGCGCTGGCGGTGGTCCGGGAGTGGATACTGGTGGCACCGGTGGAGGAACCACTGGAGGCAACGGTTCGAGTGCTGATGAGCCCGGCAATATAGGCTACGGCGGTACTCAGACCGCTGGCGGCGCTAGCTATGGTAGTTCTGCCAACGGCTCTTATGAGCAAGGTGGCAACGGTAATTACGGCGGTCCCGGTTCATGCGGCGGTGGCGGCGGCGGCGGCGGTGGCTACTACGGTGGTGGTGGTGGCGCCGCCTGTGCTGGTGGTGGTGGCGGCTCGGCATTGGTGCCGAGCGGTGGAACCTCAACCAATGGTGTCAATACTGGCAATGGCCAGGTGACTATTCAGTACACCGGTTACGCGCCCATTCCACTCATCACCGCAGACTCGTCCAGCTCCTCGGTAACCATACAAAGCAATTCTGCGACCGCATTACAGGTAAACAACACATCCGCTTCCCAAGTGTTTAACATTGATACCTCTAACTCTGTTAACGCGGACACTCTATGGGTGGGGCAGCAAGGACAAAGCTCCTTAGCCTTTGTGTCAGACCTGGGGTCGGGCGGGTATAATAGCATATCCCAAAGTGGCGACGCAGGCCTCATATTTTCTAATGGCAGCATGAACACCGGAAATCTTGTTATCGCCCCCTGGGCAAACACCGCTGCTGGTATACGAATAACGAACAATGGGTACGTTTGTATTGATATCGGGAGCTGTAGTCACGCTCTTGGTGTTGAAGGTACAGGTGTCGCCAGCGGCGGCTTCAGCACTGGTACCCCGGACATGGCTGAGTACATCGATGCCTCTCCTGGTACCACCGCCCAGGACGTGGTGATCGCCGATCCCAACAACACCGAGGCAGTCACCACCACCAGCACGCCGTATGACCCGGCAGTAATTGGTGTCATCGCCAACGGTACCTCCGGCTTCCAGATGCTCAACCCGCACTATGGCCAGAAGTTCAATGCCCTGACAGACCAGACTGATCCCAATGCCAAACCTATGACCGTCGCTGGCCGTGTCCCGGTCAAGGTGACAGGGGAGGGCGGCCCCATCAAGCCCGGTGACTACCTAACGACATCATCTACCCCCGGCTATGCCATGAAAGCTGACCATGCTGGCCCAACCATTGGCAAGGCCTTAGGGTTCTTCAGCGGTACCAGTAGTTCGGGCACTGGCTCTGTCCTAGTCCTGGTGACTCCTGGCTACTACGGCGGCCCCAGCACTGCCTCTTACCTCCAGAACGGGGGTAACGCCACACTCAACAACCTGACCGTGGGCGGCACTGCAGACTTTGCCGATGTCAACATCTCCGGTACCACTACCCTCAACAACCTGACTGTTACTGGCAGCGCCACCATTGCCAGCCTGACAGTGATCGGCACTGCTGAATTCCAGGGTGATGTTACCGTGGACGGGCATATCATTACGGGTGGACAGACTCCGACCGCTGCGGCCATGGTGGCCGCCGGCGCCCAGCAGGTGCAAGGAGTCACCCAGAATGAGGGCACCTGTACGGTCAGCGGCAACGACACCAGCGGCACCATAAGGTTGACCACTGGAGCTAACAATGTAATATCAGGGGCAGAATGTACGATCACCTTCGCCAAACCGTTCAACTCCACGCCGCGGTCTATGATCAGTGCCCTGGACAAGAACAGCCTGCAGATAGGCGCTTACCTGAGCCCGAATACTACGACAATGACCCTGAATCTTGCCAGCACCCCGGCAGCCGACCAGACGTACAACTTCAACTACTGGAATCCACAGTAGGGCAGGGCTCGGCAGATGGTGGGGGTGTGTCACCTCAGACTGTGCTGAGATAATCCCGAAGTCGCTGCCGCCGGGCCTTGGCCTCGGCGGCAGCCTGTCGCTCCAGCTCCAGGCTCACCATGTCGAGTATCTTCTCACGCGTTTTGAACTCTTGCAGCAACTTGGCCCGACCGGGCTGGCTCAGTTCGTATACCGCTCCTCGCCTCTGGTGCCGTGGATTGATCCAGTAATACGGGTCGGAGCAATCTTGAATAAACCCGGCTCTTGCCAGGTTGCGAACCGCCCGCTGCACGGTCGATTTATGAACCCGCACCCGGTGGCGGGTCAGCTCAATAACATCCTGCCAGATTGCGTAGCTGTGCATGGGGCAGCGCATAAGCGCTGCCAGCACCAGGAACTGCATATGGTTCATCAGGCATGGTCTGCCCATGTAGCTAGCGTACACGTTTCTTATTAACCGTATGTTAAATCACGTTAGAACCTGGGCACGTCCTGTCTCGAACTGGGTTCGTTCTGCGCCTAAATGGGCGCACATCAGGCTCAAAATTTTTAGGCACGTATCTTTCCATAAAGACGGACTGTGTATATCTCGGCGGCCGCACCGTAGCATATTTACCCCCGTTAATGCGTGTTGTAACGCCATCTGTGATATGTGCGCGGATGGGTTTTCCCCAAGCTTGAGTGTAGGAATTACAGCATAAATAGGCTAGCCATATAATGCTAGGACTGCTAAGATACTCGTCACAGGTGAAGTTTTGACGAGATTGTTTTACCTCGCCAAAACGAGTGTTTATAAAAGGTCAGACGGCTTGCGAGATCGTCTGACCTTTTTCATTTGCGTCGCTACCAGTGTTATACTAAGCATGTTTTTTAGGAGACAGGATGGCAGATGGAACGCCCGGACAGGCAGAAGACGTGCAGGCGATGCGGCACTCACTGGCGCACATTATGGCGTCAGCGGTGCAGCGGCTCTGGCCGGAGGTTAAGTTCGGTGTCGGACCGGCTGTGGAGAACGGCTTTTATTACGATATAGACTTGGGCGGGACCAAGCTGTCCGAGGATGACTTCGCCAAGATCGAAGCCGAGATGCGCAAGGTCATCGAGGCAGACGAGCCGTTTGAGCGGTTCGAGAAGCCGATTGACGAGGCTATCGCCTGGGCGCGGGAGAGCGGGCAGCCGTACAAAGAAGAATTATTGAATGACCTCAAGCGGGCCGGCACCACCGCGGCCAAGGAACTGGACGCAGCGGAACTGGGGACCATAGCGCCTGCATCGGGTGACAAGGCCGCGGAATCCAAGGTAGAGAACGTGTCGTTTTACCGCAGCGGTGACTTTACGGACCTGTGCCGCGGGCCGCACGTGGCCTCGACAGGTAAAGTCAGGGCATTTAAGTTGCTGAGGGTGTCCGGCGCCTACTGGCGCGGCGACGAGAAGAAGGCCCAATTGCAACGGCTCTACGGCGTGGCCTTCGCGACCGAAGATGAACTTAAAAAACACCTGGAACTGCTCGAGGAAGCCCGGCGGCGTGACCACCGGCGTCTGGGGCAGGATCTGGACCTGTTCGTGTTCTCGGACTTGGTTGGCTCGGGCCTGCCGTTGTTCACGCCGCGCGGCACGGTGCTCCGCGATGAACTGCTCGGCTTCTCCGAAGAGCTGCAACGGGCCGGCGGATTTCAAAAAGTCTCGATTCCGCACATAACCAAGCAGGTGCTCTACGAGCGCTCTGGCCACTGGGACAAATTCGGTGAGGAGCTGTTCTTGGTCAAGAGCCAGGAGACTTCCGACCAGTTCGTACTCAAGCCCATGAACTGCCCGCATCACATCCAGATTTACGCGTCACGGCCGCGCAGTTACCGCGACTTGCCGATTCGCTACATGGAGTCGACCGTCCAATACCGCGACGAAAAGAAGGGTGAACTCAACGGCCTGGCGCGGGTCCGGGCTATCACCATCGATGACGCACACGTTTTTTGCCGGCTGGACCAGATCGAGGAGGAGTTCACGGTGATCATGAACATGGTCAAGGACATGTACTCGGTGCTGGATATGAAGTTTCACGCGAGGTTGTCATTCCGCGATGACTCCGATAAATATCTTGGCGACGCCGAAGTATGGGAAAAGGCCCAGCAGACGCTGGAAGCTGTCGCCAAGAAGCTGGAGCTCGACTATTACGTAGAGACGGGTGAAGCGGCGTTTTACGGGCCCAAGATCGATGTTATGGTCACGGACGCGCTGGGCCGGCAGTGGCAGTGCGCCACCGAGCAGCTGGACTTTGTCCAGCCGCAGCGGTTCGGTCTGGCCTACGTTGACAGCGACGACGAAGAGCAGACACCGGTCATGATCCATAAGGCGCTGCTCGGGTCATTCGAGCGGTTCCTGGCGGTGTATATTGAGCACACGGCCGGGCGGTTCCCGGTCTGGCTGGCACCGGAGCAGATCAGGTTGTTGACCGTCAACCAGGAGCCGGCAACGGTGAACTTCGCGGCCGGCATCGCCGCACAGGCTAGGGAATTGGGGCTACGGCTGACGATTGACGACTCCAACGAATCGGTTGGCAAGAAAATCCGCACCGCGGAGCTTATGAAAGTGCCGTACACGGTTGTGATAGGCGAGAAGGAAATTGCTGGCAGCGAACTAGTGCCGCGGATTCGCAAAGATATGGCGGTGCAAGACGGTGGTGGCAGCGGTACTGGTGCCGGCATTGCGGGTGTGGTCGTGGATCAGTTCCTCAAGACCGTGGCGCACGAGGCCAAGTCCCGGGTGCATAAGACCTCATTGCATGGTTGAACCGGGTTTTAAGGCGCGGGTTGAGGCCTTGGTGGCTAGTATCCCACGCGGGCGGGTGATGACCTACGGCCAGATTGCGGCGCTGTGCGGGAATGCGCGGGCCGCCCGGATTGTCGGGGGTATCGCGCATTTCGGTGATCCCGGGCTGCCGTGGCAGCGGGTGGTCAACGTTCGCTGCGGCCTGGCGGCCGGCTATCCGGGCGGCCGGGCCGGGCACAAGCAGGTGCTGGAAGCCGAGGGCGTGGCCGTCTCGCCGGATTATCAGGTGAATGTGATGGAATTACTCTGGTGGCCGCCCCGCGATTGAAGCCCTTAGTGGTCATTGTTGGGGAGACGGCGTCAGGTAAGTCGGCGTTGGCGCTGCAGTTGGCGCAAAAGTTTAATGGCGAGGTTATCTGCGCCGACAGCTGGACGGTCCGGCGCGGCGTGGACATTGGCACCGCCAAACCGACGCCGGAGGAACGTGCCAAAGTGCCGCACCATCTCCTGGACGTTGCCGAACCGTGCGAGGACTTCACGGCGGCGGTATTTAAGCGGCTGGCTAACCGCGCGATTGACGACGTCGCCGGCCGCGGCAAACTGCCGGTCATGGTCGGCGGCACCGGCCTGTACATTGACGGGGTACTGTACGACTTTGGCTTTTTACCGGCCGGCGACCGGGCAGCCCGCGAGGAGCTGAACAAACTCGATATCAACCAGCTGCTCACGAGAATCAAAAAACTGGGCCTCAAGATGGACGGTGTCGACACTCGCAATAAACGGCGGCTGATCCGATTGGTTGAGACCGAAGGCACGCAACCGTCACGGCAGGAGCTGCGCGAAAACACATTAATACTGGGGATTAAAACCGACCCAACCGTGCTTAGGGAACGGATCGAACGACGGGTTGATGGGATGCTGAAAGCCGGCCTGGAGGGCGAAGTTCGCGGCCTGGCCGAGCGCTACGGCTGGGACTGCGAGGCGCTCAAGGGCGTCGGTTACGCGCAGTGGAAAGACTACTTTTTGGGCTCGCAAACCCTGCCCGAAACCCGGCAAAAAATCATAAAAGCAACGCTTGATCTCGCCAAGCGGCAGCGCACCTGGTTCAAGCGTAACAAAAGTATTCGCTGGTTCACGACCCCTGTTAATTTGTCGGAAGTCGTAGAGTCTGTCACAACACTTTTGCAGACCGATATTAACAACTGAATTAAACTTTGCTACACTGAGTCCATGGTTGAGCAACTCTTTGGGTCAAAAACGCGGGTCAAGCTGCTGAAGCTGTTTTATAGCAATCCGAACCGCTCGTTCTTTGTCCGTGAGATCACCCGCAAAATCGACGAGCAGATCAACTCTGTCCGCCGGGAACTCAGCAATTTGCTCAGCATCGGCATCATCACGTCGGACAATACCAACAACAAGCTGTATTACGAAGTCAACCAGAAGTTCGAGTATTATAAGCCGCTACAAGAAATTTTTGGCAGTGGCACTGGTGGCAGGAAACCGGCCGGCAGCACCTCTGCCGTACCTGCCGGAAGCGCCACAGCCGTTCCGATTGCTGTTGCCAGCGGAGAAGAATCAGACCTGCGCAGTATCGGCCGCATTGACTTGGCGCTATTCACCGGCCAATTCACCCGCGACACCTCGGCCGGCGTTGATTTTTTGATTGTTGGAGATGTGAACCCCAACGCTTTGCAAAGATATGTTGACGAGCTGGAGTCTAGATAGAACAAGACCCTCCGCTATACCGTTATGAGCCTCGCGGACTTCAGGTATCGCCAGCAGATAAGGGACCGGTTCGCGACAGCCATCCATAAGTCCAAGAAGCAGATACTGGTTGACGAGCACGGTTTGTTAACAGAGGTCGAAAAACCGGTTGACAAGCAAGAGGACGAGAAAAAAGAAAAGAAAGAAGCGTAAAGGAAGTACATGGACCTACAATTTTATGGCGCGAACTGCGTAAGCGTAATATACAAGGGCACCCGGCTTGTTGTCGACGATAATCTGGCAGAACTAGGCGCCAAAGCCGTTACCAAGGCCGATGACGTGGCACTATTCACTGGCTCGCACCAGAAAAGTTCCGGACGTCTGGTGTTCGACGGTCCTGGCGAGTACGAGGTGGCCGACATTTCTATCATCGGTATCACGTCCCGTTCCCACATTGACGAAAACGGCAAGACAGCTACTATGTTCAAGCTGGTTGCCGGGGAGTCCAGCCTGCTATTTACCGGCCATATTTATCCGGAACTTAGCGAAGCGCAGTTGGAAGCCATCGGCAAAGTCGACGTCCTGGTGGTGCCGGTAGGCGGCAACGGCTATACGGTCGATCCGGTCGGCGCGCTCAAGCTGATCAAAACCATCGAGCCCAAGCTGGTTATCCCGACACATTACGCCGATAAGGCGCTCAAATATCCTGTGCCGCAACAAGACCTGGCCGCCGCGCTCCAAGAGCTGGCCATGGAACCAAAAGAAACTGTGAGCAAACTCAAACTCAAGCCCAGCGACCTGGGCGAACTTACCCAGCTCATTGTCCTAGAAAAATCCTAGCCTCTCGACCCTGACTGACCACCTAAACTCATCAGCTATCCATACCTACTTAAGTGATTTCGCAATATAACATATGTGTTATATTGCGGATCGTGCTGAAACGTCAGGCCATGGCCGTGGCCATACGCAGTACTGCGGTATAAAGCACATCATGGCCGTCGGGCCGATTAGCCGTTGGTGGCTGGACTTCGTCCGAAGCAGCCTACTCGGCCGGTTTGAGCAGGCCCTTCTTCTTGAGGGTGCGGATGGCCTGGGTGCTGAGCTTCATCTGGACTTTACGGCCGTCGACCATGACGGTCTTGGTCTGGAGGTTAGGCTTCCAGACCTTCTTGGTGTGGCGCTGCGAAAAGCTGACGTTGTTGCCATACTGCTTGCCTTTTCCGGTGAGATCACATTTCTGCATAAGGTGTTATTGTAGCGGTTTCAACAGTTTTCGTCAACTGTAGTGAGCACGGATTTTTGGTTCGGGCCGATCTGGCGAAGCAACTCCTCGACGGTTTGGCCGCCCACTGGGTCAACCAGCGACGGATTAAGATCGCAGAGCGGCCGGAGCACGAAGTCGCGTCTGGAGAACTCTGGATGTGGGATCACTAGCGGGCCGGCTCCAGACTCTGAACCGGACGCCTCCAAAGCTGTCCCTGCGCCGATATCGAGCACCAGGTCTCCGTACAGGATGATGTCGATATCGATTTCGCGTGGCCCATAATGGAAGGTCGGCGTCCGGCCAACCCGCCGCTCAATGTCTTTGACGAAGTTGAGTAGCTCCTGAGGGCTGAGGTCTGTCCTACCGCGCAGCGCGGTATTAATGAAGTTCGCCTGGTCAGTGTAGCCGACGGCTTCGGAAAGGTACAGCGGCGCCCGCCGGATGTCGCTCAACCTGGCGCCGAGCAGCTCTACGGCCAGCTCAATGTACTGGCGTGAATCGCCGACATTCGAGCCAAGCGCCAAATACACAGTGGTCATTGGCTAGCAGAGCCGGTATTCCGGGGCAGAACCCGCACCTTCAAGACTTCGGGAATGGCTTCCAGCCGGTCAATGACGTCGCCGGAGATTGCCGCCGTCTCCAGGTCGAAAATAGTGTAGGCCAGCTCTCCCCGGCTCTTGTTGAGCAGTTCGGAAATGTTGACCTTGGCGCCATGCAGGATGTCGCTTATTTGAGCGACTACGCCCGGTTGGTTGGCGTGTGCCAGCGTCAGCCGCAGGCTGTCCGGCTGGCGCGATAAAACGGCGTGCGGAAAGTTCACCGAGAACCTGATATTGCCATTCTCCAAGTAGTCCTGGAGCTGACTGGCGACCATAACGGCGCAGTTGTCTTCGGCCTCGGCTGTCGAGGCGCCCAGGTGAGGAAAGGCCACGACCTTGGGGTGCCCGTGCACGGTCGGGTTGGGGAAGTCTGTCACGTATTTGTGCACGTTGCCTTTATCAAGCGCCTTTAGCAGGGCCTTTTCGTCGACGAGCTCGTCGCGGGAGAAGTTGAGCAGCGTAGCGCCTTTGCGCAGCAGCTTGATCTTTTCGGCGCTGATGAGGCCTTTTGTCGCGTCCAGCAGCGGTACGTGAAGCGTGATGTAGTCGCTGGTCTTAAGCAGTTCGTCGAGGTTCTCGATCTGGTTGACTTCCGGAAGGAGCTGCAAGGCATTATGAACAGAGAGCGCCGGGTCGTAGCCCAGGACCTTCATGCCGAGATCAACGCCGGCGTTGGCTACCCGGTAGCCAACGGCGCCCAGGCCAATCACTCCCAGGGTCTTACCGGCCAGCTCGCGGCCTACGAACTTCTTTTTGCCGGCCTCGACGTCAGCTCTCATGTCTTTGCCGGAGAGGCCGGCGGTGTACTGCAGGGCCTCTGCCAGGTTGCGGCCGGCGGTGATTAGGGCGGCCACCACGATTTCTTTTACCGAGTTGGCATTGGCGCCCGGCGCGTTAAACACCACTACGCCCCTTTTGCTGAGGCCGTCCACCGGAATGTTGTTCACGCCGGCGCCGGCCCGGCCGATGGCCAGCACGCTGTCGGCGATAGGTTCGCTGTGCAAGTCGAAGGAGCGCAGAATAATGCCATCGGGCCGGGCCGACTTGTCCGAAACCTCATAGTTCGGCTTGAACGTGGCCAGCCCCGCCTCGGAGATCTGGTTGTAGGTTTTGATGGTGTAGTCAGGTGCTTTAGCTTTAGCCATGCTTTTTCTCAAACTCCTTCATAAATGTTATTAACGCGTCCACGCCGGCTTCCGGCATGGCGTTATATAAACTGGCCCTGAGGCCACCAATGCTGCGATGGCCTCCGAGATTCTTGAGGCCTTGGGCGTGGGCCTCGGTGGCGAACGTCTCGTCCAACTCCGGCTTAGCCATCGTAAACACCACGTTCATCTTGGAGCGATAGGCCGGATTGATATTGTTCTGATAAAAATCTGAAGTGTCGATGGCGTCATACAGCTTTTTGGCCTTGAGGCGGTTGGTCTTGGCAATCGCCTCGACGCCGCCGAGGTTCTTGAGCCACTTGTAGGTCAACCCGGCCAGATACCAGGAATAGGTCGGCGGCGTGTTGAGCATTGAACCTGCAACGGACTTTTCTGACCAGTTCCAGATCAGCGGCACGTCCTGGCGGGCCCGGTCCAGCAAATCGTCGCGGACGATAACGACAGCCAGTCCGGCCGGACCCATGTTCTTTTGGGCTCCGGCGTAGAGAACGCCGTAGCGGCTGACATTGATTGGTTCGCTCAGGATCATGGAACTAACGTCGCCGACTAGCGGCACATCGCCAGGTAAGGGCCCGGGGTCGCCGTTAAAGGCCACGCCGTTGATCGTTTCGTTGGGCGTGACGTGGACGTAGGCGGCTTTGTCCGAGAGCTGCCATTCAGTTTGGTTCGGTGCGTAGGTGAAAGGGTCGGCCTGCGCCGCGGTGTTGACGGTGACGAACTTCTCGGCTTCGGCCGCAGCCTTCTTGCCCCAGATGCCGTTGATAACATAGTCGGCGGTGCCGCCGCGGCGCGCCAGGTTCATCGGAATGGCTGCGAATTGGCCGGTGGCGCCGCCTTGCAGGAACAGCACTTTATAATTGTCGGGAATATGCATGAGTTCCCGCAAGTCGGCGGCGGTCTCCTCGGCAATCTGCAAAAACTCCGGGCTGCGGTGGCTCATTTCCATAACGCTCATACCGTGGCCGTGCCAATCCATCATTTCTTCTGCGGCCTGGGCAAGCACGGACTCAGGAACCACTGCCGGGCCGGCACTAAAATTATAGGCTCTCATTGTCCCTCCGTTACAGCTCAATGATATCATAAGGGCATGACACAATTAGTCGGGGTGCTCAACGTGACGCCGGATAGCTTCAGTGACGGCGGTCAGTTTGTCGGTCCGAAGGTGGCGCTGGAGCACGCCGGACGGTTGTTCGCTGACGGCGCTGCGCTCGTGGACGTCGGCGCGGAGAGCACTAACCCTCATTCCATACCCATAACGGCCAAAGATGAATGGCAACGGCTGGAACCGGTCCTGGGCGAACTCCTGAAGCGTTATCCTGGCAAAATATCGCTGGACACGCGCCATCCGGAAACCGCTGAGCAGGCCCTGCGCTTAAGCGATGACGTGGTCATTAACGACGTGACCGGCATGAACAGTCCGGCCATGGCCGAAGTTGCGGTCAAGCACAAGACCCACTGTATTATCGGCCATTTGCCGGATGGCGGTGTTGACCCGCAGGCCGCGCACCGGGGTGAATTGATCGATGACATACAGCTGGTCGTCGATGACCTGCTGGAAAGGGCACTCTTATTGCAAAAGCGCGGCCTGCCTAGAGGCCGCATAATCCTCGATCCGGGTATCGGCTTTGGCAAAACCCCGGAGCTGAACCGGCGTTTGCTGGAATTCGCCCGGTATATGCCCGAATACCCGGTGATGATCGGCTACTCGCGCAAACGCTTTCTGGGCGAGCACCGCATGGAACTGGCGCCGAACCTGGCCGCCGGCCGCGCCGCCGTAGCGGCCGGCGCGGCCTATCTGCGCGTCCATGACGTAGCTGGCCACCGCCAGCTTTTGCAGCTGGTATACTAGAACCTGAATGTTTACAAGCTTATCCGTTATCGACCTGGTTGTGGTTCTGGTGTCAATCATTCTTGCACTGTCGATCCATGAGGCGATGCACGCCTTCACCGCGCACTGGCTTGGAGACGACACGGCGTATCGTTTGGGCCGGCTGACGCTCAATCCGCTCAGGCACATTGATTCACTGACGACGGTACTGCTGCCTATGGTACTGATTCTCGTCGGGTTGCCGCCGTTCTTCATAGCCAAGCCGGTGCCGTTCAACCCCGACCGCGTCAAGTATGATGAATTTGGCGCTGCGCTGGTAGGGATCGCCGGGCCGCTCACTAATTTTGTTCTGGCGGCAGTCGCGGCGCTCATCTTCCGGCTGTTCGCGGCCGGCACCGGGTTTTTCAGTGACGCCCTGATTATTTTCACAGAGATCAACGTGGCGTTCTTTGTCTTCAACATGATACCGTTCCCGCCGCTGGACGGATCCCGCTTGCTCTACGCCTTCGCGCCGGAGCCGCTGCAGCGGTTCATGATGCAGATAGAATCTTTCGGTTTTGTCGGCATCGTAATTTTTATGCTGCTGATCTTCCAGTTCATTTCCGGACCGATCGCCAAAATTGATACCAGTATTATGACTTTCCTGCTCGGCTAGCCCCAGCGTATGAGTTATAATAAAACCAGTCGGGTGAGGGGCCTTGAAATAGACACCCTGTCCGGGATAATGATTATCTGAATATTAATCATTAGGGAGTTCAATATCTGGGGCAACCGTGGTTGTCACGTGAGAACACCCACCTGGGATCTCTCAGGTGATCACCTCGGAGCCCGACCACCATTATTCTTAAAAGGTACAAGAACTACTTAACATGGCGCGTATTCCCAGGCCGGTGCGCAATATTATCATCAGTGTCGTCGTGCTTGTGGTTCTCTCTGTGGCAGGCGGCACGGCCTACACCTTGTTCATGGACCAAAACCGCCTGCCGCGCCCCAGCAGCTTGCTGCAGTTTCGTCGGAATATACTGCCGCCAAGCCTCCAAAGGTTTCGCCAAAAACCCCCGAAAGCGTCTCTGTTGAGTCAGTAACATCACCAGTCAGCATGGGCTCCAATGCTTCCATCTACGTGCGTACGAACCCCAAGTCGAAGTGCGCGATCTTCGTCCAGTACAGCAACGGGGCGCAGAGCCATGACTCCGGCCTGGCGCCCAAAACGGCTGATGCCTACGGCTCAGTGGCCTGGTCCTGGACCGTGAACGGGCCAGCTTCGCTTGGTGACGGCTCAGCCACTATAACGTGTCTTTACCACGCCCGCTCCGGAGTTGTTAAGGCCGACGTAAAAGTTATTGCAGCGAATTGACGTAAGTTGCCCACTGGCTATTGCTAATGGTCGCGGCCGACTTGATCAGGACCAGAAGATTGTCTTTGCTGAAGATGACGGATTGGGGCCCGTTGGAAGACGTGCCGATGTATATGGTCGTACCGCCTGCCGCAATCTTTTCGTTAGCGTTGAAGTTCTGCGCCAGCTGCGCCACCTTGTCGGCAGTGCCACTTTGAAAGTTTGCCGGGAGGGGCTGTTCGCTCACGTCGATCTGCACTTTACTGACGTTGTCAATGTACGCATACACCGGATTCTTGTGGGGCGGACTGATGCGGCCCCAGCCGCCGAGTTCCTGTATAGTCTTGCCGGCTGGCAGGATAGTCTGATAATCGGGCGAACTGACACCCCGCTTGACTACTGTTGAAGATGAAGAGCTTCCTGCGGAACCGATGGCGGCCCCGAGTTGGTCGGGGTTATGAGTTCCCAGCAGCTGGTAGCCCCCTATAGCGACGATCGCCACAGCTGCCACTGTGCCGGCCGCCATCGAGGTCCGTTTGGAAAGCGTTGGCCGTCTGGCTCTGGCTCTAATTGCAGCAGGCAATTCCGCCAGTTTTGATAGTTTTGGTACCGAAGGCAGGCCGATGTTCAATTCTATCGTCTTCGAAGTGTCTTTACCGGCCGATTGCGTCGGCTTATCCGGGGGTTCCGGGGCTATACTTGGCATCGGCGATGTTCCCGGCGACGTTTCGTGTTCTAGTTGAAGCTCCTGGAGCGTCTCTACAGAAACCTGCTCCTCGCCGCCGGAAACGTTTATTCTAGTTGCCATGTACACCCCTGACTTGCTCTAGGCACATACCTATACTATACCAGCAACAATTATTCTAATGAGCATAGTAGGGCGTGTCGTCAGGCTGCTGCAGGCCACCCGTAAAGGTTCGCCCGTGCATCAACCGCTTACTCGGGTCGGCAGTGAACTGCAGAGTCAGGTCGGTTATAGTCGGCCCGCGCGTGACGTCATCAGGGTATCCATAGGCCTGCGAGCTGTCTATGCTCACCGACAGGTAATAGAACCTGGCGCAGTTCGTATCGTTGCCGCTGCCATCAAGCGGCGTATAGACGCCCGGCGTGCCAAGCGTGACATTACCAACATAAGTGGTTTGTCCCCAGTTGGTCATGGCCGGCGAAGCGCAGGACGTCGTCGTATTGGTCATGGAACGGTAACTGAGCTGCCATTCGGCGCCTATGGAATTGTCAATGCCGTTCAAGAGCCAGTAGTTTGGGTACACATCGCTGTCCGTATCGAACATGATTGAGTACTGTGCAACTTGCGGCTCGGACAGCAGGGCAGTTTGCTGAATGACAGGGCTGGCGTAGGTTAACGTGCCACTGCCGCAGGCGCCGCCTATAACGTAGGCTTTACCATTGCTATAGTCAACGGCGTTTCCATAGCGGTCACCGCTGTAGTTCTGGCTGGTCTCAAACCAGCTGCCGACACCAGTAGGGTGGTTGCCGCTGGCAATTGTCGTATTAGCGCTGATCGGCGCGATGAGGGTGCTGGGCAGGCAGTTAGTACCGTCCGAGGTGCCTCCGATAATGTACATGTACCCGTTGGCCGCGAAGCCGTCGGCGCCGCTTAATGAGGTCGGTAGGCTGGTAGTGTATGACCAACTGCCAACCGATCCGCCACTGGTGCTGATCTGTGCAAACTGCACGTCACTTAGGTAGTTGCTGCCGTCGTAGCCTCCAACAACATAGAGGTTGTTGGCGTAGGCTATGGCCGTAAGCCCGCTTCTGGCTACATTAAACGAAGTGCTGGTTGTTGACCAGGTCGAGGTAATGTTGCCACCGGAGTTGAGCTGCGGGCTGACGTAAACCGTTGCAGCGGGGCTGGAGCTGCTATCCAGTCCGCCAACGACGTATATCCGGTTGTTCCATATGGCCGCGCCGAACTTGGTCCTGGCAGCCGGCAAACCGTTTGTTGCTGGGGTCCAGGACGAAACATTACCTGATGATGGCGTAGCGTAGTAAACCGCTGACTGGGCCGTGCCGCTGCTGTCCTGACCGCCGATATAATAAAGCGTACCTCCGGCCGCTTCTAACTTGCCCCAAGCGCTTAGACCCGGCAGAGCTCCCGTGGTGCTGGACCAGGTGCCAATCTTGCCGTCGACATCTATCGGGGCGTACGACACGTCGTTAACGGCAGTCGTACAGTCAGTAGCGCTGGTGCAACCTCCAGCCACATAAATGTAGCCGTTGAGGATCGTGCTGCTGGCGCCAATTCTGTTCGGGTCGGTGCTGAAAGTATTTGCGGCGGTACTGTAGCTGGATGGCGCACCGCTGTCGTTGTTGTAGATCTGGAAGGTCTGTACCGAAGCCTGGATATTGGTGCAGCCGTCCGGCGGTGTTCCGGATCCGCAGCCGCCCAGCACATACGCATAAGAGCCCGAAACGGGCAGTCCCATGCCCCAGGTAGCGCTTATTGTAACGCCCGAGGTGGAGAAGGCGCCAATGCTGCCGTCGCTGGTACTGATTTTGGCGAACTCGACGCTGTCCAGCACGCCGTCTGTGCTGTTATAGCCGCCCACCACATAAAGGTAGCCGTTATAGCCAAAAGCAGACGCATATTCGCTGGATACCGGAATCTGATTTGAAGCTAGGGTCCAGGCGCTGCCGCTCACCGCCACCACGTTATTGCTATTATTAATCTCGGCATAATACACGGTGCTGAGGCCGCTAATGCCGGGTGCTGCCCCGCCAATCAGATAGATGTAATTGGCATAAACCGTTCCACCCATACCTCCCAGCCCGGTGCCCGTGGCACCCTGGACAGTACCTATCTGCAATTGCCCAGAAGTGCTGCAGTTACTGATGGAGCTGTCAGTCCCTATGTCGCATTTGTAGACGGCGCCCGTGTAGCCGGTACAAGCGGCATTATTGGTATTAGTGCAGCCGCCGAAGATGTACATATTCCCTGGGGACGTACCGGCCGAAGAGGGATTAGCCCTGGTATAGACGGACTCATACGATACGTTCTGGGCGCCAGCACCGCGGAAGCCGCCCATAGACTCGGCGTTCCAACCGCCCGTGTTAAGACTGCCGTCGGCATTCATGTTAATGTAGTAAATCTCGCCGGTATTGCCGCGGCCGTTAATGCCCCCAACAAAATATATAGTACTGCCAAATACCGCAGCCGCCCCGGCGCCGACCCCGGATTGGCCCCCGAAGCGAAAACCGTGGGTTATGACGTTGGTACTGTCAACACACCACGACCCGGAGAGCGTGTTGCCGTCAGCGGTACAGTTGGCTGGCTCGGTAAGCGTGCCGTCGCTGCCAAGCACCGCGTAGGCCGTGTTATCGGAAACATTTCGGCAGTTACTGGTGTAGCAGCCGCCGGCCACGTACATATAGCCGTTGATAATGGCAGTAACGTTAAATAGTTCGCCTACCTGACCGGCATTGGTGCCCAGTGGCGGCAGGTCGCAGTTGTCAGGGCTGCCGCCAGAGCAGGGCGATGTGCCGCTGGCAACGGACTGCGTGACGGTTGAAATATCTCCCGGCTGGTTTATGGCGCCATAGTTAATGGAGTTAAGAGCTCCCGTACAGGCGCCGGTTGTAGGGTTTTGCGTATTACAACCGCCGATTTCATAGACATAGTCCCGCCAGGCGACTATGTTATCGGCCATCCGCGCGTCCGTTACGTTAGTGTCAGTATTCCATTGGTCAAGGCTGCCGTCTGCATTAATGCTGGCTTGCTGGGTACTTGAGGCAACACCGGTACAGTAACCGCTGCTGTTCACTGCCGAGCAACCGCCACTTTGATAAAGATAACCGCCCCAGACTGTTGTAAAGTTACCGCCATTGCTGAACCGTCCACCGCTTAAGCTGGAGGTTTGTGCCCAACTGTTGAGCGAACCGTCACTATTGATTTTGTTGTAATAAACGCTACTTAATGGAGCGCCGCCTATAGCACTGGAGCCTCCCACAAGATAGATCTGACTATTATATATCGTTGCGCCGTAGCCGTAGTCGTTGTACGGCAGCGTGGTTGAACTTGACCAGCTTCCCAGTTTGCCGTCGGCAGTAATGTCAGCGATTTGAGCGGTGTTTACAATAGAAGGCGTGCCGCCGCTGCTGGTTTTGCCGCCGAGCAGGTACATGCGGTTTTCGTACGCCACGGCGGCCGTAAAGCTCCGGGGAGAGGTGAGGCCGGTATCCTGGTACCAATAGGTCCAGGTGCTCTTGTCGGTGCTGGTCGGGTTCCATAGTTGGGGCTCTCCGTTGGCACCAAGCTTAGCAATGTAAACAGTATTGCAAACGCCTCCGTCACCGGTGCCGTTGCCGCTGGTGCAACTGCTGTCTTCGCCGCCGATGGCGTATAAAAAGCCATTGTAGGCAACCAGCGAGAGGTTCGTTCGCGCGACGGGCAGCGCGTAGTCGGACTTGGAGCACCAGCCGCTGCAGGCACCATTGCCGGGGTCGGCGCTGTCAATCGCGCCTGTGTTGGTATCGAACTTGGCCCAACTGACGGTCGTGAGATTAGTAGAACCGGTACCGTAAGCAATAACAACTAGGCCGCTATTGCCGGACGTGCCGCTGGTTCTTGTTACTCCGCCCGTACCGCCATCACCGGCATTGCCTCTGTCTGAATCACCAGAGTTACCCGGCGTGGTGCCGCTGCCGGCAGTGTCGGTGGAGCCGGTGCCCGTGGTGTAGCTGGAACCTCCGCCGCCGCCTCCTCCTCCAGAATACTGGCGGTTACGACCGCCGCCGCTAGTAGCTGAAGCTGAGCCACCGCCACCGCCGTAGTAGCCACCACCGCCTCCCGCGCCTCCCGCGTAGTCGTTGTTGTTCTCATCACCGTTGCCTCCGTTGCCGCCACCGGGCGTTCCGCCATTGGCGTTGCTGCCGGTGCTTCTCGTATTGCTGGCACCATCCGCACCTGCCCCTCCAGCTAAGTAGGAACCGGACGCGCCAGCGTTTCCGCCGCCGTTGCCGCCGTTGCCGCCCGAACCCTGCGTTCCCGCGCCACCGCCGTTTGCCCCGTTAGAGCTACTGCCGCTTACACCGCTGGTACCGCCACCCGCGCCACCATCACCACCATTGTAGGCACTATAACCGCCCCCGCCACCGCCTGCGCCACCGGCTGCAACAGAGAGTGGCGTACTTCCGCTAAAAACTCCTGAATAACCGCCACCGCCACCGCCGTCTCCAGAAGAGCTGCCGCTGTTGCCGCTGCTGAAAGAGCCGTACCCGCCGCCCTGGCCGACATCGACGGTGAGCGCTTGCCCTGGAGTTACAGAGAGAGTAGTCTCGGTAAAGCCACCACCGCCGCCACCGCCGCCATCTCCGGAGTTTCCACCGCCGCCACCGCCGCCACCTGCGCCCCAGGCTTTGACTGTTATAGAGTTTATGCCGCTGGGTACATTGAAGGTGTCAGTACCCGGCGAAGTGTAGTAATTGGATGAACCGTTCGATTGCGTTCCGCCTGCCGTATATATAAAGCCGCCTGCCACTGCTACACCCTGTCCCGAAACACCGGCATTCAAATTCATAGTTGAGTTCCAGGAGTCAAACCGGGCACCAGTGGTCGGTCCTTTCTCGATGAGCTGATCCGCGACGTCGAAGTCAATGTTCGTCTCATTGTTGCCGGCCATAAACTGCTCGGCAGAGGTCACATAAATACTGGGGTCGATCGTCAGCGGGTAATGCGCCTGGCCCAACCCGTTTACCGTTAAGCGTGCTATATCGCCATGGACCAGAGAATAATGCGCCCGAACGCTGGACTTGGCGGTTCCCAGCCCTTTGGTGGTGGGGGCGGGAATACTGAAAAGCAACGTATCTTTTGACGCATGCTGGCGGGCTTTATTGAGCAAGGCGGAATCCTTGGCGTTGCCGGTGGACACGTTGCCGCTCAGGAGCGGGTTGCCGTACACGCCTATGCTGCCGTTGCTCTCGACATGCGCCCGCAGTGTATTACCCAAGTGCAAGGCATAATCAAGCGTCAGGTTATTGCCGGCGGAGTGAGTCAGCAGCACATCCTCTTTGACGCCGATACTGTGCATGGAGTACACCACCCAGCCAGTCCCGTTGTCGAACGGATAAATAATTCTGTTGCCGTCCTGCTTTCCCGGCCACAGGCCGAACTTCGGCGTCATTGAGAAGCTGATCCCGTGCGCCGGGTCAGTAACAGATATACCCTTGCCCGGATCTTGATAGGCAGTGGCTTTGATCTGCGAGCCCATTGACTGCAGCAAGCCTGATTGGGGCTTCGTATAGTTGGCATTAAATTGGAAGGCCTGCTTAGAGGAATCATAGGTTAGCTCATTCGCCATGGGCTGGCTGATGGGCAGGAGCAGTGAACCGGCGTTGCCGAGGGCATACACATGCGGAGCGAAGTAAGGTTGCAGCATAGACACTAATTCAGCTGCAATAAAGACCAGCATGCCCAGTGTGATGCTGGCGCGTGTCCGGGCGTCCCGCAAGAAGGGCAACCTCGTGTGTAGCTTAGCAAAAAATTTACTCAGCACAGCCGGTGTTTTTGGCGTTCTAAACCTAAATCTGACCCTGAGTATTACGTCTGTCCTGGCATTTGGTGTAAATCGTATCTTCATGAAGCTAGACTAATTGTTACTGAAGGTGAAGTTAAGGTTGCCAACGTACGCGTCAGCATTCTGGCTGGCGATTACATCTATCTTGAAGACAATGCTGTCACCTGCCGCAAAGCCACAAGTCGACGGATCGGCCGCCCCGTCGGCGAGGCCGGTTTGCCATGATGACACGGTGCCGGTCGATACGGGAACCGTGGGTCCGCACTGTGTGAGGCCGGAAGCGGGATCTTCGCGGTACACCTCATACTGCACGGTAGAATTTGCGCTGTCAGTCCGACCCATAAGAGAAGTTTGGCCGGATGAAAAACTCTTGAATGTCTCGGGCAGCTGGTAGGTCACATATATGCTGTAGGTCTGGGCAGTGGCTTGCGGCGAGGTCCATTTGTAGAAGTTGTACGTTTCGTTTGTGCCGCATATCGTGGGCTGGCCTGAGGTGCCGTCATT
>DAHUYJ010000011.1:8539-31253 GCA_027315225.1 Candidatus Saccharimonadota bacterium | reverse complement strand
GGCCCATATTTTACCTCCTTGTCTTAGCATGGATTAATAAACAGGTATGATTGTACCATTTTGATACTCGTTTATTAATCCTGCCCCAAGAGTAAGGTCAAGGCTTGCAGGTCTTGCACGACCCGGGCCTCTGACAAATCAAATTTACCGATTCGGGCGCGGCGGAGGATGGTGGTGTAGGCGCCGGTTCCTAGGGCTTGGCCGAGGTCGATGACCAGGCTGCGGATGTAGGTGCCGGAGGAGACGTCGGCTATTAGCTCGACCTCCGGGTAATCATAATTAATCAGTTTCAATTTGTTAATCGTTACTTTTCGCGGCTTTATCTCAAATTTTTTGCCGGAGCGGGCCAGTTTGTAGGCCCGCTGCCCGTTGACCTTTATCGCCGAATAAGCCGGCGGCGTTTGTTCGATTGTTCCGGTGAACTTTTTGACGGCTGCCTGGAGCTCGGCTGCGGTTGGATGCCGGTCAGAAACCGGGGTGACATCACCCTCCGGATCGCCGGTGCTGCTGACCTGTCCCAGGCGCATAGTGACTTCATATGTTTTGTCGAGCTTGCTGAACTCAGCCGCCCGGCGGGTGTAGCCTTTGCCGACAAGCAGGATTAGCAACCCGGTGGCAAAGGGGTCCAGTGTGCCACTGTGCCCCACTTTGACCTGCCTAGGCTTCTTATCCTCAGCGGCAGCAACAATTTTGCGAACATAGTTCACCACGTCAAAGCTGGTCCAACCGGACGGTTTATCAACTAGGAGCATACCCTGCATACCCTACCATAATAGCCTATGGCGGGATGCTAGGGTTGTGGTGATGATCCGGGGTTCTTGAAGTCAAACGGGATGGGCGGCGGCACCGGGGGCGGCGGTGGTGAGCCAGCCGATGGCGGCTGTGGCTCTGGGCTCGGGTGTAATTGGCCGCCAAGAGGTTGGGCGTTCAGAGCCTGGATCGGCTCTGATGTATCTGACGGGCTGTCAGCCAGCGCCTGCTTGACTTCGTCCCGAGCCTCGGCCACGTCTTCCTCCTTGACGTGCGGACTGTCTACTGACTGTTCAAGATCCCTCAAGGTACTGTCGTCGTATTCACTGGGGTTCGTGGTTGCGGCCGGGGCTGGCGCGGGTAGCGGTGACAATGCCGGTAGCCCGGACGCCCGGACCGGCGGCGTCGGGCTGGAGCCGTATGACGTATTGGCTTGCGGTTTATGGTCAAAGAGCTGGGGCGGCTCAGCCTTCGGAAGGCTTAACGGGTCGGTTGTCGGATCCAGACTCTCCTCCGTACTGCTCGCCGTTAACGTGCCGCCGAGTGAAGGCGGCGCGGTTACCAGCTTGGCTCCGGGCGAGACCTGGCTGGAAGCTGGGCCTTCAGATGATGAAGGACCTGGACCGGCAGGCGGTTGGTCGGCGGGGAGTACGTCAGGTTGGGGCTTGGTGTCAGGCGACGGACTGGAGTCCTCATCGGGTTTATTCTGCTCGTTGTCTTCGTTCTGGCCAGACTGGTCTCCACCCTGGCCTTCCTGGTCTTCGGACTTATCTTTATCGTGGTGATCAATTTCCAGCACGCCGTCATCTTTGGCAGGCTTGTCCGATGGTTCCCCCTCTTCCTGGCCCGGACCGGCAGGCGGTTGGTCAGTCGGTAGAATAGCCGGCTTTTCCTGAAGCTTGCTCGCCACCAGCTGCTGATTGGCTCCCGCCGCCATAAGGTCGGCACTGATGCTCATGGTGTGCGAACTGGTTTTGTTGTTACTGAAACGGTCCGTTTCCGACACGATACCGGTCAGCAAAGCGGTCGCGATCTGATTGTCGAGAATGTCTTTGCCTATAGCCTCCATTAACTCGGTAACCAGCTCGCTGAGGCTGCTGGCCTGCGGCTCGTGCCAGTTGATGCTTCCTAGGCCGCCATCCGGAGCAGTATTTACACTGGTTACTGTGGCATCATGAAGAATCCGGCCATGCGCCGTGATAGCCTCATCCAGTTCCTCCTGCTGGCGTACCCCCAGGGCAACGACTATATCAACATTAAAGTCGCCCTCGCTAAACTCCAGGTCATCTTCGCTGATCGAGGTCTTGTACGGCGTAATAAAGATCCGGACAATGTTGTCTTCAACCTTGTAGCGCAACTTATCCGCCTTGGACTTGTCGAGAGCTATGATGAAATCTCTAAGCGAGTCGGTCGTCTTCTCGAGAGTTTCATCGGGCTTTAAGAACGCCAGCGTCGAAGGCACCTGGCCGCTAAAGACGGCTGCGGCGTGCTTGCCTTGCTTGTTCAGCAGCAGGGTCAACCCGATACAGGCAGCCAGCTGGTCAACCGACGGATCACGACTAACGGTTACCAAGACGTTATTCGCGGATTGGAGTTTGTCTATAAGCTGTTGCTTGGCGCTGTCCATAAGCTTATTGTAATCATTCGTCGATTTTTGTTTTGTTGAATTACTCACTGGCAGACTACCATAAAAGCTTATGCCTGTCTATGGTTTTATGAGAACACGACTATTCTTCTTTGCAATACTGCCCGCCATCTGTTATAGTCACTTCCAACCCTAAAAATAATGTAAACGCCTTAAAGGAGGCTCATGCCCATTATTAAATCGGCCAAGAAGCGTGTCCGCACCGCTCATAAGGCCGCCGTCCGTAACAGTAAAACCAAGCGCAGTCTTAGAGGCGCACTCAAGTTATTTGCCAAAAGTCCTTCGGGCAAGTCGTTAAGCGAGGCCCAGGCCCAGCTGGACCGCGCGGCCAACAAAGGCGTTATCCATAAGAACAAGGCCCGGCGATTGAAACGCCGCGCCAGCGCCCAGGCCAAAGCCTCCGGCGTCAAGCCCGCCAAGGCTGTCGCCAAGAAAACCGTTGCCGCCAAGAAAAAAACTGCCGCCACCAAGAAAACTGTCAAAAAACCCAGCGCCAAGAAGTAAAGCGGTTACGTTATGGGCTACCTTACCGTCAGCAGGTAATGCTGCAAGGCCTCGTCGGGATCTATACCGGTATTTTTTATGCCGGCATCGACCTCCAAAAGTCGTGAGATCAACGACCTGAGACGGGCCAGTGTCAGGTTTCGGGCAATGCCCTGGCTGCGGCGCACTACAAACGGGTTGAGCTTGGCCTCCTTGGCAATTTGGTCCGGTGGGTGACGGCCGGCCGCCTTGATGGTTGCCAGCACATGCAGCTGCCAGGCCAACAGAGCGATAATTTGGGGTGGCTCGACCTTTTGGGCACGTTGCTCGGCATACAGCGTGAGAACCTTTTCTGTTTGCCCGGCAAAGGCGGCTTCCAGCAGCTGGAAAACCGTACTCTGGGGCGTCTCGTCCGTCATGGCATCGATTGTCTGGCGGGTAACCTTCGGGTCATATAGCAGCAGCTTTTCCAGCTCGTTGGATAAAAGTTGCTGGTTCGGGCCGACCCGCCCAATCAGGTAGCGGGCGTCAGAACTGCTCAGTGACCCGCCCTGCTCTTTGGCGACGGTCTCAAGCCATCGCGCCAACGCGGACTGGTCAAGCTCCGGAAATTCCCGGAAGTCAGTCTTGGAGCGCAAAAACTTATAGTAGCCAAGGCGCTTGTCGAGTTTTGGTTCAACCAAGATGATGTTATTGGTCTCCGGTATTTCGGCAGACCACTGTTCAAAGCTTTCTGTAAATTGCTTGTTCGAGCCTGGACGGTAGAGAATTACCAGCTTGCGGTCGGCCAGGAACGGCAGGCCGGTCACCGCCTCCCGGATACGCGCGGCGTCGGCTTCTTCCCCGTCCAGCCGTTCCAAGGCCAAGTCCCCATGCTTCGCAACGAAGTCCTTAACGATACGCTGCTGCTCGCGCCGCAAACCAAAATCGTTCTCTCCCGTCAGGGTCACAATCATGCCAACATTGTAGCAATAGGCGTTGGTTTGCCCGCATAGTTTGCTATGCTGGAAGGGCAAAGGTTCGGCGCGCCCAAGCGTGGCACCCATGCGTGCGTACCGGCTTATCGTAGTTTATGGCACAGGTTATTATTGTCTCCAACCGGCTACCAATAAGTGTCAAAAAAGAAGACGGCAAATTGGTCTTCTTTCGGAGTGTGGGCGGTTTGGCGACCGGCTTGTCCGGTTATACCAAAGACCGCAAAAACCAGTGGATAGGTTGGCCGGGAATTGCCAACAATGAATTGACTACGGATGAGCAATCCTCCATTGTCGAAGAGCTGGCCAAACATAATTGCCGCCCGGTTTTTCTCAGCCAGCGGCAAATTGACGACTTTTATAACGGGTACAGCAATAGCGTCCTGTGGCAGGCTCTGCATGCCCTCGGCCGCCAACCGGCCAGTTCCGCGAAACGGCAGCGCTGGTGGCGGGCCTACCGGGAAGTGAATGAAAAATTTTCGCAAGCCGTCCTGAATCTTGCGGAAACCGGAGTCCGAGTTTGGGTGCACGATTACCAACTCATGCTAGTACCCAAGATCTTGCGCGACGGGCGTTCCGATATAATTACCGGTTTCTTTCTTCATATACCGTTCCCGGAAGCAAAAACGTTCAAACGCATACCTGAACACAAAAAGTTGCTCGACGGCATGTTGGGCGCCGACCTGGTAGGATTTCATACTCCGGGCTATGTTGCCAACTTTCTGGAAAATTGCGAAGCAGCCGGTATTGCCATGACCGACAACCGGGAGCCCATGGCCGACGAGCGCGTGGTACGTGTTGCCGATTTTCCGATGGGCATAGATTACGAAAAGTACGCTACGTCCGTAAAATCCAAGGAAGTAAAGGCCGCTATCCGCCGATACCAGCGGCGCTATAAGCGGCTCAAGGTTATTGTCGCCATTGACCGTTTGGACCCTACCAAAGGGTTGGTGGAACGCCTCAAGGCTTACGAAATGTTCTTGAAACGTAATCCGCGTTTGCGCGGCAAAGTGGTCTTCAGTATGGTAGCCGCCCCTTCCAGGACTGCTATACCAGCTTACCAGCGGCTGACAAAACAGCTGTCCTCATTAGCCCGGAGAATCAACAAGAAGTATGGCACCGCCAAATGGCAGCCGGTGGACTATATGAACGTGTCAAAACCTTTCGAAGAGGTTACGGCATTGTTCCATATCGCTGATGTCGCGTTTATTGCGCCGCTGCGCGACGGCATGAACCTGGCAGCCAAAGAGTTCGTAGCCAGCAAACGCGGCAAAGGCGTGCTGATTCTCAGCGAAACCGCAGGCGCCGCCGAGGAGCTCAGGGACGCTTTGCTCGTAGATCCCAAAAAGCCAGAAACGTTAGTGTCCGCCCTTGAGCAGGCCCTGACCATGCGGCGGCGCGAACTGCGGCGGCGTCTGCGGCATATGCAGCAACAATTGGCAGCCAACACCGTGCAAGAGTGGGCGCGGGACTTCGTCACAACGCTCCAGCGCCCGGTCCCCGGCACCCGCACACAATTAGTAACCCGGACCCTGCAGGGCGGATCGGAGCAACACTTGTTTGAAGACTGGCAGCAAAGCAAGCGCCGGTTATTGCTTCTTGATTACGACGGCAGCCTGGTTCCTCTGCAGGAAGACTACCGGACGGCCCGCCCTTCAGCCGCGCTTATGCGCCTGCTTGAAACCCTCTGCGCCAGCAAATCCACCGACGTAGTGCTGATAAGCGGTCGGCCCGCCAGCGACCTCCAGAAATGGTTCAGTAAATTGCCGATTAATCTTGTAGCAGAGCATGGCGCCTCTATTAAGATGGCCGACCGCAAAACGTGGCGTATCATTGAACGGCCCGATACCAGGTGGAAGCGAATCCTGCAGCCCGTCCTCGAGAAGTACACAGACGCGAAGCAAGGTACCAGGATCGAAGTCAAAGCCCACACCCTGGTATGGCACTATCGGTCCGCTTCACCTTACTATGCGCATAAAAACGCCGTTATAATTAAGCGAGTGCTTAAGCCGCTACTCAAACAGTACGGGGTTCAGCTTATGCAAGGCAACAAGGTCCTGGAGATCAAGAACCCGCACGTAAGCAAGGGTGAAGTTGCCCGCACCTGGCTCAAACGGGACTATGATTTTATCCTAGGGGTTGGAGATGACGTTACGGACGAAGATTTGTTTACCGCCCTGCCGCCATCCGCCTATAGCATAAAAGTCGGCCGCGGGCGAACCATGGCCCGCTACCGCTTGCCGTCACCAAAAGAGGCCACCCGTCTGCTCCGCAAGTTGCGCTAGTTCGCCCGCGGCAAGGCAAACGTTACTTGGCGGACCGGAGCTTTTGGCAGTGGGGACAGATGTGCGTACCGCGGCCAGCCACGCGAATCTTTTGAATAATATGCCCGCAGCGCGGACAACTCTGACCTTCACGTCGAAAAACCCGGGCAAAGCTCAAGTAGCTGCCCATGCGGCCCTCGGCATCAACATAATTCCGGTCCGTGGAGCCGCCTTTCTTGATAGCTAACCGCAGGACGGATACCAGCTCGTCGTACAGCACGTGAAACTGCCGCGTAGAAAGGTCGCCGACCGTCATTGCCGGATGGACCCTGGCCCCCCATAGAGCCTCGTCCGCATAAATATTACCGATGCCGCCAACTACGGTTTGGTCGAGCAGCGTGGCTTTTACGGTGGAATTCCGGCGCCTCATAAGCCGTTCGCGCAAGGCCTTCCAGTCAAAGTTGGCGCTGAGCGGTTCTGGCCCCACACTGCGCAAAAAATCCAAGTTCATGACCTCTGCCGTAGGCAATAGCCTCATCCAGCCGAACTTACGCTGGTCATTGAAGAAAAGCCTGCTGCCGTCAGCGAAAGCGATAGTCACCCGCGTCGACGAATCCGGCAGCCGGTTGACCAGCGATGGAGTAGGATGGCCGGCGCCAAAACGGACGTCATGGTCCCGGAACACCATTTGCCCTGTCATCTTGAGGTGGATGACCAACGAGTAACGGCTCGACAGCCCGATGAGCAAAACTTTTGCGCGCCGGCGGACATCAAGAACCTCAGCTCCGACCAAGAACTGCTGGACGTCCGCCGGCGCGTTAGGAAATGACTTCGGCCAATCGGACTCCGCGGCAACTATACGCCGGCCGGGCAACAAGCGTGCCAGCCCGGCGCGCACCGTTTCTACTTCAGGCAATTCCGGCATGTATGCTTATTGTACCAAGTATAATGGGGACATGGATTCCCTGTTCAACATCCTCAGCGATAAAGACTTCGACGAACCGCCCGAGATTGCCAGCATCAAAAAATACGTGCAGGACAAATTTCAACAGGCGGTCGGCGTACTGGTCCGCGAACGGGACATTGTTATCATAGTACCCAACGCGGCCCTTGCTAATACACTGCGGCTGTGTGGCCCCGACATCAAGCGCCGCTGTCAAACCGACAAGCGGCTGACATTCCGAATAAACCGGTAACACCCCGCGCACTAAGCTTTGAGCAAATTTCCGAGTTCTTCGCGTAGATGCACGTTATCTCTGTACAGGACTGCAGACATGCCGACAGCCCGCGCGCCATCGACATTGTGCTCCTGGTCATCTATAAAGACGCAGGCTTCTACAGGTACGCCGAGCCGCTGGGCCATGGTTTCAAATGCCTGCGGCTGCGGCTTAATAAAGCCGCATTCAAACGATAAACAGACTGCGTCGAAAAACCCCAGCTGCTCATCCGTAAAAATCTGTCCGAGGTAGTTACCCGCCGCATTGCTGAGTAAGCCAAGCTTGTAGTTCGCTTTCAGCTTCCTAATATAGGCAAAAAGTTCCTCATTAGGCATGTTGTGCCCGATGGCCTCCCGAAGCTCGTCGGAGCTGACGCCAGCCAGGCTGGCAGTTTCGTTAATAGCCCATTCGCGGCTGATCAACCCCCTGTCGGCTTGGTGGCTCAAATCGCTGGCTTGCTCAAATAGTTCCTGGTCGTGGCCAAAATACTTCGCCTTGAACGCCAACCAGCCTTCTGTCGCTAAAACACCGAAGCAATCAAAAACTACAGCTTGCACCATAGTCCTATTGTACACAGACGCTACAAGGCAACATTCTGGGTCAGTTTGCCGTAGTCCGGCACCTGTACCTCGAATAAGTTTATAGTGAGACTTGTGTTGCCTCCATATGTCTTTGTGCCGCCGCAATTGGTTGCCCAATAACGTTCAAGGTTATTACCGTTTTGCGTAAATTGAAAGATATAGCGATCACCAGTCGGACAGTAACCGCGCTCATCGCTCAGCTTTGGGTCACTATTGCCCTTGGTGAAACCGGCATGCAATAACGCGAATAAAAAGTTAGTATATGCGTTCTGGTTGTTGGCAAACGTCTGCGTGTTAATGGCGTTCCCCTGGTATCCCTGAATAAGTTGAAACGTAACGTCGTCCCTATTGACGGTTATTTTTATTTGCCGGTGGTCCTGGTCGGCGTTAATCGGGCCGTCAATGGTTAATTGGGCCTGCGCGTTAGTCGCGGCGTAACTGGTGAAAGGCATTAGGTTCTTGGGCTTCTGGCCGCCTCCGTGAAACAAGAGGTACGCCAACAGGAAGATCAGGCCCAGGAGTGCAATGAAGGCAAGAAAATATCGCATAATCAAACCTCACCGTAGTGATTATACATATACTAACATTATAGTGAGTTTTTTGCAAGTAAAGCTCCCTTGGAAAGGCGACTCGTGGCATAATATATGGTGTGAAGATTACATACCAGACGTCTATAGCTACGTTTATCCAGTTCATCATACTCAGCCTGCTGGGCATTGCCAATGGCGCCAACTCCGTTGTCACCACTTGCCGACATGACAGCACGAATTGCGTGAGCAACCTTATCGTATCGTTGATTTTCTTTATCCTGACCGCTTTGTGGTTCGGCGCGATCTGGATCCTGGGCAGTATCGCGCAGGAGCGCCGCAGCCGGCGGTTGGCACAACTGCTAATCGCTGCCGAAGCGGGAATAGCCCTGGTCGCGTACTTTAACGCCAAGCACCACAACAACATACTAGACCTGACAACCAGCGTACTGGACCTAGGCTTGGCTGTCTGGGTTATCTTACTGTCTTACCGACTTATGAGGCTCGGCGGCGGCAGAGCTGTTGTCAGGCGCCGACGCAAACAACCGCAGTATCAACGGCAGCATACCGAGCATACCAAGCCTCCCGATACCGATTTATAACTCGCCCCAGTTATTGCCGGTGGTCACATCCACGTCCAGGCGCACGGGCAGTTTGTAGACATTCTCCATGGCGTCTTTGAGCAGGTCGCTGACATCCTTGGCGGCGGCGGACGGGCATTCCACCAGTATAGAATCGTGGATCTGCAACAGCAGGCGGCTGTCGCCACGCTCCCCGCGCAACCGTTTATCGAGCTTGATCATGGCCAGTTTCATCAGGTCGGCTTCGGTGCCCTGGATCGGCATGTTGATGGCGGCGCGTTCCGCGGCAGTGCGCACCGCGAAGTTGCTGGACTTGATATCCGGCATCGGCCGCCGCCGGCCGAACAGCGTCTCGACGTAGCTGCGCTCACGGGCCTGCTCCAGAATTCGTTCCATGTAATCGAACAGCGGCTTGCGGAGTCCCTTGTACCGATCAATGAAGTCTGTGGCCTGCTCCCGTGTCATGCCGGTGGCTACAGATAGACCATGCGGACTCATTCCATAGAGAATACCGAAGTTAACTACCTTGGCCACACGACGCATCTGCTTGGTAACGTCCTCGGGCTCGCGGCCGTAGACCTGACCCGCCGTGGCGGCGTGGATGTCGGCCCCGCGGTTGAACATTTCAATAAGCCCCTTATCCTCTGCCAGTACGGCCGCGAGCCGCAGCTCGAACTGCGAATAATCGGCACTGACCAGCTTGTTCCCCTTGCCGGCCACAAACGCGGTGCGGATGTGCCGTCCGAGTTCGGTACGGGTAGGAATGTTCTGGAGGTTAGGGTCGGTGCTGGACAGCCTGCCCGTCTGGGCAATCGTCAAGTTAAACGTGGTATGCAGCCGGGAACGTTCATCCACCATTTGCGGCAGCGTGTCAACATAGGTATTCTTGAGCTTGGCGACTTCGCGGTACTGGGTGATAAGACCGATAATCGGGTGCGTGCCGCGCAGCTTGTCTAGTTCGCGGGCCGCCGTGCTGTAACCGGTTTTGCCCTTCTTGATACCGACCGTAGGCAGTTTTAATTTTTCAAATAGAATTTCGGCCAGTTGCGTTGGCGACCCGATATTGAACTCCTGGTCAGCATGTCCGTAAACCTGTTGCTCGTAGTCGGATATGAGGTCCTCGACTTCACCGGCAAACTTCTTGAGGTACTTGGTGTCCAGTTCGATTCCTGCGTACTCCATGCGCGCCAGCACCGGAATGACCGGCCATTCGATCTGCTGCGCCAGTTTGGATAGCCCGTGTGTTCGCTTAAGGTCGGCTGCCTGCCGGTCGTGGAGCCGTTTGATGATGGCCATAATCTCCGGCGCCCTGGTGATGAGCTCTTCGTGGTCAAGATCCTCAAGCGGCGAGCCTTCGTAACCAAGGTCGGTTTCGGCCAGCTCGGTCAAAGTTTGTTCACGACGTAGGCTATTGAGTAAAAAAGCACCGATCAGCACGTCGTGCCCGACATCCGGCAGCTCTTTCACGCCCAGCGCGAGCAGCGTCCTCAGTGTTGACTTTATGTCATAGCCAACGAGCGGCCTAACGTTATGGAACTCTTTGGCAACCGCCGCGTGGTCCAGTTTGCGCAGATCCAGCGTGTAGGTGGTGTCGCCGTCGAGACTGATAATCAACGCCTCCGGCTTGCTACCGTACTTGCCGGCCGACCGGGCGTGAATATAAAAGTATTCGGAGCCTCCCAGCTTGAGATCGGCTGCTTTTTTGTGGGTGTCGATGAGCACATTTTTGCCAGGCTTGAGGGGACCGGTACCGTTCCGGGCGTGATGGTCGTCGATCGCCACCTGCATGACTTCCGGCAACTGCCGCACCAGACTGCGGAATTCAAGTTTTTGCAGAAGCTTCAGAACCTTTTCGGGCTGCACTTTCGTGCCGTCCATTGCCTCTAGGTCAAGCTTTATCGGCGCGTCGATCCAGATTCGAGCCAGCTCTTTGCTCAGATACGCCAGGTCTTTGCCGGCTTCCAGCTTTTTGCGCGTGGAATCTTTGACCAAGGCCAAATTATCGTATACCCCGTCCAGCGTTTGGTATTGTTTGATCAGCTCCAGCCCGGTCTTCTCGCCAACGCCGGGCACACCGGGAATATTGTCCGAACTGTCGCCTTTCAGTGCTTTGAGATCCAAAAACTGGTGCACGTCGATTCCATACTTGGCTTCAAAGCTCTTGGGTGAGTACAATTCTATGTTCGACAAGCCCGTCTTGAGCGCATAAACATGTACATTGCCGTTTATAAGCTGCAACATGTCCAGGTCAGAAGTCACCAGCAGCGTTTCCAGGCCTTTTTCGCGGGCCTGCACGGCCAGCGTTCCCATAATATCGTCGGCCTCGTAGTCGTCAAGTTCGTACAGCGGCCAGCCGAAAGCATCAAGCAGCTCGTGCAGAATCGGCACCTGGTCATAAAAATCCGGCGGCGCCGGCTTGCGGCCGGCCTTATACTCCGGATACATCTCCAGCCGTTTACGAATATTAGTCTTGGGCTTGTCCCAGGCTACCGCTACGTAATCAGGCTTGAGCCGGCGGATAACCTCCAGCGCCATTGTCGCAAACCCAAACACGCCGCCCGTCGGCGTCCCGTCCTGCGTTGCCAGGTTCGGCATGGCGTAGTAGCCGCGATAAAACACGCTCTTTCCATCAATGATAGCCAGTTTAGCCGGCTTTCCGGCGTTGTCCTTGACTGCTGCCTCTTTAGCCATTAACCCTAGTATACGCCACCGCCTAGTTGCCTTTATGTTCATCTTGTCCGTGACACTGCACGGCGTCTCGTCCGTTCCCGTTAAAGCATTTCGCAATATAACATATATGTTATACTCCAAAGTATGGATAGGGGGTGTCCGAGACGGGTTGGCATCGTCTACAACATCTGCTACTTCGCTGAGTATACGCCGGCTTCGGTAACAACCATATCCAGTGCCACGTCGTGAGGTTCAACCGGCAGGCCGGCGGTTTTTCCTGCCTCAAAGCAGACGCCGATTTTCTTAGCTTGTGGCTGGGTGGCCAGGAACTTATCATAATACCCGCCGCCGTAACCTATCCTGTGCAGGCTTTTTGGGTCAAAGCCCAGCATCGGCACGATAATAACGTCAAGCTCGGATGCCGCCGGGCCGTCATGCGCGACTACCAGCTGCCATTCGCCTTTAATCAACCTGGGGGCAACCAGCGTAAGATCCGGATATTTATCCTCAAGATCAGTAATGAAGCCGCCGATATCGACTTCGAGCAAGCCGTGTATCGGCTCAAAGTAGTGAATGTTCCCGACCTTGGACCAGTCCATCAAGTCTTTGAGCCGTTTGACGATCTCGCGGCTCTCCTGCGTGCGCTCGCCGACTCCCATACTTAGCCGGATTTGCTTGAGTTGTTGGCGTACGGCCGATTTACTTGCCATATTATAATCCTAGCGCCTTTTTGGTCTCCGACCTAAAATCTGCCAGCCCGCCGTCATTATCTAGGAAGACGTCGCAGCGCTCCTTGACGGCGGACATGTTGAGTTTGGTGTCGTCATCGCCCGCAGGCTTATTCATTTCGGCGGCTTCTTCGGCCAGGAATTGTTCAAACGTCTTTTGGTCTTCCTCGGCCCGCCCGCGCGAGGCGGCATTGGCCTGAATACGTCCATACCGAACGCGCGGATCGGCATCTACCCAAACCATTACGCCGTCAAGTTCATGAACTCTATCCGCCTCGCCCGGATTTCGCAAAGACGCCATAACGACGCCGGCGTACCGGTCCTGGCCGGCACGATATTGTGCGACTGCCCGATCAACCAGCACACCCAGGCCTGATTGCTGCCGCCACTCCGCGCTGATAGCGCGCAAAACTTCCCGTTCGGCCGGCTGGCCGCGCCGCCGGGCTTCATCGCGCAGCAGGTCAGTAACCGAAACAAACAAGTAACCATGGTCCTGGGCCAGAATATGCCCAACCGTATCCTTGCCGCTACCGTTTGTCCCAGCCAACCCAATAATCTTCATCCTAACCAGTATACAAGAGTGGTGTACACTTTAGGTTATGACAGTGCGTCGGGCCAGACAAAAAGATTATGTGGCGTTAATGGCACTGTATACCGACTTTGTTGGCAAAGACTACTCTAAGCTAAATAGCGACTCATTCCTGGCCGTGTTGGCCGGCAAAAATAACTTCGTTTTCGTAGCTGAAGATAACTCCAAGTTGATCGGCCTAATTACAGCGTCCAAGCGCCGGGTCGTGCGCTATTTACAGCCGATCATGCAGGTAGATGAGCTGTACGTTGACCTTGGTTTTAGAAAACACGGCGTCGGCCGCGCGCTGATTCAGAGAGTCGAAGAATTAGCCCGCCAGCAGGATTGCCACAGGATTTATATCGAGTCTCGTTATAAACATGAGAGCGGCCATAAGTTCTACAATGACAACGGATACGAAAATCACGGCTACTACTTTCTAAAACTTATCTAGAGGAAAAGAGCAGCCCACGCGACGAATTAACTTCGGCGCATGGCGCGATGAGAAAAACCGTCAGGTTTGTCTCATTTTATGTAGTCGTGGAGTTTTTTGGCGTCGCGGTGCTTGCGGAGTTTGGCAAGAGCTTTAGCCTCAATTTGCCGGATGCGTTCGCGGGTCACGCTGAACTCCTGGCCGACTTCCTCCAGCGTGTGCGACTTGCCGTCTTCCAGACCGAAGCGCAGTTTGAGGATCTTTTGCTCGCGCTCTGTCAGGGCCGATAGCATGTCTTTAACCTGCTCCTTGAGCAGCTGGCCAGTGGCTGACTCCTCAGGCGAGACGGTGTCTTCGTCCTCGATAAAGTCCGCCAGCACGCTGTCTTCCTCGTCATCGCGAATGGAGGCATCCAGGGACGAAATATCCTGCTTAATCTTCATGATGTGCTCGACCTTGTCGACGTCGATCTCCATCTCTTTGGCGATCTCGTCGTTGGTCGGCTCGCGGTTGAGCTCCTGGGTCAGGCGGCGCTGGGTGCGCAGCAGCTTGTTGATAGTCTCCACCATGTGTACCGGAATACGTATGGTCCGGGCCTGGTCGGCAATAGCACGGGTAATTGCCTGGCGAATCCACCAGGTAGCGTATGTTGAAAACTTGAAGCCTTTGTCAGGATCGAACTTCTCTACCGCGCGTAACAGACCGGTGTTGCCTTCCTGGATCAGGTCCAGCAAGTCCAGGCCGCGGCCAACGTAGCGCTTGGCAATCGAGACCACCAGTCGCATATTGGCTTCGGCCATTTGGTTCTTGGCGCCATCGTCGCCAGCCACTACACGCTTGGCGAGCGCCAGCTCCTCCTCGGCGGACAGGAGCGGGATCTTGCCGATTTCGCGCAAGTAAAGGCGAACCGAGTCATCAGCCACATCGTCATCCAGGTAGACCGGGGTGGTTTCGGCTGCTTCTTCTTCGGGGTCATCTTCGTCCGTCCATGCGGTGCTAAGTCCCTCTGGGCTGGGGTCGGAAGATGTTATCTCTATATTATCGTCGGCCAGCTCGGTGTAGAGAGCGTCGAGTACTTCGGCGTTTTCCGGCGTCTCCGGAATAAGCGCAAAGATGTCCTGTTGGTTGATGTGGCCTTCCTTCTTGGCGCGTTCTAGCAGTGTTTGCTTCTGCTGGTCCGTTGTTGGCTCATCAGCGGTCTTCTTGGCGGAAGTTTTATCCTTGGGCATGTGTACCTCCTTTTACCTTATTAAGTAATGCGTCGTAGCGCTTTGCCTGCTCTAATAATGTCTGAGTCGACGCTTCATCAGCGTCTTCAAGAGCTAGAGCGAGTTCAGCTTTTTTGGTTTTGATAAATTGTTCGATTAATCGTGCCTGCAATCGGGCCGCCTCATAATGGAGTTCATTAAGCTCGAGGCCCTGATAGAGCTCCTCATAGAGTAATGCTACTATTTTACTATATTCGGCAACCGGTTGCAATTGCCCGGTCTTTTCGGCCTGGCCGCGAAATTCCGGATTTTCTTTGAGAAACTGCAGTAGTTGGCGGGCCTGATCACTGTAGAGCATGTCCGGCGTGACCAGTTCCAGGAATTCACGCAGGGTCGGCCGCATGAACATAAGACTCATGAACCCGTCCTGGGCTTTGCGGTTCTCGACCAGCACCCGGTCTATGGTCTGGGCCGGTACCTTCACCCGGCGGCGGCGCTGGTCTGACGTCGTGCCTGGAGTCTTCTGGAACTTCTGTTCCAGCGCCTCTTTGCTTACATCAATGATCTGCGCTATGGCGCTCAAATAGTGGTCGCGCTCAACAGGGTCCGACAAGCTGCGTACCACCGGCAGTAATACGTCGCTGAACTCCCGTTTGCCTTGGGCCGTATTCAGCTTTAGCGTATTTTGATAACGCGCCATTAGCCAATCCAGCGCATATTGATGCTGACTAACCGCTTCGCTCCAGAGTTTGGGATCACGCCTGATCAGTTCGTCAGGATCTTTACCGCTTGGCACGTCGATAATGCTAAGGTTGACTTTTACCCGCGAAGCGATAAGAATCGCCCGCTCCGTGGCTGCCAGACCGGCCTTGTCGGCATCAAAACCCAGGCGGATATCACCGGTAAAGCGGCTGAGGGCTTTGAGCTGGGGCTCGGTAAGGGCTGTGCCGGCGGTCGCCACCGTCTGGCGGACGCCGGCCTGATAGCTGCTGATGACATCCAGATTCCCTTCTACCAACACTACGAACTGCTCTTTGCGAATTGTTT
The DNA here is from genome assembly GCA_027315225.1 of Candidatus Saccharimonadota bacterium. GTDB lineage: Bacteria > Patescibacteriota > Saccharimonadia > Saccharimonadales > UBA4665 > DAHUYJ01. The sequence goes on along the minus strand of DAHUYJ010000011.1, from coordinate 15,577 downwards.
CTTTCGCCAGGTGCAAGCCATAAATATGCCGGCTTTTGTCATATAACACGGTTTGCGGCGTGTTGATGTACTTCGGAGCGTTGGGGTGGTCGTCTTCCAGCAGGCGCGCCGTGAAGCCGATAACCCTGCCCTGCGGATCCATCAGCGGAATCATCAGCCTTCCGCGGAACATATCCTGCAACCCGCCACGGTACATTAGGGCACTTAATCCGGCCTGTTTGATTTCGTCCTCTGTGAAGCCCTTGCCCTTGGCGAACTTGATAAGCGCGGTACCGGTGTTTGGCGAATATCCCAGCCGCCAGGCGAGCGCAGTTCCTTTGGTAAACTGGCGCTTTTGGAGCACGTAACGCAGGGCCGGCTGGTGCTTGCTGAACTGTGTCTGATAGAACCTGGCAGCCAGCTCCAGCAATTCGTGGAGCCGCTCTTTGTCCGGGCCGCTCCGGCGGCCGGTAGTGCGGTACTGGTCCAGATCGACCCCGGCTTTGCGCGCCAGAAGCTCCAGCGCACCCTTAAAGTCCAGGCCCTCCGCTTCCATAACAAAGCTGAACATGTTGCCGCCCTTTCCCGAAGAAAAGTCGTGCCAAATCTGTTTTTCGGGGCTGACCATAAAGCTCGGCGTCTTCTCGCTGGTGAACGGGCTTAATCCGCGCCAGTTCCGCCCCGCCCGCTTGAGCGACACGTATTCGCTGATCACGTCTTCAATTGATAACCGGCTTTTGACCTCGTCCACAGCATCCATATAACACTAAGTATCAAGTATCAAGCGTTCGGGGGCAAGTTTCTCATTTCAGATACGCTTATGGTTTAATAAGTTCATGCCTTTCTCCCGGTATTCATCGCGTTCGTCCGCGGGCAGCCAAACATACATTCCGCCGCATATCCAGCAGGCCATGGACCGGCATATGCAGCAGTCTATGCCGGCACACCTAAGGAAGTACGCCGAGAACAGTAACGGCTATGTACCGCAACACGCCCAACAGGAAATAGCCCAGTACATGCAAAAATCCATGCCCAGCCACCTCAAGAGATACGCCAAGCCCTACATGCAACAAAGCGTTATGGCCCAGCAAACACCGTCCCCTGCAACTCCTGCGGCCCCCTCGGTTACCCCGGGACAAACAATCATACCAGGCCCGGCAAGCGGATTTAATACAGTGCCTCCGCCAGAAGCAACATCCCAAGTTCAGGATCTTTCCCAGCCCCAGCCCGCCCAAAGCGCTCCGCCAGCACAAAACACTCCGCCATCGCCGAACCAGGAGTTCGACTTTATTACCAACCCTGAGACCCCCAAGCGCGGATTCACGCTGCCGGGCAGCGGTTCCCAGTCCACGCGCATCCTCTTAGCAGCCGCAGGCCTGCTCGTTGTAATCATCGTCTTCACCTTCGTAAAGAGCCTGCTCGGCGGCAACTCTAACCTGGCAGCATCATTCATGGGTGTTATACAGGACCAGCAGGAAATCATCCATCTCGTCAGTAGCACCACCAACCAGCAAAACCAATCACAGAACCTTTCAAGCAGCAGCCAGAACTTCGCAATCACCGCACAGCTGAGCATAGCCAGCGCCCAGAACTCGCTCGGAAATTATCTGGTGGCCAACGGCCAGAAAGTCAACACCAAAGAGCTGAACCTGAAGGTTAACCCAGCCCTGGACGCGCAGTTGACGAACGCCGCGACCGCCGGCACGTATGACACGACATTCCGCAGCATCCTTACAACCCAGCTTAACCTATATATAAACGATATGCGGCAAACCTACGCGCAAACCAAGGGGAAACACGGCCGCGCCCTGCTCAATGGCGACTATAACCAGGCCCAGCTTTTGTTAACGCAGCTCGGCCAGCCCTCAACTTCGTAGCAGACCTTAGCCGGGCTGTCCGGAGTCTGGTTGTCCGGTCACCAGGTTATAGCTGTGCCGGATCAGGGCCTGCACCTCTTGCCATGACAGCTGGCCGCTTAAGACCAGCGTGTTCCAGTGCTTTTTGTTCAGGTGGTACCCCGGCATCACCGCTTCGTATTTTTCGCGCAGCAGTTTGCTTAGCTGCGGGTCGCACTTCAGGCTGAGACGCACCGGCTCCTTGCCTTCATTGACCAGGGCGAACATTTTGTCGCCGACTTTGTACACTGCCACATCCTCGCCGAACGGATAGTCCAGTCGGGCGGCCGGCATGGTCAATATATAGTCTTCGACGGTCTTGTGGTCCATGGTGTGAGGCATATATTTATTGTAATACAGCCTGGAACTTGATGCGTCGGTCTCAGGAATCATTAAAATTTCGTTAAATAAGGCCTGGAAAAACCGGCTAAAATGTTTGCAAACATGTAAATATACGGATAGAATGAGGGTGACTACGGAGTATTTTAAGCCTCGAAGGGAGCTGTCCGGGAATGAAGTTACATACTTTTAAACCAGCCACCAAAACTTTCAAAACAAAATTCTTAAGTCTTGGCGCAGCAATGGTTCTGTTGCTCGGAGCTTCAGGCGCCGGGATTCCAGGCTTCTTATCCCAAAATGTGCTCGCCTCGCCGCCAACTGATGCATACGTAAGTAGCAGCGGCACGGGCACAGCTTGTACGCAAGTCGCACCGTGTAACGACTTTGCCGACGCTATGACGGCAGTTTCCGTCGGCGGTACGGTTTATGTAGACAACGGCACATACAATGGGAACTTCACTGTCACAAAAAGCGTTACTATAGACTCGGAACACGGCCCCAACCACGCGATTATCAATGGTCTCGTTACCATCAACAGCAATGGTGTTACTATCAACGGCCTTACGCTCACCAACCCTGCCGGAAACTACGCAGTCTCTACCTCAGGAACCAGCAACATTACCATTGCCAACAACAAGGTTGAAAACGTCGGCACCAGCGCTACCGGCAACATACATGCTATTGACTACCAGGACGGCCCGTCAAACTCTTCGAACATCCACGTCATTGATAACGTGATCACCAATATTGGCAACACCAGCGGTGGGTCTACGTCAGCCATCAGCATCCTTGACTCCACCGGCCCGGCACAGATCAGTGGCGTAGTGCTTGACGGTAACAACATCTCTCACATTACGGCTGACCCTGCCCATAAGGGAGCCTATGGTATGCTCATAAACCATGCTACCTCGGGTCCAGGCGCAACACCCGGCGCACAAATCACCGATAATACCATTTCCGGACTAAACGGGTTATGGGAGCACGCTATCGGCCTTGAAGGTAATACGCCTAACGTGATAGTGGCCAACAATCGCATTAACAACTTGGCGCCAGCCACTCCTGGCTACGCCGCCGCTATATGGCTTGAGCAAAACCCGGGAGCAGCATCAGCTACGCTCACCAACAATAAATGGCAGGGCAAAGACCTCGTCAACACGACCTCCACAGTGGTAGTGAGTAGCGGCTGGGCTGACCTGGCCTCCAATCCCGAACCCAATACATACCCTGAAGTCTACTTCCACGGTGCCTACTACTACTACGGAATTAACGCCTTCTCCGACGTGGCTAGCGCTATGTCGGCCGTATCAAGTGGCGGCACAATACTGGTGGACTCAGGCAATTATCCCGCTGCGATCGCTTCTGGCAACTATCCTAATAATATAACCGTAGAGGGCTACCACAATGCTATGCCGGTAGTGAACGGCATTAACCTTACCGGCTCAACCTTCAATGGCCTTACGTTCAAAGGTCTTCACTTTGTAGGCCATAGCAGTGCCTTGGAAAACGCTTCAATTAACATTGATGGCAGCGGCTCGTATGCTAACCTATCGTTCCAAAACGACACCTTTGATGGACAAGGCATTTCAGGCCGTTTCGCGGCCTTCATCAACCAGGGGTTCAATGGACTAACCTTCCAGAACAACAACTTCACCGGCTATAACGGTTCGGCCCCTAACGACGTATACTCAATCATATTCGCGGAAGCCCAGGGATCATCGTGGGGCAACAACTACACAGCAACCGGCAACAAGCTACGACAATCAGATGCGTCCAACTTCCTTGAGGCCTACCGCTGGCAGAACGTCAGTTATACGCACAACAACGTCAACGCCCAATCGGGTCGGCTGCTTGTCTGGTCTGATACCCAACGCGGCCCGTTGGTGCCGCTAGGTTCTGTGAACATCAGCGATAATACTATTAACGTCCACCAGGGAACTGGCATAGAGCTCTACGACATGCTCGGAACCGGTACTATTTCTGGAAATACAGTCTATGGAGCACAAAGCTGTCTGAAACTTGATAGCGTCGAGAACAGCACCGTCAGCGGTAATACATTCGACCACTGCTCAGTGAATGGCGTGCAGTTCAGCCAGCCAGAAGCAACCGCGCCGCAAACTGCCTCAATTGCCAGCAACATTTTCCAGCATGGCCCTGTCGGCGTAGAAAACAATGTGTCCGGATTCGTCCTGGATGCCTGCGACAATACGTTCGCCGATATTACGATGCCGCTCTATAGCAACCCCGGTCCATTCAATAAGATTAAGTGCGAAGTACCGACCGTTAGCTTTACTGCCAACAACAAGAACATACCTTCCGGTGGCTACACTAACTCCAAGGACTTCACGTTCAACCTGCATGCACCTGACGCAACCTACTACAAGCTTAAGTACTGGAACGATATCACTGGTTCGCCATTCAAGCCGAATAGCCCATGGGCTCCGGCAAACTTGAACGCATACTCATCCAGCCTGGGCGTATACAATGATAAGTTCACGCAGGGTCCAGGCACGCATTACTTCTCCTTCAGCGCCTGCAACGCCAACGGCTGCTCTGCTTACTCAACACCGTTCGTCATTACGTATGACATCACAGCGCCGATAGCTACATTCCACTTCCCCGCCGTGGGTCCTTCCGCTAAATCGTTCAGCGTTCAGTTCAGCAAACCGGTTGATCCTACACAGGCGACCGATCCTGCCAACTACATACTGGATAACTGGGCGAAGTACGCGGGCATTCCCGCTGCCAACGCTAACGGTCCCGCGGGTTTGGGGAGCAACGTGCACATTACGTACAACCCCAGCAACTATACTGCGACGATCAACTTTACGAATCCAGGCTGGTACGTATCGCCCGAGCAAAACTGGGGAGTCCGTACCGTCCAAGACCTAGCGGGGAACCCCGTACACACGACTACTGCATCATCAACACCTATGATCGCGCCAGTCATGAACGGTAATCCAACCCCGGCTTCCGGTACCCCCACGAACAATAAGACGGTGAACTGGACATGGCCTGCCGCAACTGACCCGGGTGGCGCCAATGCCTCTGGCGTATGGAAATACCACTACGAGCTCAATAACGGTCTGACATCCATAACGTCCGGCTGGACAACAAGCACCTCAGTCACAACAACGCTGCCGGCAGCTGATGGCTCATACACCCTTAGCGTATACGCCGAAGACAATGCCGGGAACAACGACTCATCTAGCGCAACATCGGGTGACGTAGTGCTGGATACGACCGCGCCAGCCACCCCAACACTCACAGCGCCCACCAACGGCGGCTACTACAACAACCAGCCTTCGAACCCCGACTTTGACTTTACGTGGAGCCCCGTAACTGATCCGAACGGTCCCGTTACCTACAATTGGGAGAGTTCTACTAGCAGCGCGACCAATTCGGATGGCAGCTTCACGAACCGACTCGCGCACCACGAGGGCTTAACAAGCACATCCCTTTCAGAAGGACGCTCCGCGGAAGGCACCTATTACTGGCACGTTCAGGCCTGTGATGCGGCCGGCAACTGCAGCGCCTGGGCCGCACCGTGGTCCGTGACCATCGACAATACCGCACCTACTACGCCAACTGCCTCACCGGCAGCCGGTACACATACCGGAACCCAGCTCGTGACTCTCAAGAGCACTGACAACAGCGGCAACACGCCGGACATCTACTACACCAAGAACGGCAGTACGCCGAATAACACCGGCAACGGCACGCTCTACACTGGCGCATTCAGCGTCAGCAGCAGCGAGACCATCAAGGCCGTCGCTTACGACCAAGCCGGTAACGAAAGTACTGACAACCCCGGCAACGCCACCGGCGGCATTCTAACAGCGGCCTATACCATAACGGCCCCGCCTTCGGTGTTCAGTTTCTCGACAACTAGCAATACGGGGAGCGGTAATGGCAACGTCAACCCGCAAAACACGGTCGGGAGTACGGGCAACACCGGGGGTACCGGGAACAACGGCGGCAATACCGGCAATACTAATAACGGCGGCCAGGTTCTGGGCGACAGCACGACAACGCCAAATACCAGCACTGGAAACAACAATGGCAATAACGGCCGCGTCAAGGGCGACAGCACCGTCAACATTAAGAACGCTGCCAGCGCCAATAGCGCCAATCACCGGTTCTTAGGGCTCGGCTGGTGGTGGCTGCTGGTGCTGGCCGTCATCCTTGGCTTTATCTGGTTCTTGCGCAGCGGCAGTTCCGGCGACTCCGGATCCGACTCCGGCGAAAAGTAATACGGGCTAGCGCCCTTCCTGACCCTGGTCTTTGAACCACTCCAGGTAGTGCTGTAGCTCTGCAATCGAGGCTTGGATGTCATCGAACGCGCGGTGCACTTCCCGTTTCTCGAACTCCACACCGAAACGGCCCTGCATAAATACTTTCCAGGCGCTAACATCCAGCATGCGATAGTGTAACTTGAGGTCCAGCTGCGGCCACCACTGCTTAATAAAGTTCCGGTCGTTATGGATGCTGTTGCCTGCCAGCACGGCCGCTTCCGGGCCGAAATGTTGCTCAACCAGCCCGATAAGTTCCTGCTCCACCTGCGCTGAGGGTTTGCCGCTGTCCATCTTACGCACAAACTCGTCGCGGTTTTCGGGATAATCCTTCCACCAGATGTTTTGGCGCATCCGCTCCACGACCGTCTCGCGCGGCTGCTGGACAATCGCCTCGTAGTTGGCCAGCGTCTTGAAATCAAAGTCCGTCACCTCGGCCGCCACCTCCAGGATAACGTCTTGAACCGGATCCAGTCCGGTCATTTCCAGGTCCACCCAGAGCAGCTTGGTTGGCACGGCGTGTTTGTCAATCATTG
>DAHUYJ010000011.1:0-8529 GCA_027315225.1 Candidatus Saccharimonadota bacterium | reverse complement strand
TACCGCGCCAGCCACCAAACCGGCCATCACCTCACCATCTCACACAAAAGTCTCTCAAACCTTTTGAGCAAGCTCTCCTTACTTGCCTTCTGAACGGGCAGCGGCCAAAGCGTTGCTGTACCAGTTGAGCTCCTCAAGCGTTGCTTTCAACGCCGCCTGCGGGCCGTACGGGTTAGCTTTGAGCTCCTCGTCCAGGTTCCCATCCTCATCAATAATATCACCCGCTCTGCCAACAATAAAGGTGGCGCTTGGCGTGGTGAACGACTTCAGCCCGGGCAGCACGCCGCGCAGATGCGCTACGGCCTGGGCTCCGCCAGTTGAACCGTGCGCCACCAGTGCTACCGGCTTCTCCTTAAGCTGGAAGTCGATGTAGTCGAGCGCGTTCTTGAGCACAGCCGAATAGGAGCGGTTGTACTCAGGCGTCACCAGCACGTAGGCCTCCGCCTCACTCAATTTATCCAGCCATTTTTGCGCTTCTGGATTCGGTTTGCGCTCCGGATTGAACTGCGGCGAGATCGGCTCGTCCAGCATCGGCAGGTCATAATCCTGCAGATCGAGTATTTCTACCTCTGTTTCATTCAGGTTTTCGGCCTCGTTCTTTACCCACCGGGCAACACGGTCGCTGACCCGGCCGGGGCGGGTAGAACCAACAATAATCTGCAGCTTCATAACTATCTCCTTTTATGGTATACTTTGTATAGTATTAAGATAATCCCAGTATAGGCTTATCACTATACTTTGTAAAGTATGAAAACAGCATCTTCGGTTAAACCTCTGGAACCCCGCGTCGGCTGCATCGCCAGCGCCATGCAGATCATTGGCAGCAAGTGGACGGCACTAATCCTGCGCGACCTGTTTGCCAGCCCCAAGCGCTTCTGCGAACTCGAAAAGTCCGTCGGCAGCATTAACCCTCGAACGCTGAGCCAACGTCTCGACGACCTCGAGAAACAAGCTATTATCGCCAAGCAAACCCGAACCGAGACACCGGCCTGCACGGAGTACGCGCTCACCCCCAAGGGCCAAGATCTCCTTCCCATCCTCCGCCAAATGGCCGCCTGGGGCACTAAATATTCTTCTCTTTGAACTCGAGCGCGGCGGAGTTGATGCAAAAACGCATGCCGGTCGGTTGCTCGGGCGCGTCGTTGAAGACGTGGCCGAGATGGCTGCCGCAACTCGCGCACATAACCTCAACCCGCGGCATGCCGAGCGACTGGTCCTCGGCCAGTTTGACCGACTTGGTGTTGGCTACATCATAAAAGCTCGGCCAGCCGCTGCCGGAATCAAACTTGGTATCGCTGGTAAAAACCACCTGTCCGCAGGCCGCGCAGCGGTAGTTGCCGGCCTTGTCGTTGTGCAAAAGCGCGCCGCTGAAGGGCGCTTCGGTACCTTTTTCGCGCAATACGCGGTATTGCTCGGGTGTCAGTTTGTTTTTCCAGTCGCTATCGGCGTCTGCTCTAACCATAGCCCTTATTATAGGTTATAAGCAGCTATTTATTTTTCGGCTTTTCGAGCTTATCAAGGCCAAAAACCTTGACGAAGAGATATATAGCACCCAAGACGAAAAGGAAGTCAACGAACGCGTACACAAACTCACCCCAGGCAAAGCTTTGCGACCTGCCGTGAAAGTGTAAGACGAACGCCTTGGAGCTGAGCTTCTCGCTGAACAATAAACCATAGAGCGGGTTAATGAAGCTGGCTATAAGCTGCTTGATAATCGTCTGGGCCTGGGTAGCGATGGCAAAACCGACCGCCAGGGTGACTACGGTGTGCTCCCGCAGAAAGTTCATGAAACCGCGAGCCGGGTTGATCTCCTGTGCTACCCTGCGGGCTACTTGCGGCTTCGGCTTGGGCTTGCGCGAACTTGCCGGCGTTTGCATGCGCAAGTTGCTGCCAGTGGTAGACAGGTGTGCAGGGTTTTTGGTTGATGGCGACTGACGTTTTCGTTGTGGCATAACTTCGTGTAATTATATCACATTTTTTCTGGTGCTGCAATACCTAAAAGCTTTAGCCCCGCGGCCAAAGTGCCGGTATAACGGCCCACCAGGTCCAGACGTAGCTTTTGTCGGGGGTCGCCGATTACACGGTTACGTTCATAAAAGCGGTTAAAAGTCTGGGCCAGCTCGTACAAGTACGTGCAAACATAGTGCGGCATGAGTTCTATCGCGGCCTTATCGACTACTTCTGGGTACTCACTGATTTTTCTGACAAGGAGACGTTCGTCGGCCTGCAGCGTCTCTTTTTGAAGAGTTTTCGAGGCCGGGCCTTCGGGCTGCTGGGCCTTGCGCAGAATACTGCAGGCCCGGGCATGCGCGTATTGCAAGTATGGACCGCTATTGCCCTCAAGGCTGACCGACTCTTCGGGATCGTACATGATATCGCCGGCCATCCGGCTCTTCAAGAAGGCGTACTTGACCGCCCCAAGGGCGGTTTGCTCGTTGTCCTGTCCGGTTAATTTTTTATTCGCGGCGAGCGCGGCGTCCAGGACGTCAGCAGCCCCCAGAATATTCCCTTTGCGGCTGCTCATTTTGGTGCCGCCGGCCAGCTTCACGATGCCATGTGTCAGGTGTAAGGTGCGCGCCGGCAGTTCTGGCATAAACTGCTCTATACTCTTGAGCACGACCTTCATGTATTCGATGATGTCGTTGCCTGTAATAACAATTGACTGGTCGAAGTGGTAATCCTGCCACTTCTTCATGATGAGGCCAACGTCTTTGGTTTCATAGGTTGGCAACCCCTCGGAATTTATGAATACCCTGGTGTGCAGACCGTACTTTTCCCCTTCAAAAACCACAGCGCCGTTACTCTTCTTATATACTGTGCCGGTATGCTCACGCACTGTCTGCAGGCCGATCTGTGCCGTCTCGCTTTCCGGATAATATTTTTCGAAGTGCGTACCGATACGCTCATAAAAGCTATCAAAGTAGTCATAACTCCACTGCCGACAAGTCCAATAAATCTTGGCTAGCGGTGAGTTGCGGTCATTCTCCTCGTGCAATTGGTATACGCGTTTGTTGAGCGACACGACGCTGCGCCTGACTTCTGGCTTGGCGTCATTCTCATAGGCTTCATTACCGGCCACGTAGGCGGACGAGAGCCAGGAAATTCTGCCGGCAAGATCCTTGTTCTTAAGGGAGGTGATTGTCTTGCAGGCCTGTTTTTCGCGTATGGAATCAGTGTCGCCTTCTTCGCGGGACAGTATGGCCCATATCGTCTTGGCTACGTGCAGCCCCACATCCCCGCCAAAGTTTACCCGGTGTACGGTTGCCCCCGCCTGTTCCAGCAGGTTGGCGATACCATCGCCGACGATGCTGGTATACAGGTGCCCGGCGTGCAAAACCTTGAAGGGGTTGGGATCGGAGTATTCCGCTACTACCGTTTGCCCCGCCAAGGGTTGGCTTGGTTTGGTTTGCAGCGATTGCTTGAGAGCTTTTTCGGTAAGCGTAAAGTTCAAAAACCCGGGACTGACGATCGAGATGTCAGCGACCTCATCGGATAGTTTCGGGAGCAACTTTTTACGCAAAGTTTCGGCAATTTCATGCGGATCTTTATGCAGCTGTCCGGCAAGTTGCAAGGCTACGTTAGTAGTATAGTCTCCGAACCGCTCCTCGGGCCGGGTCAGTTCCAGGTCAATTTCGAGGCCGCACAAAGCCTTGCAAACACTTATAATCCTTTGCTTAAGGGCTTCTTTCATGGTAGTTAAGTATAACAGACCAGGGAGACTGTTTCAGTGCATTGCCGCTAGGCCTGTTATCTCATCGGCTGCTGCTTCAAGCTGAGAAAAACCTACCCCGAAACCGAAGAGTATCCATTCCCCGTGACGCTTCATGACATCGGCGTGCCTGTGATACCACGTTGCATAACGGTTAGTTACATGGGAGCGCCACAGTAAGGCAGGGAAATCCGCGGTAATCTTATACCAGAGGTTTTCACCGACACCGCTTCCCTGCAAACCGGGCGAAACTGCCAGCTTATCAAGATATGGCGTGCCCTCGGACAGCCTGGTGACGATACCGAAAGCCAAACGGTCGGCCGTGAAGTAAATCTTCTCAAAATGCCGCTTCTTATAGTGCTCGGGGAGGGATTTTCCGAACACTTCTTTTACCAGGGCTGCCAGGTCGTCGATGACATCGTCTATGTCCGTGGTAGCAACAATCTTGGGGCCTTTGCCGACAAATGTTCCTGACCCCTGGTCAGTCAACAGCTCGACCAATAGCTCGGACGGTTTGGTAATAGAAATAGCCGACCCTACTTCCAGATCGTCCAATATCGTTGCCAGCTCACGCAGCTTAAGCGCCATACCCCCGCTCACGGTACCGTCTTCAATCAGGCCCTCTATATTGCGAATGTCGATACCGCTTATCAGCTCCTGTGCGTCCTTTTCGCCGCCGTTAACCGACTTGAGCACGCCGCCGGTGGGACTTAAGGTAGTCATGCGGTGCGGTTGCAATTTGGTCGCTAAAGCGCGGAATATGGTATCAGCGTTTACGTTGAGCGTCTCGCCGCTCTTGTCGTCGCTGGCCAGCGAATGCAATACCAGCACATCGTTTTGCTCAAAAATTTCAGCGATGCGCTCTGTGTCAACTGTCGCGATCTCGCTCCCGACCATTCCGAACTCGGGGTCTCGTTTTGCCTTAAGCAACCGCGAAGAGGGAGCAGCGGCAGCCCGGATACCTGTAGCTTCGAAGACTTCGACCAAGCTGTCAGTCAGTTCGGCAAAAACGGTCTTGGCAAGCTCCAGCGTGGACTGGTCTGTATACCGCTTGCCCTCAATGAACCGTGAATTAACAAGCTTGTGGCGCTTGGCGGCCTCGCTCAGCTGCTGGCCGCCGCCGTGGATTAACAGCGTATGGACATCGCGCTTGGCCAGTTCGGATAACGCTTCTGCCAGCTCCAAAACCGCAGCTTCGTCGTCCAGCAAGCCGCCGCCGACTTTTATGAGCAGTTGCCGGTGCGGTTCAAATTCCCGAAGTGCCTGCAGGTAGCGATTGGCCTGCTTTTTGGGAAGATCATTGATCTTCATGACAACGCTCCGATAACCTCGTCCAGAATAGATACCGCAGTTTCGGCTTCGGCCGGGGTTATAGTGAGCGGCGGCAGCAACCTGATCACAGTATCTTGAGTGCTATTAACATACAAGCCCCTTTCCAGGCAGGCGTCAGCAATCGGAGATGAGGGGCGGTCGAGTTGTAAACCGATCATCAGGCCACGCTGTCTGACCTCTGTAATGCAGTCGTGTTTTGCAGCCAGCTGCTGCAGCTTGTCAGCCAGTAAACCACTTAATGATGCGACATTCTGTTGAAGCTTGGGATCCAATATAGCCCTCATTGTGGCCACGCCGGCCGCGGCGACTACCGCTCCGCCACCGAATGTGCTGCCATGCATACCCGGCTTGACTAACGGCACGATCTTCTTGCCGGCTATGGTGGCTCCAATCGGCAAGCCGCTGGCGAGCGCCTTAGCTGTCGTTATAATGTCCGGCTCGATATTGTACTGCTGGTATGCAAAGAGCGAGCCAGTACGCCCCATGCCTGACTGTACCTCGTCCACAATTAACAACACATCTCTGTCGCGGCATAACTGACTGATGGCCGCGGCGTATTCCTGCGTCGCTACATTAATGCCACCCTCGCCCTGCACTAGTTCGAGCATGATGGCTACCGTGGACTCATCAACGCTTTGTTGCAGCGCGGCAACATCGTTGAACGGCACATGGACAAACCCTTGCAGCTGCGGGTCAAATCCGCCTTTGACCTTACCCTGCGCGGTCGCCGCCATAACTCCGGCCGTCCGGCCATGAAAAGATCCCTCGGCCGTAACTATGGTGTGCCGCTTGCCCTGACCGTACAACTTGGCAAACTTTATAGCCGCCTCGTTGGCTTCGGCGCCGCTGTTGCCGAAGAAAACCTTGCCGCCCCCAAGACTATTGTCAACCAACAACCTGGCCAGCTCGCCTTGCGGTTCGGTATAAAAAACGTTCGGCACGTGAATCAACACCCCGGCCTGATTTTTAATGGCTTCTACCACGGACGGCGGTCGGTGACCAAGATTGGAAACACCCCAACCGGACAAGAAGTCCAAGTACTGTTTGCCCTGGTCGTCATAGATATAACTGCCTTCCGCGCGCACGATCGTGATCGGAAAGCGAGTGTACGCAGGCAGGACGTACTGGTCAAATTCTTCTCTGCTCATTTGGTTTTATTTTAGCAGAGTATACTATCGTTCCGCCGTAGATTGCGACACCATTTAAGAATTATTTAATTATACTCGACATTGATGTCGACATATTCCTTGCTGAAGTCGCAAGTGTAGACTACTGCGTCCGCCGAACCGAGGGAAAGGTTGATGGAAATATCGAGCTCATCACGGGCCGGATTGGTGACATCTATAGCCAGCGAATCTTCGGTAACCGATACCCCAGTTGACCCCACGGCCTGCGCAATGCGGCCCCAGTTGCCGGTCTTACCATGGGCGGCAGTCTTAACCAGAGGGGAATTCGCCACGGCGTAGGCAACAGTTTTGGCCTGCTCATAATCAGCCGCGCCGTTTATCTGGACAGTAACCAACACGCTGGCCCCTTCGCCGTCACGCACAATCAGCAAGGCCAGGTCCCGGCAGGCCTGCCGGAGCGTTTCCAGAAAAGTATCATACTCTTTACCGTGTTGGGTGATGGCGGGGTTTTTAGCCTGGCCGTTGGCCATCAGCAATAACATGTCGTTGGTGCTCGTGCAGCCATCTATGGTAATGGCATTGAAGGTTGTCCGCGCCGCTTCGCGTAGCGCTTCATCAAGCAGTGCCGGACTGATCACGGCATCGCTGGTCAAAAAGCCAAGCATGGTTGCCATATTTGGCTGGATCATGCCCGAACCTTTGGCGCAGCCGCCGATTACGACCGGCTGTCCAGCAATCCGGCACTCGTAGGCCACGCTTTTTGGTACCGTGTCCGTTGTCATAATAGCCCGCGCGAAATCCGCGGCAGACGTATTTGATGCAGACGTACTTGATGAAGCGCTCCCGGCTTTGAAAGCTCCCTGTATGCCCTTCTCTACCTTGCTGATTGGCAGCGGCCGGCCGATTATACCCGTCGAAGCGACCAGGACATCGGCCGGGTCGGCACCCAGCAGCCGCGCCGTGTCCTGAACCATCCGCTCGGCGTGGTCGCGCCCTTTTGCGCCGGTCATGCAGTTGGCGTTACCGCTGTTGACCACCACGGCGCGGGCCTTGTGATCACGGCAGCGAGCCCTGCTTAAAACCACTGGAGCGGCCTGGATGCTGTTCTCCGTGAATATGGCCGAAGAGATTGCCGGCGTCTCACTCCACAACAAGCCGACGTCCAGACCTTCGGCTTTAATCCCCCCGGCTGCGGCCCCAGCCTTAAAACCTTTGGCCGCCAGCACGCCGCCGCCTATCTTCTTCATGCGGTAAGCCCTGCGGTCTCGTCAAGTCCGTTCATAATATTGAAGTTCTGGACAGCCTGTCCCGAAGCGCCTTTTATAAGGTTGTCGATTACGGCGGTTACAACCAGAAGATTCTGTGAAGGGTCCGCCGCTACATGTAAACGCAGGTTGTTGGTGCCTACGACGCTCTTGAGGTCAAGCTCAACCTCCTTTGGGACAACTTCTACGAATGGCGCGTTCATATAAAAGGTCTCGAACAGTTTTTGGGCGTCCGCCTGCTTCAAAGCTTTTTGCAAACGTATGTACACCGTCGCAAAAATTCCCCGGTCAAACGGCAACAGGTGCGGAACAAACGCGATCGGGAGTCCCGCGCCCGCCAACTGCGAAAGCTGCTCCACAATCTCCGGGCTATGCTGATGGTTAAGAATCTTATAGGCCTTGAAGTTGTCCTTCATTTCAGTAGTCAGGCTCTCAGCATAGCGTATTCCGGCACCGCTAATACCGGATTTTGCATCAATGTGGATACTATCGATTCCCAGGTTGGCAACCGGCGCTGCCGCCAGTATGGCAGCGGTCGGATAGCAGCCGGGATTTGCAACCAAGCCAGCTTTTTTTATACGGTCCTTGTGTATTTCCGGCAAACCGTAAACGGCTTCTGCTAACAGATGCGGCGCGGCGTGGTGGTCTGCCTTGTACCACTTCGTATATTCAGACTCCGAAGACAACCGGAAATCACCGCTTATGTCGACAACCTTTATATCACGTGACAAGAGTTCCGGGGCCAAACGCATGCTGACCGTATGCGGAGTGGCCAGAAACACGACCTCCGCGCCTGACCGCACGGCCGCTTCGACACCGTATGGTCCGCACTGCAAATCAGTCTTGCCCTTAAATTCCGGCCATATGGTTGAGACCGGCCCGGCCGTGGTGTTCGCCGAGACATATACAACCTCAGCCTGCGGATGGCCCAAAAGCAACCTTAGCAACTCACGCCCCGAGTATCCCGATACCCCTACAATACCTGTTTTTATAACTTCTGTTGCCATCGTTTCTAACTATAGCAGAGTGCCGCGGCTGTTTTTGATGTCCGCATCATTGGTGGCCCGCGACGATGCTGTCTGCGTGGTTACCCACG
>DAHUYJ010000010.1 GCA_027315225.1 Candidatus Saccharimonadota bacterium | reverse complement strand
TCCGGTTAATCCCGCTAAGCATCAGCCCGACGACTTGAGCCAGTTCCTCTGGCTGAAGCGGCCGGAAGAGGACCATCTCGTCGAACCGGTTGAGCAGCTCGGGCTTAAACTGGCCGCTGTTGATGAGCTCGTCGGTGAATTGTCCGGCAAAGCTATCCAAGGTTTCCCCTCGGCCTATCCGCTCCCGGATAGTCTGGGCGCCGGCATTGCTGGTAGCGATTATGATGCAATCCTTTAAAGATACTGCCTTACCAGCCGTATCGGTGAGTTGCCCTTCATCCAGAAGCTGCAGTAAAAGATTGAGAATGTTAGGGTGCGCTTTTTCAATCTCATCAAGTAGGACGACGCTGAAAGGCCTTTCGCGGACGGCCATAATCAGGCTCTTGTTCTCCTCCTGGCCGTTGGATAGCAGCCGGCTGGTGTCGTCGGTCTGTTGGTATTCGCTCATGTCCAGTCGCACCATGTTGTTCTCATCTCCAAAGTACGTTGCGGCAATTGACTTGGCCAATTCTGTCTTGCCTACACCGGTAGGGCCAAGGAACAGAAAGCTGCCAATCGGTCGTTTGGGGTTAGCCACTCCGGCCCGTGCCCGCCGCAGCGCGTTGGCAACTACGCCGACCGCGTGTTTTTGATTGATCATACGCTTGTGGATATTGTCCTCAAGGTGCAGAAGCGCGTCGGTTTCGGCCGGGGCTGCAGAACTGACCTTGACCCCATGGGTTTGTTCAATTGCCTGCTGGACGCTGGTGGCGCTTACTATAGAATGCTCGCTATGGGCCATGGCTTGTTCGAGGAGTTTGATGGCCCGTCCCGGGTAGGCTTCATCCTGGTCGTAGCGGCCGCTCAGGCGGTAGGCTTCATGCAATGCCTCATAGGCTATGAGTATCTGGTTGCGGCTCTCCAGGCCCAGGGCAGTGTCCTCGAGCACATGGATAACTCCCGCTTCGGGTAGCTCCTGCAAGACTACCGGTGTCAGTAGACTGGCCAGACTTTGGTTGCGTGCGCGCAAACGTTGATAATCCTCCGGTGACATAGCCAGAATTAAGGGCGCGGAACGGGCTTGGATGATAGAAAGCAGGATTTGCGTGGCATCAAACGTTCCCGGCCCGTCATTGAAGAATAACTGGGCATCATCGAAGAACAGTATAATATGCCCGGCTCGGGCGGCTTCGTTAGTGAGGCTAAGCATGATTTGCTCCAGGTCCCTGACCTGCCGGGCGTTCGAGGTAATATCCGTAGCGTTGAGGGAGACGATTTGATGATAAGCCAGGACCGCGCTGGTGTTGCCTTCGATAAGCCGTTGCGCGAGAGCATATACGCTACTGCTTTTGCCGATTCCGGGCGGGCCGATAAGCGCCACGGCACTGGCATGGTTGCTGAAAGCTGCCTCTATAGCCTTGACCCCTTCGGACTTGGTCAGCCATCCGAAGTGCGCACCGTGCTTGGCAATCCCCAGGCTAATGTTGCGGCCGAAGCGGTCCAGAAGCGGCGTGAAGCCGAAGGCCCAGTCCCTGCCGACGCCGCCAAAGCTTTGTCTTGGAGCACGCATCTGCGCCAAATTACGTCCCAGCCAGTTGGCAATCGCTTCAACGTCACCCTGGTGGGCTTTACGCTGTGTGAGCAATTGTTGCATGCCGGGAGCCGTCATCATTAGTCCGGCTACTATGAAACCAAGCTCGACAGTCGGGCTTTGGTTTTCATCGGCCAGTTGCACGGCTTTTTGTAGTGCCGCTTCCGTCTGTACCGAATCGCTAACGAGAGTAGCTGCCACTGCCTCCGGGCTGATTAATAAGTGATTCAAAAAGAAACCGGCCTGCCAATGGTCGCTAAGCGCTGCCCACACGGCTTGTGGTTGTTGCTCCTGGCCAGGCTTGAGCCGTGCCAAAACGTCTCCGGATAACCGGCTGCCCAGGTCATTACCTTCTGCTGGCAAGATGGATAGCTGTCGCTTCCACCAGATCGCCGGAATAAAACACAGTAGTGCGGGCGTTGCCAACAGGAGAGCATAACGTACCCCGGCCAAAAAACCCGATGCTATCGCTGCCGCAGCAAACAGGCAGCCAAGAACAAATAGTATGCGGTAGCCTGTCAGGCCGACAGCTTTGCCAAGCCTGGCTTGGGCCGCCCGGGAAGTGCGCAGGGCGATTACTTCGTTCATATAATCAACCCCGCGATAAGGCATCCGGGTACGGCGAGTGGCAGCAGCGGCCAGATGACCAACTCTACGATACTCAAGACCGCCACTACGGCCAGGAACACTACCGCGGCGATCAGTACTATCACTCGAACCACAAAGCCGATTGCACGGCTGAACGCGTTATCAACCAAGGCCCGCATTCGGGCGTCAAGGCTGGTGCCTGGATAGGTTATAATGCGGCGCCACGGCTCGAACAGCGTCCTGAATAACTGACCGACCGAAAACAGGTCGAGAACCCCGCCTAACCGCGGGCCTAAGCTATCGAACACCAACCCCCAGCCGCGGCCATACCACCACGAGAAGAACGACAGGATAAGCATAGCCATAATTGTAACACTTCTTGATAGAGAAGGCTTGATTGCAAACGTATGGCCAGACAGAGGTGCTAGTTAACAACCGCCTGTCGTGAAGCGACTGTCAATAGCATCGATTTAGCCAAGGCGGATTCATCTATTGGCGCAATACTTGAATACCACGGCTCGTCGATGATATTGCTTGCGGATAGTATTGAAAATGTCCATGTTGCAACCTTGCTCGAGCACTCTATAGATTGCCCGTTCGTGGGTGTGGATTTTGAGAATATGAACCCATGGGCTCTGCAAACTGATTCAACCTCAGTACGTACCTGGTCTTTGCTGTATAGGGTTATATAAAAAGACTCCGATGCCTTGGGATCGCGGTGAACGGTTTTATAGCCTGAGGGCAGATCTGGAAAGACCGTCCCCCGGTACGCATACGTGTTATTGGCATCGCCTTTTGGCAGGTTAGTTGCTGGCGTCCCTGACGGTGATAGATGCGGGCCATCCTCTTTGCTGCCGAGTACGTGCCACCCCACTATGGCTATTACCAGGGTTACGGTTACAGCAAGCAGAGTCTCTATGGCCGTGAATGCATTTTCGCTATTTTTCATCATATTTTGGCGGAGAGACAGGGATTCGAACCCTGGATGACCTTGCGGCCATACACGCGTTCCAGGCGTGCCAGTTCAACCACTCCTGCATCTCTCCAGGCCAGCATGAATTATAGCTTAAAATCGTCCTGAAGGCATACTAACCCCTGCAAAAATACCCGAATTTAAGGCACGTTCCAGCCTCAACTAGCGAAACCATAAAAGGGTTAAAATTACCACAAAAACTCCTTGCGGAGAGGGGCAAAAAGGGATTACACTTAAAAGCAGAATGGCTCTCATAGAATTGCAAGACGTCAGCAAGCTGTACGGCTTCGGCGACGCCACCACCTTGGCGCTCGACGAGGTTGACTTAACTATTACCAAGGGCGAATTCGTGGCCGTCATGGGACCGAGCGGCAGCGGCAAGAGCACGCTTATGAACCTTATCGGCTTGTTGGACCGGCCCAGCCACGGCGACTACCGGTTGGACAACAAGGCTGTCGCTCGTCTTAAGACCGATCAGGCAGCCAAAATCCGGCGCGACACCATAGGCTTTATACTGCAGTCTTTTAACTTTTTGCCCCGCCTTACGGTCTTGGAGAACGTTGCCCTGCCCCTGGCATACAAAGGCGTGTCGCTGAGCCGGCGTACCAAGCTTGCCAGCCAAATGCTTGAGCGGGTTGGCGTCCAGAACCGGGAATACTTTTTCCCGAGCCAACTGAGCGGCGGCCAGGCGCAATGTGCAGCTATTGCCCGCGCGCTTGTTAACAACCCCAAGATTATTATTGCCGATGAACCAACCGGCAACCTGGATAGTTCCGGCTCCCGGCTGGTTATGGAGCTGCTATCCGATATTCATAAGCTAGGAAACACTGTCCTGTTCGTTACCCATAACCCGGAGCTGACGCGCTTCGCTACAAGAGTGGTATATATGCACGACGGTACCATCATCCATGATGAGCAGACTGCGCTAGGACAAGTCGCCCCCAAGGCCCGTAAAGTGCTGTATACGATTCCTGCTACCAGTGAGGAAGATGACTTGGAAGGTGTTTCGGTCATGATGAAAGCCTTTCCCCACAAAGAGGCTCCGCCACCCAAACGCAAAAAGGCTACTGACAAATCCACACGCCGCAAAAAGCGATCCGTCAGCCGCAGGAAGAAGGCCTCGTGAGTATGCCTCATGCCCATCTTAGGGCCGGCTGGGACTCTGTGCGCGGTGCGAAGATCAGGAGCTTTTGGACCATGCTCGGTATTATTATAGGTGTTGCGTCAGTCATTACCGTAGTCGGCATTGGCGAAGGCATCAAACAGGAAATTGGCGGCCAGATTCACCACCTGGGGCAAAATCTCATTACTGTGCGGCCGGCCCAGCTTCTTAATGGTAATAGTGCCGGCAGTAATAGTCCCGACTTAATCCCGGGCTTTAGTATAAGCACTCCGCTCGGCATAAAGGACATAAATGCAATCAGCCATACCAACGGTGTAACCGCCAGTGCGCCACTCACGATCGTAGGCGGTGCGGTGCGCGGTGACCACGGCATGTACCGTAACGGTTTCGTAGTCGGCACGACCAGCGACCTACCTGGGCTACTTAACCAGTCCCTGCAGTACGGCTCCTTCTTCTCATCCGATAGTTATGATATGAATGTTGCCGTTCTCGGGCAAAACGCCAGCAACGCGTTGTTTAACGAAGACGTGCCCTTGGGGCGCAGCTTCACCTTTCATGGGCAGCAGTTTGTCGTGGAGGGCATCTTCAACCAATTTACGACGACCCCGCTCAGCCAGCAGGCGAACTTCAATAATGCTATATTCATTCCCAACCAGGTGGCCGAGAGCCTCAGTAAAAATACGGCTCCTACGTACGAAATGCTTGCCAGGCCGGCCGCGCACGAAAAAGCCTCAGCCGTCATAGCCAGGCTGAAGACCGCTCTCGACCAGGTTCATGGCGGACAAAGCGGATTGAGCGTACAATCCGGCAACCAGGACCTGACGGCCAGCGACCAGATTCTGGAACTGTTGACACGCTTGATTGCCGGAGTAGCGGCCATTTCGCTTCTGGTGGGCGGCATCGGCATTATGAACGTGATGCTGGTGTCAGTTACTGAGCGCATGCACGAAATCGGGATACGCAAGGCGATTGGCGCTACCAACCGTCAGATCATGAGCCAGTTTATTATTGAGTCGGGCATTTTAAGCTTAATAGGCGGGGTACTCGGCATCCTGTTGGCGTTCTTTGCTGATTTTATGCTCAGGACGTTCTCTTCCCTGCATCCGGCCATAAGCTGGCAAGTGGTGGTTTTGGCCAGCGCCGTTTCGCTGCTGATCGGTATTTTATTCGGCACGGTACCGGCCATCAAGGCGGCGTACAAAGATCCTATCGAAGCACTGAGAAGCGAATAATACTGAACAACCCTTAAAACAAAGTAACCAAACCTCCAACCCCGGCTGCGGCCATGCACAGCGTAATAAACCATCCGAAATAGGTGGTAAAACGCTTATTGGCCCAACGCCCCATAATCTTGTGGTTACTACTCATCACTATGATCAAAGCTAGGATGATGGGAGCTACCAGGCCGTTTACAAATGCTGCGTAAATCAAGGCTTTAATGGGGTCAATGCCCAAGAAATTCATGGCCAGGCCGACCAGCATGGAAATGATAATGACACCGTAAAAAGCGTGCGCCTGCTTAAGCGGCCGGTACAGGCCGGAGCGCCAGCGGAAGCTCTCGCTTAAGGCATAGCTGCTGGATCCGGCCAGTACCGGTATAGCCAACAGTCCGGTACCGATGATACCGATGGCAAACAAGAAATATGTGGCGTTGCCTGCGAAAGGCCGCAGCGCCTCGGCGGCCTGGGACGAAGACTGGATATCGGTAATACCATGCACGAAGAGGACTCCCCCGCAGGCCGCAATTATGAAGAACATGACAATCTCACTAAGAAACATGCCTGACCAGACATCGACGCGCATGTTCTTGATATCGGCGGGCGCTTTGGCGGTATGCCGTTCATGCTGGGTAACTTTTCCCAGCAGGATCTGCTCTTCGACCTCCTGAGAGGTTTGCCAAAAAAACAGGTAGGGTGAAATAGTGGTTCCCAGAATAGCGCAAAGGATGACCAACTCCTGCTTATGAAAATGTAAACTCGGTATTATCGCGTGGGATAAGATGGTGTGCCAGTCTAAATGTGCTAAGAGCGCCGAGAAAACATAGGATAGTAGCACCATTGCCAGCCATTTGAGGTACCGGGCATATCGGGCGTACGGCGTGAATATCTGCAGCCCTAAACTGAGGGCCGAAAAACCGACAACAGTCCACCCGAAGTCAAAGCGCGGGTTGAGCAATTGCGTAGCCTTGGCCATAGCTCCCAGGTCGGCACCAATGTTAACGGCATTTGCTATGAATAAGAGCAAGGCGCAGACATACAGTACGCGCCGGCTGAAGTAAACGCGTATATTATTAGCCAAGCCCCGGCCGGTCACCAGGCCGATACGGGCGCACATCTCCTGCACTACTGCTGCGAACGGGAGCATCCAGGCTGCCAGCCACAAAAAGTGATAGCCAAATTGGGCTCCGGTTTGGGAATACGTTGCAATGCCCGAAGGGTCATCGTCGGACGCGCCGGTTGTCAGGCCGGGGCCGAGCATATGCCAGTAACTACCGGTTCGCTTAACGATTTTGCCGGTTGGCAATGCGGCGTTTACCTTTTGTGTAGCGACGACTGTGCGGTCCAGTAGCTCGGCGGGCGCCTCGGCACTTTTTTGGAAGAAGTCTTTTTGTTTAGGCATAAAATGTAGATTCGCGGTTAGGCGCTAAAAGTTCCGGCCATAATAATACCAGAAATGGTTTAGGATGAGCCCAATGATTATCAGGTAGAATAGCACCAGCAGGTCAAGATGGTGCCGCCGTACCCAGCCGTAGGCCCGCTGGGCCCCGCCTTTGGGCAGCCGTATGTTCTTCCGGTCTACATTATAAAGTGTTATATACCAGAACATCGGTAGGGTTACGGCGTCTGTTCCAAGACAATACGGACAGAGCGCATGGATGCGATATATACTTTCGAACAGCAACCAAAGCGCAAAAGCTGTGCCCAGGGCTATGCCGGCGTTGAGCGCCAGCCAGAACCAGCGCTTGAACCGGGCGCCGGCCAGCATGGCGGCACCGACCACAACCAGCGACGGATAAGCCCCAAGGCCGATTAACGGGTTGGGAAACCCGAAAATCGCTGCCTGCTTGCTTTGCATAACGCCGCCGCAGCTGATGATAGGGTTGAGGTTGCAGGATGGTATGAAGTTTGGATTTTCCAGGACCTTGAATTTATCTTGCGTAAGGATAAACGCGCAGATATAAGCTATGATGCCGCCTATTATCAGAATGTACGGCAAAGCTCTTTGCAATGTCCAGGGATTGTTTGTCATAATGTATTGCTCTTACTATTATAGCCTATTCACTGCACTGCCCGGTGCCGACTGCATGGTTTTGTTCAGTGGCTTGATGGATTTCGGTGATAACTTTATCGGTCGTCAGGGCATAACCGGTATGTTGGTACGTCGTGGATTCGGCAAAGACGATGCCTATAACGTTGCCGTTTTCGGTAACTAGAGGACCTCCGGAGTTTCCGGGTATAATGTTAGCCCGAATTTCATATACGTTACGTGTGGTAGTACCCTGGCCGTAGATATTACGGCCGGTTGCCAGAAATTCATCCAAAACGGTAGCCGTATCAGCCGTAAACGGTCCACCGCCGGGATATCCGAGAACCGCAGCGGGCGTCCCAGGGCTGGCATGACCTTCAGAGATTGTTAGGCTTGATCCAGCCAGGTTACTGACTCGCAGCACTGCAAAATCAAGATTGGGGTCAAACCAGATCGCCGTGGCCCGGTGCGAGCCGTTGCTATCTTCGACATACGGTTGCTGTATGCCGGCTACCACGTGGGCGTTCGTGGCTACCTCGTCCTTGCCGATCACAAAGCCGGAACCTTCGACAATACCGCCGCAACCCTGACCTTCGACTTTCACTACCGAAGCCTGGTCACGAGTTACCGCAGCCCGTAAAGCGCTGGCCGGCGGGATACTTATGTTTGCCGGCGGACTCGGCTCATTGCCAATGAAGACTTGCGGAAAACCATTCGGGTTGATCAAATGTCCCAGATCGGCAATGATTGTCGGCGCTGGCGGCAATCCACGGTCCAACGCCTGGATGATGCGGGATTCACGCAAAGCTGTCTGCAAAGACCGGAAAGGCAGCGGGCTCAACACGGCCGCAATCAGCCAGGCACTGAATAGTAGCGTTACCACTCCCAAAAGAGCGCCGAATATATTGTCTATGGTATTGATACGCCAGTGCAGCACCCGGCGCTTAATCCATACGCCCAGGTATTCTCCAACAACCAGCAGTAGCATGGCGCAGCCCAAGGTAGTCAGGACTGTTACGAAAGCACGGCTGATCTGGCCGTGCACAAACGTAATAGTGTACTGCTCCAGCCAGGCGCCAAGGAATAGGCCCCCGATAAAGCCAGCCGTAGATCCCAATTGTCGTACAAAACCGATTTCCCGCCCCCTATAGAGCGAACCGATGGCGAAGAGGGCTATTACGATATCAACGAGCATGGGCTACCAAAAACCGCCTGTGGGTTCTAGCGATGCGCGTGGAAATAATAGCTTGCGACTGATTGACGACCATACCATTTAGTTTAGCAGACAGTAGCTTTGCAGAGGCCTTAGCGGGGGCCGATGCTGCCCGGGTCGTAAAAACGCAAATCTTCTGAGCGGTTGGCCCAGTCCTCTAAGACGGGCTGGACAATACGCCAGCTGGACATAACCTCTTGACTGGTGGCGAAAAGCGTATGGTCGCCGCGTACGGCATCTACCAGCACCCTTTCATAGGCATTCGGGTGGCCATGGTTGTCGAAGTCTTTCTGGTACGAAAAATCCATGATCGTCGTTTGCAGTTCGTGGGCGTACCCGGGCTTCTTGGTGACCAGGTCCAGCTCAATGCCTTCGTTCGGCTGTATACGGAATCGTAGCTGGTTAGTGCCGTCCCCGTGCGGCTCATCGCGGAACGTAACGCATACCTCGGTTTTTCGCTCGTCCAGCGCCTTACCGGACAAGAGCCGCACGGGGACGCCGCGCCAGCGCGCGCTATTGATGAAAACGGTTATCGCGGCATAGGTCTCTGTAGTTGATTCGGCGTTGTCCACCTCTTTGCGGTAGCCTTTGTATTGTCCGCGCAGTGTCCGCTCGCCGACTTGTCCCGCCGGTACGGCCTCGACCTGCTCCAGCACGGCTTGTTTAGCGCTGTGGATATGCTTACTATCCAGCACGGACGGCTGGTCCATGGTGATAAAGCCCAGGATCTGCAACAAGTGACTCTGGATGAAATCACGCAGCGCCCCAAGCGGCTCATAAAAAGCCGCCCGGCCCTCAATACCGATCTTCTCTTTGGCGCTGATTTCTATACTGGATATATATTTTTCACTCCATAGCGCTTCAAATATGGGATTGCTGAAACGGAACGTCAAAATGTTCTGCACAGTCTCTTTGGCCATATAATGGTCGATCCGGAACACCTGCTCTTCGTCAAAAGATTTGGCGATCTCGTCGATTAAGGCTTGGGCGGAGCCAGCATCAAACCCGAACGGTTTTTCTACCAGCAGCCTGCTGGTGGCCTTGTGGTGCTGGCAGCCGCTGTTGAGGCCGCGTTCGCCCAGTAAATGGATAACAGACGTGTAGGCTTGGGGCGGTATCGACAGGTAGTAAAGCCGGTTCATACAAACGCCCCGTTGCTCCTCCAGGTCATTCAATTGCTTCAACAAAGCATCGTAATCATCAGGGTTATTAAGATCCGCCTGTACCATCATAGTGCGGTCACGCATGGCTTTTAGGGCTGCCGGGTCGCAGACCTCGTCGGCTTCGTTGACACATAGCTCAACTTTATCGAACAGTCCCTGGACTGATGTCGTGCCTCGTGTTATGCCGACTATCTCGGTCTGATCGTGCAGAAGCCCGTCTTTTATCAGATGATATAAAGATGGCAGCAAATACCGCTGTGCCAGGTCGCCGGTTATGCCGAAAATCACAATGAGGGCCGGATCCAGCCGTATCCCGTTGCCATCGGTTGGGCTCATACGCCAGCCCCAAACTGATCACTGTAAACATATGCTTCCGGCAATTGTTTCAGGATTTGCGCGGGCTGCTCTACAAGCAGCAACGACCGGTTACGTAAGCTGGTTAAGGTTAGGTGCTTCATGCTGCCGAAAGCAAACGCGTAGGCCGCGCTGATATGGCGAAAGGCCATAAAACTCAAGGTCAGGCGCAAGAAAGGTGTGCTTTGGTAACCGACAACCCATGATTTGGTTTCTTCTGTGGCTGGAGAATCCGGCAAAATGCCGGCAATGCTGCCGGATTCGCCGATGCCCAACTGGGCAACGATGCTATCGCTATTGCTAAAAGCCTGCTTGGCCAGCTTTTCATACCTGTTTACGGTTTGCTCGAAATTCAGGCCGGCCTTAAGCACCGGCAACAACTTCGCTTTTCTGCTCCGAAAGCCGCCCCGCAGCAATTGGTCCCAGTTGGAGTCTATATGGTCTGGCACGCCATAACGTTCGTCAGCCAGCATGATACTGAGTTTCTGCTGCAGCCGGGGGGAAATATTGCCCATAATCTGGGCGCTAACCGGTATGTTGGATCCGCCGCTGACCAGCCAGAGTACACGCTTGCCGTCAGCAAGGTCGCGCAGCAATCGCTTTGTCAAATCAGCCATACCGTCTTCCCAGCCGGTTGTCGGAATGTACCGCATACCTTAACTATAGCAAAAACAGGTGCTGGCCTGACACAGCGCTAACCATGTGCGTTTGGTTTTCTGAGAATGACCTGGTTGCGCCAGGGGCCAACGCCGATCTTGGTAACTGGTACCTCTAACTCGGTCTCAAATAGTTGCACGAAGTCAACCGCCGCCTGCGGCAGATCTTCGTATCTGCGAACATCGCTGAGCTCCTGGCTCCATGTCTTAAGCCGCTTATAGTTTGGTTGGCATTCAGCCAAGTCTCGCGCTGAAGGCGGGGCGGTAAGACGGTGCTTGCCGCGGTAAGTATAGCTTGTAGCTATCGGAACCACGGGGCCGTAACGGGATACGTGGTCAAGCTTGGATATAGCCAACTCGTCGACACCATTCACTAAAATGGCGTTCCTTAATTCAACCAGGTCGGGATAGCCGATGCGGCGGGGGCGCTTGGTGGTGACGCCGTACTCACTATCGGTTTTGCCGAGCGGCCCCCGAACGGTATCAGCCAGGTGCTGGTCGGTCACCTCGGTCACTAGGGGCCCGCCGCCGACGTGCGACTTGACGGCTTTTGTCACCCCGGTGACCTTGCCAAGGTGCTTCGGTGCTACGCCTAAACCGTCAAGCAGGCCGATTACTGTCGTAGAAGACGATGTAACTGCCGGGTACATGCCGTGGTTAATGTCCAGCCAAAAAGCCTGGGCCCCCTCTGCCAGTACGTTTTGGCCGGCTTTCAGCCGATCATTGACCAGGCTGGTCGTATCGTCAAGATAAGGTTTGAGATCAATAGCCTCTGCCAGCCAATCCCGAGCCTCATTCTCCAGCTCTTTTATGGGGCGCTGTGCCGCGGATGGAAGCGAGGCGTTTACCTTTTGCAGGCCGTCAAGGACTCTTTCCAAAAGGACTTTCGGTTCGGCAATGGTTTCCAGCCGAACGCCTTCCCGCAAATACTTATCAGCTGCAGCGTACGCGATGCCGGCTTTGGTGCTTCCCTGCGCGTTCTGTCCAGCTTCCCTTAGGTTGTCCAGTAACACATGGTGTGGCAGGACCAAGTGGGCCGCTTCGCTGATCCGCAGGTTATCGGGCGTGACCGCCAGGCCTGCGGCATGGATCGATTCCATCTCTTCTTTCAGTCGCCGGGGGTCCAGATAGACGCCTCCGCCTATGATGTTGAGCTTTCCCGGGTAGGCTACGCCTGAAGGAACCTGGTGCAAGGCTAGGGGCTCATGCCCGCTTTTTGGTATAACGGTGTGACCGGCATTAGCGCCGCCATTAGCCCGGGCGATGACGTCATAATTACCGGCCATCAGGTCGACAAACCGGCCTTTGCCCTCGTCACCTCTTTGCAGACCGACAATCACATCTAAAGACATACCTGATAGAGCATACCCGGCGCTGCCTAAATAATCAAGCGAATTCCTTAGATCTGGTTCTGGCCTTCAAAGAGGGCCGAAAGCGACTGGCCTTTTACTACAGCCTGGATTGCCTGTGCTATAAGTTTGGCTACTGAGAGTACCTCAACTTTTTTGGTGATGCCATTGAGCTCGACAGGCACGGTGTTGGTTACGGCAACCCGCTTGAACGCTGAAGCTTCAATGCGCTCCAGGGCACCCTTAGAGAATATGCCATGGGTAGCCAGTCCGTATACCGCTTTCGCGCCCTTTTCTTGCAACATATCAGCGGCCGCGCAGAACGTTCCGGCGGTATCTATCATGTCATCTATGATCACACAATTACGACCCTGTACCTTGCCGATCAGGTCCCTGGCCTCCACGGTGTTATGCTTTTCCAAGGAACGCTGTTTGTGGATAATGGCGATTTCTGCGCCAAGACTGCTGCTATAGCGTTCGGCCAGCTTAACCCGCCCGGCGTCAGGCGCTACGAAGACCAGGTCTTTGCCGTAGTGCTTCCTTACATGCTCTTTGAATAGTGGCATGGCGATCAAGTGGTCGAACGGGCCGTCGAAGAATCCCTGGGTTTGGCCGGAATGCAGGTCGACGCTCATGATACGGTCGGCCCCGGCAGCTCTCAGCAGATCGACCAACATGCGGGCGGCAATCGGTTCGCGGCCGGCGGCTTTACGGTCCTGGCGGGCGTAACTGAGGAGCGGGCAAACCGCGGTGATGCTGTGGGCCGAAGCACGTTTTGCGGCATCGATCATGAGCAACTGTTCAAAAATCGATTCGTGCACCCGTTTGCCGTGCGTTTGGATGATGAAGATATCGTTTCCTCTGGCGGAGTCGTTGAAACGGACACTTATTTCGCCGTTCGCGAAGTTGCTCAGACGCACGTTGCTGAGCTTCAAGCCCATGTAATCGGCGATTTCCTGAGCCAGCCCTGGATGGGCGCGACCTGTAATGAGCTGAGTCGGCCGTGGACCTCCCACATGATTCATGTCATCAGTGTAGACGGCTCACCCGGTAAAAATCAAGCTTTAAATTATCTGTAGATGCTCTCAAGCAGCGCCATACGCAGGAACAGGCCGTTCCTGACCTGTTGGAAATATTGGGCGCGGGGGTCGTCGTCGATCTCTGGCGGTATTTCATTAACCCTTGGCAGCGGATGCAGGATAATGGCGTCTTTCTTCATCTTTTTAACGAGCGTCGGTGTGAGGATAAAGTCATCCTTAACTTCCTGGTAGTCGCCGGCCGACTTGAAGCGCTCTTTTTGGACGCGCGTCATATATAGGACGTCGACTTCCGTCAGTGCTTTGCCCCAATCGTGGAGTATGCGGTAGGTTACGTCTCTTTTGTCGAGTTCTTTGAGGTACTTCTCCGGCAGCCCCAGGCTCTGGGGTGATAAGAAGTAGAACTCAACGTCATATAACGCTAGCAGCTGCAATGCTGAGTGCAACGTGCGGCCGTAAAGCAGATCCCCTGCGAAACCAATCTTAAGCCCGTCTATTTTAACTTTGGCGCGTTGTACCGTATAGGTGTCGAGTAATCCTTGCGTAGGATGTTCGCCGATGCCGTCGCCGGCGTTGATTATAGGTACGCCCGACACCGCGGCGGCGCGCTTGGCAGCCCCGGTTTCAGGATGGCGCAAAACGATGCCATCAGCATAGGCGTTGATGACCTTAATCGTGTCTTCCAAAGTCTCCCCTTTTATAGCTGATGAAAACTGGGCGGCATTCTCGGTGGTTATGAGCTGGCCTCCAAGGTTCTGGATGGCAGTCTCGAAAGATAAGCGGGTACGGGTGCTCGGCTCATAAAAAACTGTTGCCAGTGTCAGGTGCTTCAATATTTTGGGGTACTTTGTCGGATCGAGAGCTTGCATCTTTGCGGCTGAGGCAAAAAGCTTGTCCAGCAAAGCCTTATTGGCAAATTGCTGGACTGATAGTACGTGTTCCATAGTATGCTCCTTCATTAAGTTTTCACGTAATCCTGCCAGGCTTTTGGCTCGCGCTTTGTGAGCGACGGGTCTGCTAGACACCGCAGCAGCAACCGGCCTGTTTCGGCGTTTGTCATGAGCGGAATATGGCTGTCGATAGCCAGGCGCCGGATAATGTACCCGTCCTTCGTATCGTTATTAAACGATGGAACGTTGACGGCCAGGCTGATCTTCTGCCCGGTAATGGCAGATTTAATGCTAGGCTCGGTTTTTTCGGAAATCTTATGAAGCAAGCTGGTCTTGACGCCGTGCGCTTTCATATAGGCGTGGGTGCCTGGGGTGCTGAATACGGTCCAGCCTTGTTTGACAAGCTCAGCCGCCTCCTCGACGAACTTATGCTTGTGCTCGTCCGGCAGACTTAGGAATATGGCATGGTCTTTGACCTTTTGTTCTGTTGCCAGCCAGGAGGCATAAAACGCTTCCTGAATATTTTCGCCGAAACAGGCCACTTCTCCGGTAGAAGCCATCTCTACGCCAGCGACAGGATCGGCGCCTTTCAGACGATTGTAAGAGAATTGCGGGCTTTTGACGCCAACGTAATCGTACTCTAACGTCCTGTACTCGGTTTTGGCGTCTTTGCCCAGAATCGACTCGGTGGCAATGGCGATGAAATTATGCCCGGTGACCTTGGAGACGAACGGGAACGACCGCGACGCGCGTACATTGCATTCAATAACTTTGAGGTCGTTGTCCTTGGCAATGAACTGGACGTTAAACGGCCCGGTGATGTTGAGGTTGCTTATGATTTGCCTGGTAATCAGTTTTGCCCGGCGTACTGTCTCAAGGTATAGGCGCTGTGCGGGAAACACCACTGTGGCGTCGCCGGAATGCACACCGGCGTTCTCTATGTGTTCGGATATGGCATAGATCTGTAGTCTGCCCTTATGCGCCACGCCGTCGATCTCTATCTCTTTGGAATTGGTAATGAACTGAGAAATGACCACCGGGTGATCGGGCGACACATTGGCAGCCTCAGACAGGTACATGGCCAGTTCTTTTTCATTAATAACCACGTTCATGGCGCCTCCCGATAGGACGTATGAGGGCCGTATGATAACTGGATAGCCGACCTTGCTCGCAAAGGCCTTGGCTTTGGCAAGGGTTGTGACTTCCTCCCAGACGGGCTGGTCAATGCCCAAGCTGTTCAGCATGGCTGAGAACTTCTGCCTGTTCTCTGCCCGGTCGATCTGCTCCGGCGCTGTGCCCAGGATCGGATAGCCGGCTTTGCCGAGAGGCAGCGCCAGGTTGTTGGCAATCTGGCCGCCGACCGACACTACAATACCGTGCGGTTTCTCGTAATCGGCGATGTCTTGCAAACGCTCCAGCGTCAATTCTTCAAAATAAAGCCGGTCGGAATGGTCGAAATCAGTGGATACGGTCTCGGGGTTGGAGTTCACCATAATAGTTTTCCAGCCGCGCCCGCGCAGCGTTTTGCCGGTATTGACGGCGCACCAGTCGAACTCAACCGACGAGCCGATACAATACGGTCCCGAGCCGACCACTACTGCCGCCTTGGAGCCAAGCGGACTGATATCGTCGGCATCCCCGTGATACGTCATATATAAATAGTTGGTTGAGGCTTCGAACTCTCCGGCCAGGGTGTCGATTTGCTTAATGACCGGCTGGATGCCAAGCTGCAGACGCTTGCGACGCACGGACTCTTCCTTCAATCCTTTCAGGTCGGCGATGACGCGGTCCGCAAAGCCCATTTGCTTGGCTTGTCGTAATAGCTCCTTGTCCAGGGGCTGCTTGCGAATATCAGCTTCCAGCCGGCAGATGTTCGCCAGGTGTTCCAGAAACCAGTTATCAATGTTGGACAGCTCGTGGATCTTAGCAACGCTGCTTCCCTGCTTGAACGCTTCATAAATTGCGAACAGGCGGCGGTCGGTAGCATGTTGTACTTCGTCTAGGGGGTCTTTGATTGAATACGGGTGCGAGGTCAGGCCGCGGGCACCGGTATTGAGCATGCGGATAGCTTTTTGCAGAGCCTCTGGGAAAGAGCGGCCTAGTGCCATCACTTCACCAACGCTTTTCATCTCCGAACCTATGTGGTGGTCGCTGGACTTCAGTTTAGACAAGTCCCAGCGTGGTATCTTAACGGCCAGATAATCGAGCGCCGGCTCAAAGAACGCCGAGGTGCTGCCAGTAACGGTGTTGGTAATATCTGAAAGCCGCTGGCCAAGCATTAACTTGGTGGCGACGAAGGCCAACGGGTAGCCGGTCGCCTTGGATGCCAGCGCGCTACTGCGGCTGAGCCGGGCATTAACTTCGATTACCCGGTAATCGCCGTTTGCCGGATTAAGCGCGTACTGTATGTTGCACTCGCCTATAATGCCCAGATGGTTGATTGTCTTTATGGCAACTTCACGCAAGTGGTGATATTCGCGGTTCGTCAGGGTTTGTGAGGGAGCAACAACGATACTCTCCCCGGTATGCACGCCCATGGGATCGAGGTTCTCCATATTGCAGACGGTTATAGTATTGCCTGCCCCGTCGCGTACCACTTCGTACTCGATTTCTTTCCAGCCTACTAAGAACTCCTCGATGAGCAGCTGAGGTACCGCCCGAAAGGCCTCGCCGGCTTTTTGGCGCAGGTCCTGGTCGTTATCGATGCGGCCGGAGCCTAGTCCGCCCAGGCTGTAACCGGCACGCACCATAATGGGATAGCCGATATCTTTGGCGGCGGCCGAGGCCTCTTCCACGCTGTATACGGGCTGGCTGCGGGCAGTCTTGGTACCTACCTGAGATACCGTGGCCTTGAATAGTTCGCGATCCTCAGTGGCTTTGATTGACTCTATGGGCGTGCCGGGTAACCGGATGCCGAGCCGCTTGAAGACACCTTTGTCGTGCAACTCCAGACCGAGATTGAGCGCGGTCTGGCCGCCGAATCCGAGCAGGACGATATCGGGCCGTTCACGCTCCAGGATGCGTGTCACTGTCTGGCTGTTGAGCGGCTGAAAGTACACCCGGTCGGCCATGTCCCGGTCGGTTTGCACTGTAGCTATGTTGGGGTTAATGAGGATCGTTTCGATGCCCTCTTCTTTTAGCGCTTTGATAGCCTGCGAGCCGGAATAATCGAACTCGCCGGCCTGGCCGATGCGCAGGCCTCCGGAACCGAGGATGACTGCTTTTTTAACGACCATTTTCTTCATAACAACTCCTTGAAGGTTTCGAACAGCCATTGCGTATCGGTCGGGCCGGGCGCGGCTTCTGGATGGAACTGCACGGAAAAGAACGGCTTGGTGCGGTGACGGATGCCCTCGACTGATTGGTCGTTAAGGTTGCGGAATGAAACTTCCCAACCTTTGGGCAGCGACTTTTCGTCAATAGCGTAGCCGTGGTTCTGGCTGGTGATGTAGCAGCGCTTGGTGCCTGTCTCGATGCAGGGCTGGTTGTGGCCGCGGTGGCCGTACGGTAATTTATAGGTTTTGGCGCCGGCCGCCAGTGCCATCATCTGTGTGCCCAGGCAAATACCAAACATCGGTTTACCGGCTCTGAGCGCCTTCTTGGTGATGGCGATTGTTTCCGGATAATCCGTGGGGTCGCCCGGGCCGTTGGACAGGACGACGCCGTCATAGTCATCATTCGTATAATCGTAATCGAGCGGCACGCGGATTATTTGCACGGGCAGTTGCTTGAGCGAGCGTACGATATTTTCCTTAGTCCCGCAGTCTACCAAAACGATCTTTTTGCGACGTTCCTTGTTGTAGGTAGTCGGCTGCCCTATCGTAACCCGGGCTGGCGCGAGGTTCGGCATAGCCGGCCGACGTATCCGCGTAGTAATCACGCCGGGCATGGTGCCGCGGCTACGCAGGTACTTGGTCAAAGCCCGAGTATCGGCACCAATCAGAATAGGGATGTCTTGGGATTTGAGCCACTCCAGAAGTGTGGCCTGGGAACCGCTGTGGCTGGCTGCCAGCGCGGCTTCGTTCACAACCACACCGCTGACTTGAATCTTGTCCGACTCGGTGTCCTCGGGCTGCACGCCGTAGTTGCCGATCAACGGATAGGTAAAGACCAGGATCTGATTTGCGTAGGACGGATCGGTCAATGACTCCACGTAGCCGGTCATACCGGTATTGAAGACCACTTCGCCGCCAAATTCCCCATCCACCCATTCCGGCGTCTGGCCGGCAAAGGACTGGCCATCGCTTAAGGCCAGCCGCGCCTTCCGCATAATAAGAAAATCGCCCCTTTCGGAGCGATTTCCGTCTTGCTTGGCATGAGCCGCGAGCTGCTTCGGTCCCGTGTACATTGCTATAGAATGTAGCAAACAATAACCCGCCGCGCAAGGCTCTTAATATTTTTTATATAGCAATCCCTGGCCTATAATCGAAATAATGAGCCAGACTATTACCTTGCCCGGCCTGATTGACCCGCATGTCCATTTGCGAGATCCGGGCCAGACGTACAAAGAAGATTTTTTGAGCGGCACCTCGGCGGCGCTGGCCGGCGGTTTCACGACAGTCATGGACATGCCTAATAACCTTACGCCTATTACTACCGAGGCCCGTTTGCAGACCAAGATAGACAGCGCCCGGCGCCAGGCGGTCTGTGATATCGGCTTTCACTTCGGCACTTTGGGCGACAACTTTGCAGAATTCCCCAAAGTTATTAGTCAAGTCATGGGGCTGAAGATTTATCTGAATATTACAACCGGGGGCTTTATCATTGATGGCGCCAAACTGCGCGGCATATATGAAGCCTGGCCCGAGGGCAAGCCAATCCTGCTTCATGCCGAAGATGACGTTTCAGACCTAGTCTGGAAGACGCTCAAGGCCGTGTCCAAGCCTACGCATATGTGCCATGTTTCCAGCCGTGCCGAGTTGGAGTTCGTGATGAGGGCCAAAGACGCCGGGCTACCGCTCACTTGCGGCGTGACGCCGCACCACTTGTTTCTGAGCGAGAAAGATGCCGACCAGCTTGGTCCGTACGGGTTCATGAAGCCGTTTTTGAAGCCACAAGCCGACCAGGACTTTTTGTGGGATCACTTTGCCGCTATCGATATTATCGAATCCGATCACGCGCCGCACACCAAAGAGGAGAAGGACAGTGACAAGCCGCCATTCGGCGTGCCTGGCCTGGAGACAACGCTGCCGCTTATGCTGAGCGCCGAAGCCGAAGGCCGTTTGACTCGAGCCCAACTCATCGAACGTCTGCACACCAACGCGGCCCGTATCTTTAACGTGCCGGTTGACGACAGTACACATATTGAAGTTGATATGTCGGAGCGTGAGATCCGTAACGAGGAACTGCTCACTAAAGCCGGCTGGAGCCCCTTCGCCGGCCGCCGCGTCGTCGGCCGTGTCAGCAAGGTTATCCTGCACGGCGAAACTGTTTTCGTCGACGGCAAGGTTCTAGTCAAGCCCGGCAGCGGTCGGCTACTGCCATAACCTGGAGCAGATCTTTTAAGGTAAGTCGTACCACCGCAATAAAGAATTTTCGGGCTGTTCTTTTTGAAAACTATAACCGAGCTTACGCGCTATATAGTTCTCGAGAGACATATTGACTAAACTTTCTGGGTCGATGTCATAAGCCACTGAAAAACTCTGTAGTAACCGGGTAAGGCTGTCGCCTTTTAGTAAACGTATCCAGCCCCAAGCCGCATATCCTGAGGAATAACCACAAAAGTCTATCCTTATACCCTCGGAGGGCATTTCTGGAGGTATCTCAAGCTCTTCCCGAACAACGTGCTCTACAGCCTGGGAAAAGTCCGTGCCGTCGAACCCCATGTCTACATCAGCCATACTCTCAACCAAGCGCAGGGCGTTTAAAAAATAACCTCGTGCAGTGTGCGCTCCCTCTTCGTCAAAGTAAGGGTCGGTGTCTGCTGGAACAACCGGTAGACCAAAGTTGGCAGCGACCTCCTCATATGTTATGCTCCCGGGCTTCTTCATTAGGTAACCTCGCTTAAACTTATTATAAACAACAAGTTAACTTTCGCCAAATTTAGTGTAGAGTAGCCTTTATCTCGGCAGCCAGCTGGTCGTTCCACATGGCGGCAGTGACGGACTGGACAACGTCGGCGCCGGCAGCGCGGTAGTCGTGGAAGTCAGCCGGAGCCATGACGCCGCCGACGCCGATGATCTCAAAGCTCAGGCGGTGTTTTTTGCGTAAGGCGTCCAGGCGTTTGACCATGTCGATGCCGGCCCATTTGATGCCTGCGCCGCACACGCCGGACCTCAGGCGGCCCTCACCGGGTAACAGTTGCTTGCCGTCTTCGTCGACAATGGCGGCCTGGATGGTATTGATGGCCGAAAAAGCCGATACGTAATCCCTGGTATCCAGCACGATCTTTTCCAGAAGTTCCTGTTGGTCCGGTGTAAAGTAGCCAATCTTGGCGATGATGGGGACGTCGCCGACCTTGGCTTTGGTGCGCTGGGCAATGCTGAGAACGGCGTCATGGGTGTAGCAAACAACACCTTCGTTGGCGACATTGGGACATGACAGGTTGATCTCAACAGCAGGCGCGCCAGCACTGACGGCCAAACCGGCTGCGTCGGCAAAATCCTGGTAATAATCTTCTTTGCCAAAGCCCTCTCGTATCGTCCCTACTACGCTGGCGATCAGCAGCTGGCCCTTGCCTTGCGCGGCCACGGCTTTTTTCATGTCATTGACCCAGAAACCCGGCCCGCGCGACGGATTGCCGAAAGAGTTAGTGATGGTCAACTTCTCCAGTGGCACGTCCGAGGTCAGGCGGCCCGCTAACGGCCGGGCGGCTTTCTCAAGTGTGAGGTCGCCGTCGATATCCAAATAGACTACGTTTGGAAACTCATTGACAGGGAATGGTACGCTGCGCTGGGTCTTGTAGCAGACGACGTCAAAGCCACGATTAAAAGCACCGCCAACGTGCTTGGAGGTCGGCAGCGAGCCGGCGGCGATGCCGAACGGCGAGTAGAGCTTGTGGCCCAAAAAAGTATACGAAGGTTCACCCTCGTTCTGATACGCCGGTCCGGCAGCCAGGAACGGACCATGGTCAAAGTTGTCATCAAACGTTTTGGCGGGATCAAAGAATATGGCTGGCAGCTGGGGCATTACATGTATAATAAATGAAAACCACTTACAAGTATATGGATTTTAAGCGCAAACTAGCTGCGGCCTGGGCCAGAAATAATTCTTTGCTGTGCGTCGGACTTGACCCCAATATCGATAAGTTGCCGGAACATGTGCGCGAGAGCAAAACACCCTTCTTTGATTTCAGTAAAGCAATTATCGATGCCACGGCAGACGCGGTCTGCGCCTTTAAGCCAAACTCGGCCTTTTATGAGGCGCGCGGCGCAGACGGAATAACGGAGCTGAACCAGACCTGCGATTACATTAAAACCCAACATCCGGATATACCGGTTATTCTGGATTTTAAACGAGGCGATATTGATACCACTAACAGTCACTACACTACGTTCGCGTTTGATTACCTGGGCGTTGACGCTGTTACGGTCCAGCCATATGAGGGGCGAAAGGCTTTTCAGCCCTTTTTGGACCGCAAGGACAAGGGCATTATCGTGCTTTGCCGGATGTCCAACAAAGGCTCTGACGAATTCCAGGATATGCTGGTTGACGGCCGCAAGTTATACGTACATGTTGCCGAGCACGTGCGTGATGAGTGGAATGCGAATGGCAACTGCTTGCTGGTAGTCGGGGCTACCGCGCCGCAAGAATTGGCCGAGGTCCGCCGGCTGGTTGGTGACGACATGCCCTTT
The DNA here is from genome assembly GCA_027315225.1 of Candidatus Saccharimonadota bacterium. Classification (GTDB taxonomy): domain Bacteria; phylum Patescibacteriota; class Saccharimonadia; order Saccharimonadales; family UBA4665; genus DAHUYJ01. Next base: position 12,086 of record DAHUYJ010000010.1, on the reverse strand, counting down.
TTGGTGCCCGGCTTTGGAGCCCAGGGCGGCGATATCGAGGCAACGGTACAGGCGGGGATTACCAGCGATGGCAATGGCCTGATCATTAATTCATCCCGCTCCATCATCTATGCTTCCGGCGGCGAGGACTTTGCCGAAGCGGCCCAACAGGCGGCGCTCCAGGCCCGCGACGAGATTAACCGATATCGAAAGGAGCAGTAGTGGGCACAGAAGACCAGAAAAAAGAGCTGGCGCTTGACCTCTATGAGATCGGAGCGCTCAAATTCGGCGAGTTTACGTTCAAAAGCGGCATCGTCAGCCCGATGTACCTTGATTTGCGATTATTCATCAGCTACCCGAAGGTCCTCAAAAAAGTTGCCAAGCTGTATGCGGCCCAACTTGAATCGCTTACCTACGATCGCTTGGCCGGCGTCGCCTACGCTGCCCTGCCGATTGCCGGTGCCATCAGCCTGGAGATAGAACGGCCCTGGATCTTCATGCGCAAAGAGGGACTGGCCAAAGGTTACGGGCTCAAAAAAGCACTTGAGGGCGAGTACAACGAGGGTGAAACGGTCGTCATGATCGAAGACCTGGTGACGCGCGCGACTTCACTTTTGGAAGCTACAGCGGCTATGGAGCGGCAAGGTTTGGTTATAAAAGACGCTATGGTCCTGCTGGATTACGGCAAAGGCGGCCGCCAAGCGCTGGAAGAGAACGGCTATAACCTGCACGCCTTCATGACTGTCCGCGAAGTTGTCGACATCATGCACAGTGAGGGCAAGATCGACGACAAACACTACCAGAAGTGCCTCGAGTTTCTAAAAGCCTGAAGCACACAAAAGTTGACAGAATAAATTTTATATATTAATTTAAATTTATTAAGTGAGGAATTTCTATGAAAACAGTTGCCAAAGCTGAAGCGCTTTCCCCAGACTCAGATATTCTAACGGATTTAGTAATTGCGGTTCGATCGCAGCATGAGGAAGACGGTACCGGCTGTACGCCATTCCGTGTTGTCGAGTCTGGCAATGCAGCCAAGCGTCGCAAGATGCTTACAGAGCGTTGGCGCGGAACAAGAGTTGCTGCTCGAGTCATAAAAGATGCCCCAGCCACAATTACTAAACACGGGGTCTATGATGAAACTCCTGGCCAGTGGGGCGAAAGAACCGGCGACCTGGTACGCTTTTCTGAAGCGGAGGGTAAAGTAAAAGAGATGTCACCAGCCTATGGGGGTTACATAGAATTAACTGGTGGCTTTTGTGTTTCATTGCCTAACTACGGTAAGGAAGAGCCGATAGCAATGGATGAACTTGGGCTCAAAGTTGAAGTTGTCGCCTGAACCCAAGCTGTTAATTAGTCCCGGTTATATTTGGTCCAGGCGCGGGCGTTTTGGAAGATTTTCATCCACGGTGAATCGGTAGGCCACTCCGCCGGATGCCAGGAGAGCTGGCGTGTTAAGAAAGCGCGCTCGGGGTGCGGCATCAAGATAGTCGCCCGGCCGTCTGGTGTGGTCAGGGCGGTAATACCCTGCTCCGAGCCGTTGGGGTTGGCCGGGTACCGTTCGGTTATGTGACCGTAATTATCGACGTACTGGGCGACGACCAGGTTGTCTTTTAGGTCGGCCTGTAGCTGCTTTTTATTAGCGAATTGGGCGCGTCCTTCCCCGTGGGCGACCGGGACCGGCAGCATCGAGCCGGCCATATCTTTGAAGAAGATTGACGGCGATTCGTTGATTCGGGTCGTGACAACCCGGGCTTCGTATTGCTCGGAGGTGTTTCTAAGAAATGTCGGCCAGTTCCCGGCGCCAGGTATGAGCCCCTTGAGCGCTGCGAGCATCTGGCAGCCGTTACAAACACCTAACGTGAACGTGTCCGGCCGAGTAAAAAATGTACTAAATATGTTATGCAGTTTGTCGCTGTAGAGGATGGATTTGGCCCAACCCTCCCCGGCTCCGAGCACATCACCGTAACTAAACCCGCCGCAGGCCGCCAGCCCCGTAAAGTCATCCAGGTTGACCCGGTCGCTCATAATGTCGTTGAGATGTACGTCCACGCTGGTAAAGCCGGCCCGGTCGAAGGCGGCCGCCATTTCGATTTGCCCGTTAACGCCTTGTTCGCGGAATATGGCAACCTTGGGCTTGTTGGAGTATTTTTTGTCAGACACCTCGAAGCTGACTACCGGAGAAAGCCCGGGGTCTTTATTATCCTGTATAGCCTTGAATTCCTGATCAGCGGATTCGGGATTATCGCGCAACTTTTGCAGCTGGTAGCTGGTTTCGCTCCACCAGCTTTCCAGTTTGGCACGGGTGTTTCGGTATATTTCGGTTCCATCCGAGATGACGATGCTCTGATCCTTTGTTGGCCGGCCGATGTCGACAGCGTTGCCGAACAATTTAATAATGTTGCGGGCGTCGGTTTCCTTGACTTGTAAAACCACCCCCAGTTCTTCGTTGAAGAGTTTTTCGAGCGGGGAGCCGCAGAGGCGGCCGATCTCCAGTCCCAGCCCGCAACGGCTGGCGAACGCCATCTCCAGTACGGTTGCCAGCAGGCCGCCGTCAGAACGGTCGTGGTATGCCAAAACCCGGTCACGTATTCTTGAAATCCGAGGGAAAAAGTCCTTGAGTACGCTGGCATCTGCATCAGGCGTTTCTCCGCCTGGTCTGTTGTAGGCCTGGGCTAACGCCGAACCGCCCAGACGCGGACTGCTCCCTAGCTCTACCAGGATAAGACGGCTGGGCTGCGAAAGATCAAGCTGTGGTGTCAAAGTCCGGCCGGTATCTTGTGTTGGGGCGAACCCGGTCGCGATGAGCGAAACCGGCGCGGTGACAGACTTATTCTTGTCGTCTTCTTCCCAGACCGTGCGCATGCTTAATGAGTCTTTGCCGACAGGTATGGTCAGGCCTAAGGCGGGCGCAAATTCTTCACCTATAGCGCGCACACTGTCGAACAAGCGTTGGTCTTCTTGGCCGCGGCCGGCGGCCGCCATCCAGTTGGCGGACAGCTTGATGTCCTGAAGTGTTTGCACATCGGCGGCGGCAATATTGGTAACGGCTTCTGCGACCGCCATGCGGGCGGCCGCCGGGGCATTCAACACGGCCAGAGGCGTGCGTTCGCCCATGGCCATCGCTTCCCCTGCTTTGGAATCAAACGACACGGCACTGACCGCTACATCGCTGACCGGTACCTGCCATGGCCCGACCATTTGGTCGCGTGTGACCAAGCCGCCAACTGTCCGATCGCCTATGGTGATCAGGAACTTCTTGCTGCCGACAACCGGCAATCTAAGCACTCGTTCGACGGCTTCATCTAACTCGATGTTGCCTATGTCCAGCTCGCTGGCCTTGTTGTCTTCACGAGTGGTTTCTCGGACCATCTTTGGTGGTTTGCCGAACAACACGTTCATCGGCAGGTCAATCGGTTTATTTTTGAATAGTTCGTCTTTGAGTACTAGTTGGTCATTTGCCGTCACCGTTCCGACAACGGCGAATGGGCATCGTTCGCGCTCGCAGGTTTTGGAGAAGGGCTCTAGTTCGCTCGGTGCGATGGCTAGTACATACCGCTCCTGGGCTTCGTTACACCAAATTTCCATAGGTGAGAGTCCGGGTTCGGCGCTTGGGATGTCTCGCAGTTTGAATATCGCGCCGCGGCCGGAATCATGTATCAGCTCCGGCAAAGCGTTGGACAGGCCGCCGGCACCGACATCATGGATGCTTAAGATCGGGTTTTTGGATCCCAGTGCCCAACAGGCATTGATTACTTCCTGGACACGGCGCTCAATCTCTCCGTTGCCACGTTGGACGGAGGCAAAATCGAGATCTTCCTGGCTTGCACCGGCTTGCATGCTGGAAGCCGCGCTGCCGCCCAGGCCGATCAGCATGGACGGACCGCCTAGTACGATAACTAAGGCGTCTACGGGAAGCTGCTTTTTGGCGACATGTTGGTCGCGGATATTGCCCAGGCCGCCGGCAATCATGATTGGTTTGTGGTAGCCCCATACGTTGTCGCCGATTGTTTGCTGGTACGTGCGGAAATAGCCGCAAAGGTTCGGCCGGCCGAATTCGTTGGCAAAACCGGCGCCGCCTATCGGCGCTTCCAGCATGATATCCAGCGCCGAAGCAATACGTCCAGGCTTGCCGTATGGCTGTTCCCACGGCTGTACGCTTCCCGGTATCTCCAGATTGGAGACCGTGTAACCGCTCAAGCCCATCTTGGACGTGCCGCCGCGTCCGGTAGCCGCTTCGTCTCGGATCTCGCCGCCGATGCCGGTGGCGGCCCCGGGCACGGGCGCGATAGCCGTCGGATGGTTGTGCGTTTCAACCTTGATGACGCTGTGTACCGGCTCGTGATGATAATCATATGCACCGCTCACCGGATCGCTGAAGAACCTGCCGGCCCGGGGGCCTTTGAGTACTGCGGCGTTATCATGATACGCAGATAACACGTCCTGGCCGCCCTGTTCGTAGGTGTTTTTGATCATCTTAAAAAGGCTCTTGGGTTGTTTTGTGCCGTCAACGATCCAGTCGGCATTGAAGATCTTGTGCCGGCAATGCTCGCTGTTTACTTGGGCGAACATCATTAGCTCCACGTCGGTCGGGTCGCGCCTGAGTTCGGCGTACGCCTGTTCGAGATAAGTGATTTCGTCATCAGTCAACGCTAAGCCGAGCTCCTTGTCGGCGGCTTTGAGCTTGGCCCGATCGATAGTGCGCAGTTCCTTGGGCTCGGTGGTCTTGAACAGGATCTGTGCCGACTCTATATCGGGTAACACGCTCTCGGTCATACGGTCGTGCAATAACGCGGCAATGGCTGGGTCGCCGGGCTTGGCGCCGGTTATGTAATAGGCAATTCCCCGCTCTACACGTTTGATGGTCGTCAAACCGGAGTTATGGACAATATCCGTGGCTTTGGATGACCAGGGGGAAATTGTTCCCGGCCGTGGCACCACCAGATAGAGCGTACCATTAGCCGAGCCCCCGTACGGCGTACCGTACGTGACCAGTCGCTGAAGTTGCGCGTCTTCGTCCGAATCCAGCTTGCGCTCGAGGTCGACCAGGTGGACGTACTCGGCTCCAACACCGGTGATCGAAGCATCAACCGCCTGTAGGCGGTGGAGCAGCTTTTTTGAACGAAAATCCGAGAGTGCCGCGATCCCTCGGTAAGCCAGCACTAGCGTACCTCCAGGCTGTCGCCGGCAAACGTAATGTCCAATGGCTTGATGACGACTCGCTTAGGCCCGGCTTCGACCTGGCCAGCCGCCCAGGCCTTGAGTCCGCACTTGCCGGCAGTGTATATGACTTGCTGCGCCTGGTCAGCCGGCACGTAGACGGCGTATCCAGCACCCATATTAAAGTTTCCATACATTTCTTTATTGTCGGCACCGGATTGTTCCTGCATGAGGCCGAACTCTGGCTGCGCCGGAGGCGCTTTATCAATAACATAACTGAAGTCCGTCGCGGCCCGCATTAGCTTGCGCCAGCCATGGCCGGTTATGTTAACCATGTAATGCAAGTCAAGCCCGGCTTCCAGTAACGACTTGACCAGCTCAACATAGAGATGCGTCGGCGACAGAATGGCTTCGCCGAACGTCCGGCCGTCAGACAGCTTTGTCTTATATATATCCGGGTCTTTGGCGGCCAGGCTGCGAACGAAAGTGATGCCGTTGGCATGAATTCCGCTGCTTTCAATAAGTACAATAGAGTCGCCGGCACTCAACTTGTCGCCCAGAACAAGTCTTTCCTTAGGGTTGATAATGCCGATGGCGGAACCGCCGAGGTCAATGGTACCGGGCTGGACGATGTCTTTAAGCGTGGGAGTCTCTCCGCCACCCCAGGTTGCGCCAATAGCCTGGCAGGCCGCACCCCAGCCGTTGATAAGGTCGCGGGCCCGTTCTTCATCACGCATCCACTCGGCATCACCAACCGCCCAATAGGCGTTGACCACTTGAGGCAAAGCGCCCACCACGACCAGGTCGTTGACGACCATGGCAATAGTGTCCTGGGCGATCGTGTCGTAATGGGTTCTGCCGGTAAAACTTCGTACGACGTCAGCGACGAGATTCTTGGTGCCCAACCCCTCAATGACCAGGGAGCGATAGGTGTCCGCCTCTTCCCAGACGTAAGCCGATTCGCCGCGGCTGGCGGCGACTTCCTGTCCGCCCAGAGCCTTCAGGTTGCCTGCGGTAGCTTTGGCACGCTCTTGTGCCAGGACTTTGATGGGGTCGACGGAACTATAGTCGACACCGCTGGCGGCATAGGTTTTGGCGGATTCGGCCACTGGCTTTAAAGCTCCTCTTACCGACTTATTATATCAGAACCTGACAGGTGATGCTCAGGAAACCAAAGACTATTTAATTTAGTCGCAAGAGCAGCGTGATAATTCATAACCGGGCTTGCCAGGCGTGCTTGTTATGGTTTATTATAGAAGCAAGTTAGGTAGTTAAAGCGCATGCTGGTGTATTATGCAACCCATTCCCGCAAACAGGGAAACCAGTGTGCTCTTATAAAAACTAAGAGGGGCCTAAGATGCCGTTGATGACCGACATGAACGAGCTAAACGAGAAGTGTGCTGTCTTTGGCATTATTACCCCGAAGATTGCCAAGCAAACGGGCCGCGAAGCGGCCCGTTTGACTTTTTATGGACTATGGGCCTTGCAGCACCGCGGTCAGGAAAGTTCCGGCATTGCCAGCACCGACGGTATCCGTCTCTACCGGCATGCCGCACCGGGTCTGGTGGCTACGGTATACAGAGAAGAGGACCTTGAGCAATTGCCCGGCCACCTGGCCATCGGCCATAACCGCTATTCAACGTCCGGCGGCACTGACGACTGCTATAATCAGCCTTTTGTCGACCGCAAGCGCAAAATCGCGTTTGCTCACAACGGTAACTTACCGGATTGGACAATGCTCGAGGAGTTCTTGACTGACCGCGGCGTCAGCCTGGACAAGCTGAATGACTCTAGCATGATGGGCGCTGCCATCGGCTGCTATATGGATGACGGCCTTGACCTGGTGGATGCTATCCAGAAAGCCTATCCGCTCTTCACCGGTGTTTTTTCTTCGGTGGCAATGGACACGGAACGCTTAATTGCGTTTCGTGATAGATGCGGTGTCCGCCCGCTGTCAATCGGTAAATTCGATGGCGGGTACGTGGTGGCATCAGAGACAAGTGCTTTTGACACAATTGGTGCTGAACACGTGCGCGATGTTGAACCCGGAGAGCTGGTGGTAATGGACAAGAACGGGATAACCAGCCACCAGGTCGTTAAGGGCGAACCAAAGCTCGACATCTTTGAAATGGTGTACTTTGCCCGCCCCGATAGCCTGTTGCTTGGTAAACGCGTTGACCTTGTTCGCCAGGATTTTGGCCGGGCTATGGCTAAGGAATTTCAAATTGACGCCGATGTGGTCATACCTGTGCCTGACTCGGCTATTCCCGCCGGCCTCGGCTATTCGCAGGCCAGCGGTATTCCGTTTGAAATGGGGCTCATTAAGAACCGCTACATCCATCGCACCTTTATACGCCCAACAACCAAACTTCGCGAACGAGACCTCAAAATGAAACTTAACCCGGTAGTCGAACTCATCAAGGACCGCCGGGTTATTTTAATTGACGACTCGATCGTTCGCGGCACCACCATGCGGCACCTGGTGAAGATGCTGTTCGAAACCGGCGCCAAAGAAGTTCACTTGTTGATCAGTTGCCCCCCGGTGCGCTACCCCGATTTTTACGGTATTAACACGCCTCGACAGTCAGAGCTGTTGGCCGCGTACATGACAGAAGAAGAAATACGCGACTATATCGGCGCCACGTCACTGTCATTCCTGTCGTTTGACGGCATGATGCAAGCCACCGGGTTGCCGGTCGAGAGTTTTACCACCTCCTGCTTCACCGGCGAGTATCCGATTCCCATCGGCCGCCGGGCCAAAGAGGTCATAAGTTTAAAACCGGGCGAGGTCCTTCCCCGCTCCGGGCACACCCCCGTACGGCTAGCAACGGTCCGCAGCGCAAGCGCATGAATCCCAGTATTGCTATCCTGGCATCGGGTAGCGGAACGACGGCCGAGGCTTTTATTAGGGCCGGACAGCGCGGCGAAATTAATGTTGATGTCGACCTGGTGATCTGCAGCCGTCGGGACGCCGGCATCTTTCAGCGGGTAGCGAATCTAAACCGGGAGTTCGGCTTGCACATCGAATGTATCCTAATAAACTACAAGACGCATCCGGCGGCGCACGGTGAGCATGTAGGCCAGGGCGAGCAGACGTCGGGCGAAGAAGCGGCCATATTGGCAGCGCTGCTGGCCGGAAACTTTGACCTAGTGGCACTTATGGGTTACATGAAGCGAATCGGCCCGCACCTGATTGAAGCATTCGGCTGGCTGCCGGAGTATACCAGTGCCTTCCAAGCCCGCATGGTGAACACACATCCCGGCCTGCTGCCTGACACCAAAGGGTTTTATGGACAGCAAATTCAGCAGTACGTGCTGGACCATCACTTGCCTTATGCCGGCCAGACCCTACATGTGGTTTCTGAGGATTATGACGCGGGACCGATTATTGCTGAGCACAAAGTGCCGGTGGAGCCCGGAGACACCGCAGAGAGCCTGTTCGCTCGGGTCCAGACGGTCGAAAAGCAATATGTACCGCGTGATACGGAGGACTTTATCAAAGCCCGTCAAGCGTATATGCTGTCAGAAAAGGAGAAGTAGCGATGGCGGAGGTCCTGGTAATTGGCGGCGGCGGACGCGAACAGGCGCTGGCCTGGAAGCTGGCTCAGTCGTCCCAGGTAGACAAGGTCTATGTAGCACCCGGTAACGGCGGCAGTCGCGGCAGTATCGAGAACGTCGATATTGCTTTTGATGATGTTGACAGTTTGTTCGCGTTTGCCCGGGACAAAGCTATCGCCTTGACCGTTGTCGGGCAAGAAGCCGCGTCCGAAGCGGGCGTGGTTGACGCGTTCCAGGCGGCCGGGCTGGCTATCTTTGGCCCGACCAAGGCAGCCGTCAGGATCGAATCGTCCAAGACGTTCTCCAAGGACCTGATGGCGGCGCAAGGGATACCGACAGCCGAGTTTAATAACTTTACCGATGCCGACGCGGCGCGGGAGTACGCCAAAAGCCGGCCGCGACCGGTGGTGATCAAGGCCGACGGCCTGGCTACCGGCAAAGGCGTGATCATCGCCGAGAGCGTCGAAGCGGTTGACGAAGCTATCGACACCATAATGGTTAACAAGGCCTTTGGCGAGGCCGGCAGCAAAGTCGTGGTCGAGGATTTTCTGGGAGGCCAGGAAGCGTCATTGCACGCCCTATGCGACGGCCGCACCTCCGTTATCTTCCCTGCTTCGCAGGACCACAAGCAGGTCAACGACGGCGACCAGGGACCGAACACCGGCGGCATGGGCGTTATCGCGCCGGTCTCCTGGATCACTGACGAGCAGCTAGCGCGCATCAACGGTCAGGTTGTGCAGCCGGCCCTCAAAGGCCTGCGCGAACAGAACGCCCCGTTTACCGGTTGCCTCTATCCCGGCTTGATGATCGACGGTAACGATATCAAAGTCCTGGAGTTTAATGCCCGGTTCGGCGATCCGGAAGCGGAAGTCTACATGCGCCTGCTTGACGGTGATTTGTACGAAATACTGTCTGCCTGCGCCCGCGGGCAGCTTGATCCGGCCATGGTGCAATGGCGACCCGGTTTCGCCGTAACCGTAGTCCTGGCCTCCGGCGGCTACCCCGGCAGCTACCAGAAAGGGTTACCAATTACCGGAATAGAAGAAGCTGAGAAGCTCGATGACATCGTGGTCTTTCACGCCGGCACTGCATCCAAAGACGGCCAGCTGGTCACGTCCGGTGGCCGTGTGCTCAACGTCACAGCTACTGCTGCCACTTTGGACGAAGCCTTGGACAAAGCCTACGCTGCCGTCAAGCTCATCCGCTTCGACGGCGCGCACTACCGCACTGACATCGGCCGTCGAGCCGGGTAAGTCATGGTAGAAATCATCTTCCACAGTCATGCTACGACCTTTGACAATGAAGCGGGGCGTGCATCCGGACATAATGATGTTGCACTTTCTCCGGCTGGTCTGGAAGAAGCCAAACGCATTGGCGGGCAGTATAAAAGCAAGATGTTTGACATCGTGTTTTGCTCTGATTTGCAGCGGGCGTACAAAACAGCTGAGATTGCTTTTGGCGGTCGTTCTCCTATTGTCAAAGATGCGCGTTTGAGAGAGTGTGACTATGGCGAATTCACGTTGCGGCCCAACGGCTTTATGAAAAAGCAGAAAATAGAGCGGATCAGCAAGCCATTCCCGGGTGGCGAGAGTTATGTGCAGCTCCTAAGCCGGATAAAAACCTTTCTAAAAGACCTTCTTGACCAGTATGACAACAAGAGAGTCATAATTGTTGGGCATGGAGGGACTAGGGTAGGTTTAGAATACTGGATCAATAATGTTTCGCTCGAACAAGCCATCACTCGCCTCAAGAAAGAGCCTGCGGGCGTACGCTACGGGTTAATCGAGCTCTATCCGTTAAGAATCGATTCCCAGCCCTTGGACTGAAGCTGGGCGTCTTTGTCGAGGACTTCATCGCGTTGTTTGGCTACGAAGTCGGAGTATTTGCGTGCTAACTGGGGATCATTCAGGGCCAGAATACGCACTGCCAGGAGCGCTCCGTTACGGGCACTGTTCTCCGGCATGGTGGCCAGCGGGATGCCGGGCGGCATTTTGATGTTGGACCAAAAGGCCTCGTGGCTTTCGCTCTTTCTGATGGGAATAGCGATAACCGGCAGCGTGGTTTCTGAGGCGGTCATGCCCGGCAAGTGCGCGGAACCGCCGGCACCGGCGATAATGACTTTGATTCCCCGTTCTTCGGCAGACTTGGCATAGTCTGCCATTTCATCAGGCGTACGGTGGGCTGATACAATCCTCACTTCGTTGGCTACGCCGAACTCGTCGAGCGTCTTTGCCGCGGCACTCATGATATCCAGGTCGGAATCCGAACCCATGATTATGCCGACTAACGGGTTACTCATTGTATCTCCTCGATTGCTTTTACGACGTTAGTCATCTTGCGTATAAGTATATCCGGTTTGGCGCGCAGAAGTCGAGCTGTACTGGTGAAGCCGCCGCTGATAGCGATCGACGGAATGCCGAGCTGTTGCCCGATAAGGATTTCATTAACACTGTCGCCAATGATAACAGACTGGTCGGGACGGAAGCGACTGCCGCGCAAAAAATTTTCCAGGTATTGTTGTTTGTCCTCATGGTGGTTGCGGCCTATCGAGTCGTGAGCCAGCACTGTCGAGAAGAATGGCTCCAATCGGAGGCGTACTATCTGAGCCTGAATCTCCTTGGTCGTGTGATTGCTGAGTACGATACAGGTAGTGCCGCGGGAACTGAGCGTTTGAAGGGTCTTGCGTACGCCGATGCGGGTCCGGCCCTGATTGATGCGCGGTTCATAGTAATTATGAAAGGCATGGGCTGCATCCAGCCGCAGTTTGTCGTCAAACTCTGCCAGATCAACGCCGACATTGGCGAACATTCTTGATATGGGTGTCTCAAAACTATCAAGAAACGCCTGGCGGCTCACCGGTCTCTGGCCGAGTGCCTGCAGCTGTCGGTTAAAGCCCTCGACGGTTGCGGTCACATCAGCCAGAATCGTGCCGTTCCAGTCGAAGATTGCCAGCTTGATCATATCGTAATTAACTTACGTGCGGCCTCGGCCCGGGAACGGGCTTCGGCGACGGTGTCGCCGGTTGAAGTTATATGCCCCATCTTGCGGTCGATCCTGGTTGGCGATTTGCCGTAAAGATGTACTTTAGTATGCGGCTCCTGCTCGGCTTTGTCGATACCTTGCGGGTCTGCCGGGCCGTTTTGCTCCCCTAGGATGTTGACCATCACGGCGGCCGGGACTTTCATATCGGCCGGACCGAGCGGCAGGCCGGTAATGGCCCGGACGTGTTGTTCAAACTGCGAAGTCTGGCAGGCTTCGATCGTATAGTGGCCGGAATTATGAACTCGCGGCGCGATTTCATTAACTAGCACGTGGCCATCTTCGGCTAGGAACATTTCGATGCCAAAAATTCCCACGTCCTCTATGTGGTTGGCGACGTCCAGCGCTAC